>PBYL01000095.1 GCA_002729595.1 Thalassovita sp. | reverse complement strand
CTGGAATTCAATTAGCTTATTTTTCAGGGTGAATAGCTGGGTGTATATATCGGGGTTTTGCTGCGTATTAGTTGCCTTTTATTTGTATTCAACCACCAGTGTAGATACTCAGGTTTTAACTAATGCCTACAAAAATCAACATAAAGAGCGGCTTACTTTTATTGATGAAATTTTTGAAGATGCAAAAATGCATGAGGTTTATTTTAATGATAGAACTAAGGCAACTTTACAAAACAGATATAATGAAGAGACTTATCAACTAGTAAGAAATTTACAAAGTGCTTTTAACAAAAAGACAAAGGTTTCAGTAGATACTTTGTTGTTAGAAAAGATTGTGATTCACAATTTACATCTTAAAAACAGAAATATATATTTAGATGATAAATCTGAACATTGGTCTTTCGCCTATCCGGAACAAATCTATCATCAACTTCTTTTGCAGGATAGCACTAGTGCTGAAAGCCAAATATTGATTGATATTTTAAAAGAAGAAATTGCCTTATTTAACCCACCTGAATATTCATATCCTTATACACATGAGTTAACTTCTTATGAATATGAAAGAATAAATTATTTTAATATACTCAAACACAATAGCCCAACCATTCAAAGTAGATTCGCTCAAGTAGTGCAAAAACTAAAGGCTGATAGCAGATTTAAAAGTTTTCAAGATCAGTTACCGGATATGAAGTTCAGTATCTCTGAGAGTGAGAATTATATGGAAGCTGTTATAGATTGAATAGCAATTCAATAAATTTAATACTTAGGTTTTAATTATCTTTGCCACCGATTAACTTTGCATCTCAAATTAGCATTTATACATCATCTCTGATTGATCACATTTAGCAAATAATATTACTTGCTAAAATGTGAATAATTCATTTAGGCATATTCTAAAATACATTTGCGCGGAAATTTTCAAAGGGGAAATTACACCTTTCAACGTGTGATTAACCAAATTCGAGGAAAAATATTAAACTGGGTAGGAAGAATATAGTAATTTCGCGCCTGAAAACTTACAAGCTAAAAACATCCTAACTTAAGTAGGAATTTAGGCTAATCTACTAACTTTTTTCAAAATACATACATCTCTGTGTAAAATTTTTTAAATTTTACATCATAAATAATTTTTGTAATGCTTTTCAGAGCTACTACAGTAAATGCTGTTTTTATACTTATTTGCTGGATATTTGACTTATTTAACGCATCCTTGGCTCAGCCAAAATTAGTTTTCAGGTCGTACACTGTTGAAGACGGCTTGTCTCATAACTTTTCTTTTAAAGTAATTCAAGACTCAGAAAACTTCATCTGGATAGCCACAGAAGATGGTTTAAACAGGTTTGATAGCCAAGAGTTTAAATCGTATCATTTTGATGCGAAAGATTCTACAAGTCTTTCCAATAATGTTGTGATGGACATTGCCGAAGATAGTTATCAAAATTTGTGGATAGCTACTTGGGGTGGGGGCATCAGTATATATAATCGTAAACGAGATAATTTTACCCGATTAAATATCAACGAGAACATTGAGCACGATAAGAATGCTGTAATTGATCATATCTATGATATTTATATAGATGAAAATAACAAAGTATGGATTGGAACCTCTGGAGATGGATTAGTTATTTTCGATATTAATACAAAGACTTATAAGCATTATTTGCACAATCCAGACGATCCTAAAAGTCTTAGCCATAACCGTGTAAGAAGTATCGAAAAGGGAAAAGATGGTAAAATGTGGATTGGCACTTTAGGTGGTGGCTTAAACTTGTTTGATCCTGAAGCAGAAACTTTTCTCCGTTTTCAACATAATAGTCAAGATTCTAAAAGTATTAGCCATGATGAGGTTACTTGTATTAGCTACGACGCTAAAGATAGACTTTGGGTTGGCACTTGGGATGGCTTGAATATAATGGATACTGAAACAGGTGAGTTTTCTAATTACAAGACCAATCCTGATTTTAAATATAATTTATCTAGCAACCAGATTTGGTGTGTAACTTTAGATAGCTCCGGTATGCTTTGGGTAGGTTCAGACGATGGTTTGAATTTGCTAGACATAAACAAAGAAGAGGCATATCAATATCGGCATCAACACATGGATGCTAAAAGCTTGAGTGCCAATTCTGTTAAATCTGTTACCATAGACAAACAAGACAGAGTTTGGATATCTACATTTAATGGAGGTATAAATCTTTTCGATAAAAACTTTATCCAGTTTAAATATTATAATTCTACGCTTCAAGAAGGTTCATTATCTTATCAAGATATTAGTGCAACATTAGAAACCAGTGATGAGCACATACTAATTGGTACAGATGGTGGTGGCTTAAATATTTTCCATAGAGACAGAGATTACTTTGAAAAACTGATGCATAACGATACTGATCGAAGCAGTATCAGCAATGATAAAATAAAAGTAATTTTTGAAGATCATAAAGGTAGAATCTGGATTGGTTTATGGGATGGAGGTTTGGATTTGTTTGATATAAAGACCAAAAAATTCAAACACTATTCTACAAAATCAGCTAAAGGCAAAGGCCCTAACAACGATAATGTGGTAGACATTGCCGAAGATAAAAATGGCAATTTGTGGTTGGCAACTTTTGGTGGAGGTATTAATAAGTTCGATCCAGAAACAGAGACTTTTACTTATATGAGTTGGGAACAAAATCAACCCAATAGCTTAAAAGGAAAGTTTTTCTGGGTAGTGTCATTTTCCCATACAGGAGAGCTAATGGCAGGCTCTAACAATGGATATCTCCATTTAATAAATCCTGAAACATTAGAGATTAATGAAATAGTAAAGATTCAGAAAGAAGATATTGGCAGCTTCTCTATTTTTTCGATTTATGAAGA
The DNA here is from genome assembly GCA_002729595.1 of Thalassovita sp. GTDB lineage: Bacteria > Bacteroidota > Bacteroidia > Cytophagales > Flammeovirgaceae > Chondrinema. Next base: position 23,012 of record PBYL01000095.1, on the reverse strand, counting down.
TACTAAAAACAAAGTTTGGATTGGTACGCAAGGCGGGGGATTGCTAGAGTTCAATAGAGAAAATTTGAGTTTCCATTTTATTACTACCCAAGATGGTTTAATTAGTGATAATATCAACGGAATTATTGGGTACAAAGACAGCACTTTGTGGCTAACTTCTAATAAAGGTTTAACCTGTTTTAATACAGAAACTCAAACTTTTAAAGATTACAATACGAGCTTCGGTTTGCAAAGCCTTCAATTTAACAGAGAAACTTTTGGTAGGCTTTCTACAGGTGAATTGATGTTGGGTGGAAATAATGGTTTGAATATTTTTTATCCAGATAGTTTAGAAGACTGTGATAATATAATTCCCATTGCTTTTACAGATTTTCACATTTTTAATGAGCATGTTCCTATTGCTGATAAAGGTTCTCCACTGCAAAAAGCAATAAACGAGACAGAAAGCATAGAACTTACAATGACTCAATCGGTATTTAGCATCTATTTTACGGCGCTTGCTTACACCATGCCTGAGAGAATCAAATATAAATATCGGTTAGAGAACTTTGTCGATGAGTCGTGGCAATATGTAGGCAGTGAGCGAAAAGTAACTTATACAAACCTGAGACCTGGCGATTATAAGTTTACTGTAATGATTGATGATCCTGAGATAACTCATCCTGCTAGAACTTTAAATATTACCGTGTTGCCTCCTTGGTGGGAAAAATGGTGGTTCCGAGCATTGGTATTTTTAATACTGAGCAGCTTAGCTGTTTTTATTTATTTCATCAGAATTAATAATGTAAAAAAACAAAATCTAAAACTAGAGAAGCTTGTAACGGAAAAAACCAAAGAGCTTACAGATGCCAATAAAGATTTAAGAGAAAAAAATTATACAATTCAAGACCAGAAAGAAGAGATTCAAACTCAGGCAGAAGAACTGGAGCTATATAATACCGAAATTCTAGCCATGAACGAGGGCTTAGAAGAAAATGTAAGGCAAAGAACCTACGAGCTCAAAAAGTCAAACGAAGAGTTAGACAACCTTGTGTACAGGGTTTCTCATGATATACGGGCTCCACTTTCTTCTGTAATGGGTTTAATTAAACTGCTGGAAATGGAAAGAGACCCTGTCAATTTTAATATGTATTTAAAACTGGCAAATAAGAGTCTGATCAAGTTAGATACTTTTGTAAGAGATATTTTAGATTACTCGCGAAATTCTAGATTGATTATTAGCAATACGCCAATCAATTTCCAGAAAATGATGGATGAAGTGTTGTCTGAATTGAAGTTTATGGATAACGCAGACCGGATAGATATAAAAACTAACTATGTTTTAAATGGGGGTTTCTTTTCAGATGAAAAGAGACTCGAAATTATTTGTAGGAATATCATATCTAATGCCATTAAGTATCAGAACCATAGTGTGCAAGAATCCTTTTTGTATATCGATATTAAACAATATGAAAAAGGAGTTTATCTCATTTTTGAAGACAATGGAATTGGTATTGAAGAGGATATGAGAGAGAAAGTTTTCCAGATGTTTTTTAAAGCCAGTGAGTATTCGATAGGTTCTGGAATAGGTTTGTACATTGTGCAAGAAACCGTATCAAAGCTGGGAGGCAACATTACCTTGTCTAGTGAATTTTCTAAAGGAACAAGATTCAAGATATTTATCCCGAATCATTTAGAAACCAGTCATGCCTCAAGCATAACTGGTTAGTGAATTGTTTCCCGAAAGACATTAAAACATTCATTTTATTGTTCGCCTAATGTAAGCACCATGTTATCTGCCAGTAGTTTTTCACTGAGCTTATCATAGCTTACATTTTGCACAGAAACTTGATCATCTATCGCGATAACAGCAGCCGTAGCAGCTGATTGTCCTAAAATCATAAATACAGGCTCCATTCTGATAGAACCAAAAGCAATGTGTGAACTCGAAACACAAACAGGTACCAACAGATTTTCACACTGACCGTTTTGTGGCACCAAAGAACCATAAGAAATACTGTAAGGCACAGGTGCATGTACACCAATATCACCTTCGTTTTGCACATAGCCTTTTTCAGTTACATACCTTTGTGCATTGTGTGAGTCCATCGTGTAAGAGCCCATTCCAACTGGTTTTGGGACTTCAATTTTTCCCAATACATCATTTTCTGTCATTACATAATCGCCAATCATACGGCGGGCTTCTCTCACATAAATTTGATGTGGCCAGTTTCCATTGTCGGTAAATTCATCTTTAGCCAAACCCCATTGGCTCATTTCTGTTCTCACTTCTTCTGGCACTTTTGGGTCATTTGCTAAAAAGTACATCAAACCCTTTTGGTAATTCTCATGCTCTTTAATAATCTCTTTTCTCCTCTCATAGCTAGCTTCAGGATAATCGTAGTTCATCCCGATATTATCTGTGCTAAAAGGCCCATGATTATTCGTATCGGTTTTTCTATTTGGAATTGGATCGAATTTATTGAAAGTAGCATCCCAACCTTTGGCATAAACTCTAGCCAAAAGTTCGTAATCAGCAGGGTTGTAACCTTCTGGTTTTGTAAAAGCTATTCTATTATCTGGATGATTACTCAAACACATACGGAAGCAATATGCTTGGATTCTATCATCACCTTCGCCATTTACACCTGGGTCTTTGCTTGAGATTTTAGGAAGTAAACCACTACTTGGGTCACCTGCCACTACATAAGGATCAATCTTTTCACTAAAGTGATGGCCATGATGAAAAACCTCTTTTTGTATGCCATTAAATTCTTCGCCATAAACACTGTTAGCTTCTCTACCCACATGGTATTTTACACCAGCCATCGCCATTAAATCACCTTCGTAAGTCGCATCGATAAATACTGTTCCTTGAAAGGTTTTGCCACTTAGCGTTTTAATGGCAGATATTCTTCCATTTTCCATTTCTAAACCATTACTTCTGTCTAGCCATTCGTCGCGATAAATCTCAATGTTATTTTCGGAGATGAAATCTTCAAATACTTTTTCGGCTGCATGAGGTTCAAAAATCCACATGGTGCGGGCGTTGCCATCGATTGCCGGAGTTCCTTGCCCTTTGTTGCCATACTCAGATTTTGCTTGCCATTTCCAAGCAGCAGAATCTTGGTAGTGCATGTATAATCGGTGATAAAACTCTCTAGAAAGTCCACCAATTACTTTTTTGTTTCCAGTATCAGTGAAGCCCAAACCTCCGGCAGAAAGTCCACCAAGATGTATATCTGGTGAAACCATTATTACCGATTTGCCCATTTTCTTAGCTTGTACAGCTGCAGTTACAGCGCCAGAGGTGCCACCATAAACAATAATATCAGCAGTATAAACTTTGGGCTCAGTATTTTGCGAAGTAGTTTCCTGAGTTGGTGTTTGCGAGCAGGAAAACAGCATCGCTTGTATAATTATATAGAGTATTAATATCTGATTTTTCATTTTCGATTAATAAGCATAAAACATGGTAATTAATTATTATTCTTAGCTGGAATCCAGATAATTGCATCGGCGAAGACCAAACCATCTGCATCTTCAGTACTTACTTCCACATAACTTTCTTTACCTGCTGGCAATTGGTAACTACCTAAGTTAGCCCATTCACCAGAAGTCTGGCCTTCCACTTTAATATCTTCTTGTTTGATAATTACCTCTCTCGTAGATTTTGCATCATGAATAATGAATTTAGTTTGAGAAGAAACATCAGGCAGTTTTGGGAAGTAGGCGTATACTTCGTACAAGCCATCTTTGCGAATTTCAGGTGAAAACTTAACTGTTCCTTGCGTATTCTCATCAGCATTGAGTGCAAGCAAAGAAGGGCCATAACCTCCACGGTTTCTATTTTCCCAATTTCCATTAATCTCTAAATGGGTATTGTCTTCATTATCCACCACGATTTCGGCAGTGTTTCCATCGAGTAGGGGATCGCTAGCCAATTTGTTTTTTAGTTGATCTACATTGATATTTTGTACACTGGTCTCTGCATCAATCGCCATAGAAGCTGCCACAGCAGCAGATTGACCTAGCACCATAAATACAGGTTCCATTCTGATAGAACCATAAGCGATATGGCTAGCAGAAAGGCAAACAGGAACCAATAAGTTTTTACATTCCGTTTCTTTTGGAGTTAGCGATCGATAAGCAATAGGGAAAGGGCCAAAACCTCCAACTTCCACATTACCTTCATTTTTAACCTGTCCATCAACTACAATGCGTTGGCAATTATGAGAATCCATGGTGTATGCTGCCATACCCACTTTATCAGCCACAACTTTTTCACCTAAACAATTGGCCTGCGTCATTACGTAATCACCAATCATTCTTCTGGCTTCTCTTACATACAGTTGAGGAGTCCAGTGATTGTTGTTTGGATATTCATCCTTAGGATATCCCCATTTTTGCATTTCAGTTCGGATTTGTTCAGGCACTCTCGAATCATTTCCCACAAAATACAGCAAACCTTTGGTATAACTGTCATGAGCTTTCACGATTTCGGCGCGTTCTTCATAAGAAGCTTCCGGATAGTTGTAATTCATGCCGATCATGTCAGTAGAAAAACCTCCTCGGTTATTGATATCCGTTTTGCTATTTGGCATGCCACTCCAGATAAAATAGTTATATAACATTTGCTTGTCTGGTTGAGCGGCCATCAATCTTAATAAAAGCTCGTATTTAGAAGCATCGTAACCTTCGGGTTCTGTAATTGCGATTCTGTTGTCTGGGTCTTTTGTAAGGCAGATGCGATAATTGTAAGCCTGAACTTTGCCATCTCCGGTTCCATTAGGTAAAAGAGAGTTGTCACTTACTCCCCAAATTAACCCGCTTGATGGATCGCCCGGAGTATTATAAGGGTCAACTCCATCTGGAAACTGGTGACCTTCCATTAGTTGAACTCCATTAATGGTTTCATTATAGGTTTTGTTTGCTTCTCGACCTACTATATAAGATACACCCACTTTTGCCATCAAATCTCCTTCGTAGGTGCAATCGATAAACATTTTACCCGAAACTGTTTTTTCATTTTCTTTACCGGGTTGATCGCTGCGCTCGATGGTTAAATTTTGAATAGTTCCATCTTGAGTTGCCACATCAACCAATCTGTGTAAATAAATAATTTGGAGATCAGCTTCATCTATATATTGTTGGAAAGTTTCGCGAGCTACATGAGGTTCAAAGAGCCATTTTTCAAACTGCCCATAGTGTTTCCCGATTCTTCTATAAAAATCTCTGGCTAAACCAGTAACTGCATATTTGTTCCCAATATCTGTTTGCCCTAAACCACCAGATGACAGCCCACCTAAATGCGTACTTGGTTCAATAATTAATACTGATTTACCCATTTGTTTGGCTGAGTAAGCGGCAATTACACCGGCAGATGTAGCTCCGTAAATAATTACATCGGCAGAAATATCTGCAACTGTAGAAGAGGGACTATTGCTTCTATTACATGCGAGTAGCAGAAAGGGTATCAGGATAATACCTGCGATTAGCTTTTTCATTTTCATAGTTTCAGGATAAGGTGGGTTAGCTAGTAAACTTCATTTAATTTAAGTTTTTGTTTGTCTTTCAACAATTGATTCTGGATGACCTCATATTTGAGCTGATGTAATGGCATTTTATTATCCTGTGATAGACATGCGATGGTAGCGGCTGCTTGTCCCATTATCATAAATACAGGTTCCATTCTTATAGAACCAAAAGCGATATGAGAGCTTGAAACACAAACCGGCACGAGTAAATTGGCACATTCTTCTTCTTTTGGCATAATTACACCCATTGGTATTTCATAGGCTTTATGTGGTTCCAAAAAGTTTCCCTCATTTACCACTTCACCATTTTCGTAAACTATTCTTTGCACATGGTGGCTATCTGGTCCATAAGATGCCATACCTATAGAATGTGGTTTACTCACATCTTCTTGACAGTCTTGTTGCGTAAGAACATGCTCGCCTAACATACGTCTTGTTTCTCGAATGTATAATTGTGGTGTCCAATTACCATACTGCGTGTATTCGTCTTTGGGCAAACCATATTTTAACATTTCATTTCTCATTTCTTCTGGTAGTCTTGAATCGTGACCCAAAAAATAGAAAAGTCCAACGGTAAAGTTGTAATGCTCTGTCCAGATACGCTCTCTTGTTGCATAATCACCTTCGGGAAAATCCCAGTTCATGCCATTATAGTCTGTAGAAAATGGGCTACCATGACCGCCATCGTTGATGTCGGTTTTATAATTAGGCATAGGTGAAATGGTAATTACATCGCGAATAGATTTTAAATCTTTTTTCTTAATGTACCTGTAAAGCAATTCGTAATTAAGTGGATCGTAGTTTTCCGGTTTAGGTATCGGAATCTGATTTTCAGTAGCTGTGGTAAGGCAAGCTCTAAAGTTGTAAGCCTGTATTTTATGGTCGCCATCACCGGGATTACCCATTGGCACATCTTGAATACCAGGAAGTAAATTTCCGGTACTGTCATAAGGAGAAATACCCGGACCAAATAAATGTTTCGGTTGCCTTACATCGATGGTTGGGCCAAGTACTCCAGCAAGTTCTTCATTGTAAGTACTGCTGCTTTCTCTGCCAACATGGTAACTCACACCTGCCTGAGCCAGTAAATCTGCTTCGTAGCTAGCATCAATAAAATATTTACCTTTATACTCTTTGCCAGATTCTGTTTTAATAGATGTGATGACGTTGTTTTCTTTTGTAACACCTGCCTTCAAATCGATTCTTTCATTATAGACGATTTCGATTTTATCTTTTTCTTCTGAAAGCATTTGTTCAAAAATTCTTTTGGCAACTTCTGGCTCGAATGTCCACATAATTCCGCTTTCTAGAATTACATGATTGCCATAAGGTTTATAGTCAGTAGCGGCTTGAAATTTCCAAGCAGAATCTTGTTGGTAATATTGATAGACTCTTTTAAAAAATTCTAGCGATAAACCTCCAATGGTTTCTTCTTCGCCAATATCTGACCAGCCAAGACCGCCACTCATTACGCCACCTATTCTATCTTCTGGTACTACAATAATGGCGGTATGATCCATTCGGGCAGCCTGAATAGCAGCAATAATTCCGGCAGAAGTTCCTCCATAAATCACCAAATCGTAAGATTTCTCTTTAACATTTTGAATCGGTTGGCAATGAAAGAGCAGTAGTAAAACTAATATTTTAAGACAGGTATTTCTCATTATGTATAGTTGAAATGAGGCAGAACATTATGCCCTGCCTCAGTGATTGAAATTTAATATCCGGGGTTTTGGTCGTCTTGCGAAATTGCTTCGTTGTTGTCAATTTCTTCTTGTGGAATTGGCCAGAGCAATAAGGTGTTTGAATAAGTAAAGCCCGATTCGTCAAGCAACTCTTCAACCTTGTTGTAGCGAAGCATATCAAACCAGTGCTTATCTTCTAATAAAAACTCTTTGGCTCTTTCAAGAAAAATAATGTCTAAGTATTCTTCAGCAGATAATCCAGTTGGAAAATCTGTTTCTGGATCAGCAACATCAACCGTTTTGCCATATGCTCTTCGATGCACCATGTTGATGTACTCTAAACCTTCGGTAGATAAACTTCCATTGGCTCTAATATCTGCTTCGGCATAGATGTATAAAGCATCTGGATATCTGAAAACTGGAAAATCATTTCCGTGATTACCTTGCGATTCAGAATCGATGTATTTCTTGTAAAGAATCGGTTCGCTAGCAGTTAAAAATGCAGAATCTTCGTGTGTGCTATACAGATTAAGATTTCTTCTTAAATCTGCTGCGTCCCAATCAGATAGGAAAGATTGAGTATTGCCAAGAATGGTTCTGTAACCACTAGATGAGTAGCCAGCATTGGCATTGTGCGTATACACCGCCATGCTACTGCCAAAACCATCTGTTCTAGCGAATTTTATAGAATAAACATCTTCAGAATGGGTATCGTTTTCAACATCGTAAACCTCATAAATGTCTTGCTCTAAGCTGTATTCGCCAGAAGCAATTACTTCTCCTGCTTTTTGCATGGCTTCGCTGTACAAACCTCTGTTCAAATAGACATCAGCTAGTAATGTTTGAGCAGCTCCCTTTGTAGCTCTAAATAAGTCGGTTGGTGTCATTTGCTCCGAGCGAAGTTTTAAACCTTGTTCAGCTACTTTTAAATCCTCGATAATCAAAGCATAAATATCATCTTCTGGCATTCTTGGGAAAGCAAAATCTACGATCTCAGATACTTCTTCTTCTTGTAATGGAACTGCTCCCCACAGTCTTACCAAATTATAATAGTTTAAAGCACGCACAAATTTGGCTTCTGCAACAAGTCTGTTTTTAAGGTCATCATTAACAGATTCCATTGCTGGAACTCTTTCCATAATTGCATTTGCTCTGTTGATGGATAAATAAGCAAGTCGCCAAATTCCGGCAATACGGCTAAGATTAGTTTGATCGAGATTATAAACACCAGAAGGTTGGTGAGAACCTCTACCCAAGCTATATTCTGTTTTTAACTCTACCTGAATAAAAAACTGCTGACCGTAATAGCCGTTGGTTGCCAATGGTTGATACACTGCATTTGTGGCAGCAATGGCATCGTCTTCAGTTTGGTAAAATTGATCACTGGATAGGAAAGAAACTGGCTCTTCATCCAGAAAATCATTACAACTGATTAAACCGATTATGAATAGTATATATATTATCTTTTTCATTTTCAATTTGCTGTTTTAAATGATTAGAGGACATTTTAGAAACCGAGGTTGATACCAAATGTGTAGGTACGGGCAGACGGATAACTTGATAGGTCTAAGCCAAGTCGTAAATCTGTGTTTCCGTTTACAGTGCTATTACCGAAGTTATTCAGTTCTGGATCGAAACCGGTGTATTTGGTAAATGTGAGTAGGTTTTGTCCACTTACATATACTTTTGCTGATCTCATCCATTTGATACCCATATTACTCAATGGTAGGTTGTAACCGATTTGTAGGTTTTTTAATCTGAGGTAAGAAGCATCTTCTACATATTCGTTAGATGCTCTCAAGTTTATACCTGACTTTGGTTTTGGATATTTGGCATCGGTGTTTTCAGGTGTCCAAAAATCAGTTACTTCAACTAGCTGGTTGTAACCTCTAGTTAGAGAATTACCACTTCTAAATTTGTCTAGTCTGATCAATTCCACACCTTCTACACCTTGGAAGAAAATATTTACATCAATCCCTTTCCAAGAGAATTTAGAATTAAATCCATAGATAAAATCTGGGAAGAAATCACCCAAGATCACTCTGTCATCCGTATCGATTACTTCATCACCATTTAAGTCTTTGTAAGTGATATCTCCGTTTTCGTCTAAGCCGTTTTCAACATAGCCGAAGTAAGAAGCCAATGGCTCACCTTCTCTAATAATATGGAACGAACCCGCAGAAGCACCACCCGGAAGCGAAGCAGCAAATACATCGTTTCCATCTTTTAGTTTGGTTACCTCATTTCTATTGGCTGAAAAGTTAGCTTCTACAGTCCAAGTAAATTCATTCACAAAAATATCTGTGCCTACGCCTAGTTCAATACCTGTATTTTTAAGCTCACCAATGTTTTGGATTACATTGCTAAAACCTACAGAAAGTGGTAATTGAATTTGAGCTAGCAAGTCGTTGGTATTTTTTATATAGTAATCAGCGGTAATTCTCAATCTGTCATCATACAAACCGAGATCTACACCAAAGTCAGTTTGGGCTGTTTTTTCCCAATCAAGTTCGGAGCTAGGTAAGTTGGCAGGAGTTAGTCCCACTACGATTTGCTCTGCCGATGATAAAGTAGTTGAGCTAATTCTTTGTTGAGAAAGGTAAGAAGGAATTCTATCGTTACCTGTCATACCCCAACTCACTCTTACTTTCAAGTTAGAAATGTTAGAAAAGTTTGCCATAAATGGTTCTTCTATCACTCTCCAACCCAATGCAAAAGAAGGGAAGAAAGTCCATCTATTTGTTTGTGCTACTCTTGATGAGCCATCGTATCTACCAGTAAATGTTACCAGATATTTATCTTTTAGCACATAATTAACTCGACCAATTACAGATTGCTGGCTCCAAATTGTACCACCAGAAGCAGGTACATCTATGGTTGCACCAGAAGCCAAGTTTCCAGTACCTAAAATATCGGTTACGAAATCTCTTGCACCTGCTGAGAAATATTTGTACTCATTTCTCTGAGATGTAAAACCTGCTACTGCATTGATAGAATGTTCGCCAAACTCTTTAAAATAGCTCAGTGTATTTTCATTCAAAATGTCGAAAGACTCACTGTTGTTGATGTAGGCAATTCCGTTTACACTTGAATTTGGGATGGTTCTTTTTGTGTAATTATCTCTTCGGCTATTAGAGTAGCTTACACCCAATGAAACTTTAGCTTTTAATCCGGGAATTACTTCGTACTCACCATAAATCATATCGAATAGGCGAGAGGTTTTTAGTTCTCTTTGTCTTTGAGTAATCTCAGCTACCGGGTTTGGAATTGGATCGCTAAAACCACTGTATTCTGTAATATCCATTTGTGCAAAAGCGCCATCTTCCATTACAGGTCTGGTTGGGTAAGCTGCTAAAGCACCAGCAATAGGCCCTTTATCTTGACCTTCTGGCAAATCGTTTTCTATAATTCTAGTCGCCTGAAAGCTGTTAGAGATTTTAAATTTGCCAATTTTTTTATCAATGTTCGCTCTAATGGAACCTCTACCAAAATCTGTATTTTCTACAATACCGACCTGATCGAAATAGTTGGCAGAAATTAAATATTGGGTTTTATCATCACCACCAGCAAAAGACAAAGAATAGTTTTGAATAGGAGCTACTCTAAAAATTTCGTCTTGCCAATCGGTGTCGTAAGGTAAATTATTTAAATCTGGGAAAGGGACTTCAGTTCCACCATCGTTCATTACTTTTGCATTGGCAATTTCTGCAAACTGCCTAGCATTCATCATATCAATTTTATTGATGATTTTTTGAAAACCGTAATAAGCATCAAAATTGATCTGGTCTTGGTTTTTAGAACCGCGTTTTGTGGTAACAATCACAACACCATTCGCACCTCTAGAACCATAAATGGCAGTAGCAGAAGCATCTTTTAGAATCTCTATAGATTCAATATCATTTGGGTTAATGCTATTTAAACCTATGCTACCGATAAAGCCATCGACTACATAAAGAGGTTCATTTCCACCTAAAACGGAGTTAGCTCCACGAATTCTCACACTTAAACCACCACCCGGAGAGTGAGAGTTTTGAATAACCTGTACACCCGGCGCACGACCTGCCATAATTTGCTGTACATCGTTTACTGGCAAACTGGTTAGTTCGTCTTTAGTGATGGAAGTTACCGAACCGGTTAAATCTGTTTTTTTAACAGAACCATAACCCACTACAACTACTTCTTCTAGTTGTTCGAGGTCGGCATCGAGTTGCACGTTGAGTTCTGTCTGAGAATTTACTTCAACTTCTTTGGTAATAAAGCCGATGTAGCTAAACTGTAAAATGTCTCCACTAGCGCAAGTGAGTGAATAATAGCCGTCAATGTCTGTAGTGGTACCAGTAGTAGTTCCTTTAATTAAGATACTTACGCCCGGTAAAGGTTCATTACTATCTATCGCAGAAACTCTACCTGTAATCTTTTGCTGAACAGGTATAATTTCGACGAACTCTTCTACGGCGGGTTCTTGGTATAGGTGTTTTTTTACATATATAATGTCGTTTACTCTTTTGAATCTCACATTGGCAGTTTTAGAAATTCTGCCCAGTAAGTCGGCTAGAGATTCATTGTTGGCTTCTGCTGAAACCCGTAAATTTTCATTAAATGTGTAATTGTTGTAAGCGAAATGAAAATCAGTTTCTTTTCCGATAGTTTTTAACGCTTGTTTCAGGGTTACATCTTCCAGTTTTACTGAAAGCAAAATCTCTTCTAGTTTTTTGTTTTGCGCGCTACCATCTTTTGCTATAAGCATAGTGCAAAGCAAACTTTGAAAAAACAACCCGTATAAGGCATATTTGGACATAGTGATAACTTGTCTAACAATTTTCAATTTCATATTTTTATTGACTTTTAGGTGTTAATTAGACATCTGAAAAAATTTGCCTTTTTCGTCTGCACACGAATCTGGCATGTAAATCATGTTTTTAGAGCCAGCATTTTGGACGGTGCTGGCTTTTTTTGTGGACTAAAGTATTGTGTTACATAGGCATATCGCTTAATTAATAATTACTTCTTTCTTGTTGATTTGATAGTTGAATTCAGAAGTTTCTCCCAGTACTTGTAGCACAATGTCGAGAGATTGATTAGAGAATTTACCGGTAAATTTCCCTTTAACTGGTTGTTTTGTTTGAATTTGGAAGTTTACACCATACCACCTTTCCAGCACCGGAACAATCTCTTTGAAGCTGGCACCTTCAAATTGTAAGATTCCATTTTTCCAGGCAAGAACTGTGTTTGGGTTAAATTTTCCTTTTTGGAGTGAGTGGTTGAATTCATCAAAGCTGGCACCTTCACCAGGGGTAAGAAAAACAGAATCTGCACTTTCTGTTTTTACTTTGTTATTCACTTTTACTTTTCCGCTTACAAGCGAAATATTTTCGTGGTCTTCGTTAGGGAAAGCTTTTACATTAAATGAAGTACCCAAAACCCTTGTATCTAGATTTTGTGTGTGAACTATAAATGGCCAATCGGGGTGTTTGGTTACATCAAAAAAAGCTTCGCCTTCTAGCCAAATTTCACGCACTGTAGCATCAAAGTTTTCAGGATATTTAATTTTTGTTCCTGAGTTTAACTTTACTATCGTTCCATCGTGAAAGGTAAGCGTTAATTTTTGACCATTGTTTATGTATTTTTCTATAAATGCAATTTGCTTTATCGGAGCGGTTTCTTCCTTTTTATAAGATAACCAATAACCTAGAAAAGCAGCAATGGCAAAAACGATAATGGCTGCCGCCTTATTAAATGAGAGCCAGACTTGTTTTGATGCTGGTTGTATTTGAAGTGTTTCTCCTGAGATGAGTTTTTCAATTTTGTTGCGCTCTTCAAGTCTTTCGGTTTCACTCAGTCTAAGCCCTAGAGTATTTACAATTCGCTTGGCTTCTTTCACCATTTCAGATTTTTCGGGATGTGTATTTATCCACTCTTTCCAAAACTGTTTAGCATCCTCACTTTCTTCGGTTGCATACTTCTGGAAAAATTCATCCGTAACAAAATCTTCTAAATCGTAATTGTTATAATCCATTTTTAAGGGCTTTAAATATATAGTGCAAGCCATCTCCAATTTTTACCGAAAAAATCAGAAATATTTTTAAAATGAATTATTAACTAGCTGTAAATCAGTAAAATAAAATTAATAAAAAAAGAGTGAGGTACTTTTTAAGAATTTTTATGGCTTCGTAAATCTGGTTGTAAACAGTTCTTTTGTTGCTTCCTGTTTTAAGTGAGATTTCTTCGTAGCTCATATCCTCAAAAAATTTCATAATGATAATTTTCTTCTGTTTGGAAGTGAGTACAGATAATGCTTTTTGTAGGCGAGATTTTAGTTCATTTGTATTGATAGACTCAATCAATGCAAATTCATAAGACTGAATGCTAATGGTTTGTTGGTTAGCATTTTCGAGTGGTAGGGTTTTATGTTTTTTGTTGCTGAGTGACCGGTTTATTTTTCTGATAACAATAGCATAAAGGTATCCTTTTACATTGTGTACTTCCGGCAAAGTGTTGCGTTTTTCCCAAACTTCAAGAAAAACCTCCTGTAGTACTTCTTTCATTAACTCCTTATCGAAACAGTATTTTAAACCATGCGCATAAAGTATGGGATACATTAAATCGTAAAATTCCATAAAAGAATTACGGGAGCCAGACCGTAACTCATCCCAGAGTTTTATGTCATTTATTTTGGTTTCAGCTATGTTCATTTTCATTTACTAGTCATCAGTCTTAAGCAATTTAATAATAATTTTGTAACAGTAGAATGAGACAAATCAAAAAAGAATAGTAAAACCTATCTAATATTAGGGTGCCCGTACACAATTAGTTGTATAGCTACTGAATAGGGAAGCTCAGCAGACAAACATTTAGACTTATTCTTAGTTTAAATTGAAATTATTAAAGACAACTTATTCGATTAATAGGTAAATTTATGCGTCTTTCAATCACGATTTGTGATGAACCGAGGAGATTTATTAAGATATTAAACTACAACTACGAGTGAATACAGACTGGCTACTAGACACAAATCCGATTTTATTAGCACTTTTCGCAACACTTTTTACATGGGGAGTTACAGCTTTGGGAGCGGCAATGGTTTTCTTTTTTAAGGAAATCAACAAGAAAGTATTGAATTCTATGCTGGGCTTTGCAGCCGGTGTAATGATTGCAGCAAGCTTTTGGTCTTTGCTCAATCCGGCAATAGAAATGGCAGAAAAGACTGGCACACCCTCTTGGATACCCGCAGTGGTTGGTTTTTTAGCAGGAGGCGCTTTTTTATTATTGGTAGATAAGGTTTTACCACACTTGCACTTAGGTTTACCCGATAGCAAAGCAGAAGGCATTAAAACCTCATGGCACAGAAGTATTTTGCTTGTATTAGCCATAACATTGCACAATATACCAGAAGGCTTAGCTGTAGGGGTAGCATTTGGTGCTTTAGCAAGCAATGCAGAAGCAGGTTCTTTAGCAGGTGCATTAGCTTTAGCCATTGGTATAGGATTACAAAACTTTCCAGAAGGAGCGGCGGTTTCGATTCCACTTAGGCGAGAAGGTTTTTCAAGATTAAAAGCATTTAACTATGGGCAACTTTCAGGCATTGTTGAACCAATAGCTGGTGTACTCGGAGCTTATTTGGTTTTGGTAATTACACCACTTTTACCTTATGCACTTTCTTTTGCTGCCGGAGCCATGATTTTTGTAGTAGTAGAAGAGTTGATTCCAGAATCTCAAAACGGTAGCGATACCGACCTTTCTACTATAGGAGCCATGTTTGGTTTTGCCACAATGATGTTGCTCGATGTAGCCCTTGGTTAGCGATCAAAATTTTTTTTGAACAATATTTTATTATGGTGGTTTTCTCAAAAAGGAATATCACCATATATTTTTATTCCTTTATGTAAAAGTGTATTTTTATAGAAAATGTGTATCAATAACACAAATCGTATAATCAGCATTTTAACAATTTAATCTTGATTGAAGATAAGGACTTTAACGGTATAAATATACTAGAGCCTACAGATCAAATTAGTAGCTTCACACGAGAAGAATTCGAAAACTGTACTTTCACAAACTGCGTTTTATCCAATTCCGATTTCTCTAACTCAATCTTTCGGGATTGCGAATTCAAAGACTGCGACTTAAGTCTTACCCAACTAAAAAACACCGGATTTAATAATGTGAGTTTTGTAAACTGCAAGTTATTAGGACTGGATTTTAGTTACTGCAACTCTTTTTTACTTTCCATGAATTTTAAAAACTGTCTGTTAAAAATGGCAATCTTTTATAAATTAAGTTTAAAAAATACCAGCTTTCAAAACTGTGAAATGCAGGAAGTTGATTTTTCAGAATCTGATTTAACTAATGCTTCTTTTGATGGGTGCAATTTAGATAAAACAGTATTCGATCATACAAATTTGGAAAAGGTAGACTTTACTACTTCTTATAATCTTTCTATAGATCCGGAAAGGAATAGAATTAGAAAAGCGAGTTTTTCTATCAACAATGTTTTAGGTCTTTTAAACAAATATGATATCAATATAGACTAGCGCAAACCACGGCTACTAAGCACATACTAACAATGCAATACGCATGAATAATTACCTATATGAAATTGTCAACGAGCTTCGAAATGGCTCCGATGAAATAATAGACGAACTACAAAATTGTTTAAAACAAACTTCTTTAAAAAAAGGTGAAAAGCTTTTAGCATTAAATGCTGTGTGTAAAAACTTATGGTTCATTAAAAAAGGAACTGTAAGGCATTATGTGCTTTCTACAAAAGGCAAAGAATTTAATACTTGGTTTTCTTTAGAAGGTGATATAGTTGTGGCTGTAAAAAGTTTTTTTGAGCAAACTCCTACTAGAGAAGGTATTGAATTATTAGAAGACTGTGAGCTTCTGTATATTTCCTATTCTGACCTGCAAAAAATTATTGCGAAATACCGCAAAGCCGAAACGGTTTCCAGAAAAATGATGGAGCGGTATTACATTTTACTAGAAGAGCGATTGTATGTAATGCAATCATCGACCGCGATAGAAAAGTATGAGTATATGATGCATACTTATCCAGAAATAATTCGTCGCATTCCCCAAAACCACATCGCGTCTTATTTAGGCATCACTAAAGAAACGCTCAGCCGCATAAGAAAAAAGTTTGCAGTAAATTATTAGTTGACATATATCAACAGAAAAAAGCCAGATTTTTTACATTTTTATAGAAATGTACTCTATGAAAAACTGGTCTGGCTATCTCAAATGGACTCCTTCTGATGTGTACTTACCAAACACTGAAAATGAAATACAAGAAGTTGTTCTTAAAGCACTAAATGCAAAGAAAAAGGTAAGAATTATAGGTTCTGGGCATTCTTTTACCCCATTGAGCCTAACTGATGATTTTCTGGTTTCACTAGATAATTATCAGGGAATTATTGATGTCGACAAAGAAAAGCTCACTGCCACTGTAAAGGCGGGTACAAAGCTGCACTTGTTGAATGACCTATTATTCGAACATGGTTTGGCAATGCCGAATATGGGAGACATCAATCAACAAAGTATTGCGGGTGCCATTAGTACGGGAACGCACGGAACCGGAACTGCCTTCGGCAACATCAGCACACAAATTTCTAAAATCAAATTTGTAAATGGTAAAGGAGAAATCGTTAGCTGCTCTGAGACAGATAAGCCAGAGTTATTTAAAGCTGCTCAGGTTTCTCTTGGCACATTAGGCATTATCACCGAGATTACTTTAAAATGTGTGCCTACTTACAAGTTGGAATTGATAATAGATAAAGAGCGACTCGATACTGTGTTGGAAAATTATCAGGAGTTGAATAAAAGATACCGGAACTTCGAATTTTACTGGTTTCCCAATACACCTTATGTAATGCTTAAGCTAGTAAATCTCACGAATGATGAACCAGATAAATCTTCTTTTAGCAGCTATGTGCAGGAGATGGTTTTGGAGAATTATACTTTCAAAATTGCTTGCGAGGTGTCTAAGGTGTTTCCGAGTTTAACTAGAAAAATATCTGGTATAGCTGCTGATACCATTGGCAAACATCGAAAAGTGAACCACAGCCATAAAGTGTTTATTACTCCTCGCTTGGTTCGGTTTAACGAAATGGAATACAACATACCGGTTGAGGCTTACAGAGAAGTTAAAAAAGATATAGTTAACTGGATAAATAAGCATAACAGGACTGTTTTGTTTCCGCTTGAAAACAGGTTTGTGCAAGGAGACGATATTTATTTGAGTCCAGCTTACCAGCGAGATTCGGCATATATTGCAGCGCATGTCTATAATAAAAAAGAGCCTACCAAATATTTTCGAGCATTAGAAGAAATCTTTTTGGCCTACAATGGCAGACCACACTGGGGCAAAATGAATACTTTAACTTATGACTTGGCTCAAAAAAAATATCCGATGTTCGATGCTTTTACAAAGCTGAGAGCAGAACAAGACCCAGATCAAATCTTTCTATCAGACTATCTAAAAACCCTGTTTATTGGTTATTAAATGAAAACTTATCAGCAATACAAAGAGATTCTTTCTGGCAAAAGTTTTCCTTATGCCTGTTTGGATATGGATTTACTCAAAGAAAACATCAGAATAAATCTGGTAAGGGCAAAGAATAAAAAAATTAGAATAGCCTCAAAATCAATTCGAATTCCAGAGTTGATGAAATTCATTTTAGCCTCTGATGATAAGTTCAATGGCATCATGGCTTACCACGGCAAAGAAGCAGTCTATCTCACTCAACTGGGTTTTGATGATATACTTTTAGGTTACCCAGTGGTAGATAAAACTATTCTTGTTGAAATAGGAGAGGAGATTAAAAAAGGGAAGTACATCTGTTTGATGCTTGATAGTAAAGCGCATTTGGATATTATAGAATCTGTTGGAAAATCGATAGGCGTTAAATTTCCAATTTGTTTGGATATTGATATGTCTCAAGATTATCCGGGAGTGCATTTTGGTGTTTGGCGATCGAGTATAGTTGATGAACATTCTCTAGAAGAAGTATTCAAGGCAATTACGCAACTCGAATTTGTTCAGTTAGATGGCTTAATGGGTTACGAAGCTCAAATTGCCGGAATAGGAGACAAAGTGAAGGGCAACGGCTTAAAAAACAATGTAATTTCACTATTGAAAAATCGATCTGTTCCGAAGATAAAAGCTTGGCGAGAAAAGGTATTGGATAAGGTAAAGGAATATGGATTCACTTTAAAGTTTTTTAATGGCGGAGGTACAGGTAGTATGGAAACAACTATTCAAGAAGAAGGAATAACAGAAGTTACTGTAGGTTCGGGTTTTTTTTGCTCCCATCTTTTCGATTATTATTCCAACTTCACACTTTATCCCTCTTTGTTTTATGCCATCCAAATTGTGCGCAAACCCAAACCTAATATTTACACTTGCCATGGAGGAGGATTTACTGCTTCGGGAGGTGTAGAAAAAACCAAAGCACCCATTCTCTATTTGCCAGAAGGAGGAAAGTTTGATGCCAACGAAGGAGTCGGAGAAGTACAAACACCCGTTTTCTTTGAGAAAAACAATATCGACTTACAAATAGGTGACCCCATCTATTTGAGACATGCCAAAGCAGGCGAACTCTGCGAAAGATTTAATGAAGTACTGATAATAGATGACGGCAAATTGAAAACCGAGACTTTTAAAACCTATAGAGGTTTAGGTTTAAATTTTGGGTAGCACTGCAAATTATTTTGTCTTCATGTGTGATTTTTTAAATCAAGCTGCGATTAATAGCCACAAAAAGAATATCAATTTATTTAAATTATTAAATTGATTTCCATTCGACAGTAATACTTAAATTTTAATTAACATGAAGATAAGTTATTTGATAGGTATTTTATGCTTATTTAGTTTGTCAGTTATGGCACAGAAAAACAGTAAAGCAACACAAGTAAAAATTAAAAATGGAATAATTGAGGGTTTTGAAGATAAGGAATTAGGCTTGTTGAAATATTTCGGAATTCCCTTTGCCCAACCACCAGTAGGCGATTTAAGATGGAAAGCACCCCAACCTGCAAAAAACTGGGATGATGTTTTAGAAACTAAAAAATTTGGTCCTAAGCCAGTACAAGCAAATGTTTTTGGAGACATGGTTTCTCGCTCAGATGGAATGAGCGAAGATTGTTTGTACTTAAACGTATGGTCTCCAATTAAAAAACCAGCAAAGCCATTACCAGTATTAGTATATTTTTATGGTGGCGGTTTTGTGGCGGGTGATGCATCTGAACCAAGATACGATGGGGCGAGCATGGCTCAAAAAGGCATGGTAACCGTAACTGTAAACTATCGTTTACACATCTTCGGATTTTTTGCACATCCAGAGTTAAGCAAAGAAGCTCCTTACAAAGCATCGGGTAATTATGGTTTACTAGATCAATCTTTCGCTTTAAAATGGGTTCAAGAGAATATTGCTGCTTTTGGTGGTGATCCAGAAAAAGTGACTATTGCTGGTGAGTCTGCGGGTTCAATTTCTGTAAGTGCGCAAATGGCTTCCCCATTATCAAGAGATTTAATTGCTGGTGCCATTGGAGAAAGTGGAGCGGCAATCAATCCAACTTTATTTCCTATACCGCTAGAAGAAGCAGAAAAACAAGGAGCAGAGTTTGCCGAAAAAGCTGGTTATAAAACTCTCGCAGAGTTAAGAGCACTAGACACAGAAACCATTTTTGAAGCTTATAACAAATCAGGCAGATTTGGTTTTCCTACAGTGATAGATGGTTATTTCTACCCTAAATCTTTACCAGAGATATTTAATGCAGGTGAGCAAGCGCAAGTACCACTTTTATTAGGTTGGAACTCAGCCGAAATACCGGGCATGGCTTTTATGCAAGGTTTACCTTATACGGAAGAAAACTACATCAAAAAAGTAAAAGAGACTTACCCAGATTCTTACGAAGAAGTGTTGGAATTATATCCACATAGTTCTGAGAAAGTGATAGAACTTTCTGCTACTGCTTTGGCTTCTGACAGGTTCATTTCCTACAGTACTTGGAAGTGGTTTGACTTACACAGAAAAAATTCTGATAAACCAGTTTATAGATATCTGTACAGCAAGTTAAGACCTCCATTAAAAGATAAAACATTGGCTTCTGGTTTAGCAGGAGGAACAGTTAAGAAAGATGAAAATACACCTGAAATGCCTAAAGCAGTTGGAGCACCACATGCTTGCGAAATTGAGTATTGCATGGGTAATCTGCACTTAATTGAAGAATATGATTGGTCTAAAGATGATTACAAAGTTTCTAAAACTATGCAGCAGTACTTTGCTAATTTCATCTTAACTGGCGATCCGAACGGAAAGGGTTTACCAAAATGGCCAGCAGCCCAAGCAGATGATACAACTCCACCTGTAATGATTTTGGATGTTGAATCTAAATCTGTAGATGCATCAGATGATGCTAGATATTTATTTCTAGATGATGCTTACAAGAATAATCAATAGAAAAATCTAGAGTTTTATAAAAGCTCATCCAACTCTATATGGATGAGCTTTTTAGTTTTATCTCTTTCCATTTTGCCCAGCAGCTGTTCTGTCTTCAGGTTCAGGAGCTGGAGTCATTTCAACAGTTTGTTCATTTAGTAGCTTTAATACTTCTTCAACTACTTTTTCCATTTGAGGGTCTCTTCCTTTTACTAACAAATTGGGATCATCCATAACTTCATAATCAGGAGAAACACCTTCTCCTTCCCAGAACCAATGCCCATCATTATCGTAAAGTCTTGCTCCAGGTACTGTTATACCACCACCATCAATTAATTGGTGACCTGTTGCAGGACCTACTAATATTCCCAGTGTTCTTTCACCTACAATAGGGCCTGCTTTTAATTCCTGAAATGCCCATGGTAAACCATCTCCTCCTGAACCTGCCCAACCATTTATTAACATGCCAACTGGTCCTGTGTTAGTTTTAATTGGCCAGGTGTGATCTTTTCCATGACGCCAGTGTAAATTATAGACTACTGGTCTTTTCAACAGTTCTAAGAATCGATCTGCCAATTGTCCACCTCCATTAAACCTTTCATCAATTATGAATCCTTTCTTATCCAATTGTCCATAATACATACTAACCAATTCTAGTTGACCGCGGCTTGAGGTGTTAGACATATATACATAGCCTAATTTTCCGTCTGAAAGTTTATCAACCATTTTGCGGTTGTTTTCTATCCATTCGAGGTATCTGAGTTGAGATTCTTGTGTAGAAGTGAGACATTTTACAACTAGTTTTTTGCTCTCAGAGCGGTTTGCAGTTTTACCTACTTCAAGAGAAACCGTTTTGCCCGATAACCCTTCAAAAGCAGAGTAAGGATCTTTTTTCGGGTCGAGATCGATTCCATTTACTGCAAAAATAAAATCTCCTTCGCTGATATCAACTCCTGGTTTATCAAAAGGAGATCGGACTTCAGTATCCCATACTGCAGGTTTTACAATTCTTTTAATTTTATATTTATTATCACTCAATTCCCAGTCTATACCTAGAAAACCTCCATATACTGGGCTTATTCGTTCTACATCTCCACCAAAAGTGTAAGTATGTCCGGCACTTAGTTCTGCAGCTAAGTTTGATTGAATATTAGTAACATCCCAACGTGAGCGGGCATCTTCTATTAATGCACCATATCTTTCTTTCATTTCGTTCCAGTTAACACCTTGCATATTTGGATCATAGAAAAAATCGCGATGTCTACGCCAAGTATCATTAAAAATTTGTTTCCATTCCTCTTTAGGGATCAATTGCATTACAAGACCATCTGTGGGAATGGCTTTTTCAATTTTTTGTCCTGCTTGAGGTTTTATAATTCCGTATTTTCCAGATGCGTAAACCAAAAGAGATTTTCCATCAGCAGTGGGTTCTATTCCATTCACATTCCCCATAATTTCTTTATCTTCTCTTTCTTCAAAATCGTAAAACATAAGTGATCTGTTACGTTCACCAGACCCAGAGTTAGGATGTCTTATATAAACCAATTTGCCTTTAAAAGGAACCAATGATGAAATATTCCCTTCTTTTGGAGGAAGTAAAAAAAGCCGTGCTTCAAAGTTGTTAAAATCGATTTTAACCTCAGGTATTTTAGGTTCATCTTTTTTATTCTTGTCTTCGTCTTTCTTTTCTTTTTCAGATGTTTCTTCTTTTTCATTCTCCTTATCTTCCTTAATTTCCAATTCATCATTTTTCGGTTCTAATAAGGAAGGGATTTCATTAGTAAGTGCTACAGCTGCAATCTGAGTTGTATTAGGATAAACCCAAGTGCCATCACCTAAATCGGAATATGTTGCAGACATATTTCTGTTTGTTAAGTAAAAAAGGTATTTACCATCTTCACTAAAAACAGGTTGGAAGTCCTGATAGAAACCATTTGTAGCCTGATGGACTTTTTTTTCAGCCAAATTATAAATAAAAACAGCTTCGTTTGCATTCTCAAGTCCTTTAGTATAGGTGAGCCATTTTGAATCTGGTGACCATGCAATTGAATATCCAAAGCGGCTTCCATGCCCAACATTCCATGAAGTGTTATCTACAGTAGTAATAGAAGTAGAAGCAACTTCAAGCAGATAAATGGTATTTGTCTCATCAATAAAACTGATGTATTTACTATCTGGTGACCAGTAAAGTTTGTAACCAAATCCTTTTCCACGATTAGTTATTTTTTTGGCAGGTTCATTTTCTTTGGATGCTTTCAAATAGATTTCATTTTCACCAGACATATCACTCCAAAAAGCGATGTATTTACCATCAGGCGACCAAGAGGGATTTCGATCAAATGCCCCACTTGATTTAGTTAGGTTGAGTGTAT
>PBYL01000094.1 GCA_002729595.1 Thalassovita sp. | reverse complement strand
TTAAATATATATAAATGAAAATATTATTTTGTTTTTACCTTAATACAGCTGTAATTTTATTATTAATATTTTGAATACTATTTAAATGTAATTCTTCCTTTCGGAGATTGTATTGAAAGAATTACTTGAGCTATATTTCCATCTTTAATTTCCAATAAATCAACTTTCGAATTGATAGAAGCTAAAATTTGATTAATTTCTATATTAAAAGGTGTTATTAATTCCAATTCTTCTAATTTCGTATATACATTTATTTCACTAGTTGGATGTCCAGTTTCCTCAGACCATTTTATAAAAAAAGGATTCACATTTATATCTGGTTTTTCAACTTGTAATAACTTCCATTTTAATTTATCACCATTTGTTTTTTTTCTAGACCAATCCTCAACACCTTGTGTAGAAAAGCCTAAATTTTTAAGAGATTTTTCTAATAGCTCAATTTCACTTATTGATATTGCAAACCCTATAGGTTTTAATTCATGGAAATCTTTAAAAAAATCTGGTATTGAATCCAAACCCTTTTTAGGTGCCAAAATTTCAATATACGTGTGCTTATTAAGAGATACGATTGCATTATGAGTGAAACTATTTGAATGATCACCACCATATTCAGCGTGCAGACCAGTCAATTCTTCAAATTTTTCTATTCCTAAATCAAGAGCATTTATAGCCAATATAATATGATCTATTTTAATCTTTTCTTTAGAATCACAGCCTATAAGAAATAAAGAAAAATAAATAACAATAAATAGAAGATTCCATTTCATCTTTTTGGGCTTACGAATTAATAGATAGATACTTTGCTAACTAATTTTATTTTTATATTAAATAAAATCAACTCTTATACAGTTGCTACAGAATACATACTGCACCTTAAAATTAAAACTATATTGATTATACTTGTGTTAAAATAGATATTAAATTGAAGTATTAAATCATAAAAAAGGGATGGATAATAAAAGTATGATTGGTGACCTTTTACATGCTCATGGATTAAAAAATACTCCAATACGATCGGAAATGCTGAAGTTATTTATGGAACATAAGTTTGCACTTTCAGCTAGAGATGTAATTGAAAAGTTAACTGCAGCCAATGATAGAGTAACAATTTATCGCGCATTAACATCATTTGAAGAACATGGTATTTTACATCGTGCATCTGAAGACTCAAATGGCATTAAATACGCTATTTGTAGTAAGCAATGTCCTGATAGAGCCCATACTGAAAAACATGCCCATTTCATATGTGATGAATGTCATCAAACTTATTGTCTTAAAGATATAAAAGTTCCTAAAGTTGAAGTATCTGATGAGTTTTCTGTTAATCGGATTAATTATACTCTAGGAGGAATTTGTAAAGAGTGTAAGAACTAAATATTAAAATGGAAAAAACTTGGAAACAGCATTACAATCAATTTAATAGTAAAAACATTCCTCCTGCTGCTACATTAGTTAAAGCTTTAACTCTTTTTTCAAACGAAAAATTTGTTGAAAATAATAAGCAAGCAATTGATTTAGGTTGTGGGAATGGCGTAGATAGCTTGGAGATATTAAAACAAGGATGGGATATTTTGGTAATTGATCAAGAAAAAGATGCTATTGAACAATTAGAAAATAGGATCTCACCTGATTTAATTACATCATTCAAAAAACTCTGCTGCACTTTTGAAGAATTAAATGTACTACCCAAAGCTTTTCTTGTAAATGCCTCATTTAGTCTGCCATTTTGCAAACCGGAAAGTTTTGAAAACTTCTGGAATCTTATTCTAAATAGTTTACTCCCCAGTGGCGTATTTGCAGGCCATTTTTTTGGGATTGAAGATTCTTGGAACAATAATCCAAACATGACTTTTCATTCTAAAAATGATATCGAATTTCTTTTTTCAGACTTTAAAGTTGAAGCTTTTAAGGAAGTTAATAAAGTAGGTAAAACTATTTCAGGAAAAGAAAAACATTGGCATGTATTCCATGTAGTTGCAAGAAAAAAAACTACTTGAAAATTCAATTTTTTGCTGCTATCTGGCTTTTCATTTTTTGTGTTTCTATATTAAATAGCATCCAAAGAATAGAAGCATAAAGAAAATTCTCAACCAATAGTGAATAGTAAATTCCATTTAACCCATTCAAATAAGGTATAATTAAAATTAATGGTAAAAAAAGCAATATTTGACGTAACAATGGCACTAATCCAGCCTTTTTTGCATTTCCTATTGCTTGAAAGAAAATAATTGAACTTGTTGATATAGGTAAAAATGGTAATGCTAACAAGATAATTTTTAAGTAATTTAATTCAACAATGCTTAAAGTTTCATTTGGTAGAATAAGATTTATAATGAATTCTGGAAATAACCAGATTGGTAGAAGTAAAAATAACATTAAAACTATACCAGATAGTCTAAAGGTTTTTACAGCTTGAATACATCTATCCCAATTAGCTGCACCAAAATTAACTCCTACTACAGGTTGTAGGGGCTGCAACAATCCCATTGTTGGAACCGATACAAAAGAAAATATCTTAAAAATAGTGCTGAAAACAGCTAAATCATGTGTATTACCATACCAAGTTACAGTTCTAAAAATAATAAACTGCCTTATTACATTCGATACCTGCATTACTAAAGCCGAAAATCCTATTTTCGCTACATCAATAACAATTTCTTTTTCGATTTTTATTATAAGAACTCCTACTTCAAAAGTTGCTTTCTTTCTTACAAAATAGATTGTTGTAAGGAGATTATAAACAAACATACTAATAACACTGCTCCAAGCAGCTCCTTTTACACCTAGCTGAAATGAATCTATAAAAACAGGAGTTAGTATCAAATTACAAATTACTGCAATTACAGTATAAATCATGGCTTGTTTCACCTTTCCTTCTGAGCGAATAAGTCCATTGGCTGAAAGACCATAAATACTGAAAAAGATACCAATAATATAAACATATAAATAGTCCAAACAGATTTTAACAATCTCTCCTTTTGCTCCTAGAAGTAACACTGCATCTTCACCAAATAAGTAACCAGTAAGCATCAAAAATAAGGATGACAATAACGCCATAGCTATTAAATTAGGCAATACTTTAGATTGTATATGCTGATTGCCTTTTCCGATTGCTCTACTCAATACAGAAGATGAACCAACTGCTATAAAAGAAGTAACACTTGTAATAATTAAAGTAATTGGAAATAAAAGAGAAACCCCTGCCAAGGCATCTGTGCCAACAAGGTTACCCAAATACACTGTATCTATTATTGAATTAATAGATATTACCATCATTCCTAATATACCTGGTAAAGAAAGTTTATACATTAGTTTCCATAAACTTTCTTTAATTAAGTCTGGCTTTGCCATTACTTAAAACTGTTTTAAAAATGTTACTTTACCTATTACTTGCTGTTGATGATAAGCTGATTCAAGACTATTAATTTGAGTATCATTAAAGACAAAATATATAAATGATAATGGACGATACTCCCAACTTCCTCTTACATTCCATCTACCCTGCTCATCAAATGAATTGTACTGATAAAATGCTGAAATTTGAATTCTTGGGTTAAGTGCAAACCTAGCTCCAAATGTAGAAAGATGTGTTTCTAAATCTTCTGTATTTATTCCTAGGTCTTGTAAATTATTATATTCGTAATCAGCCGTAAAAGCAATGTGTGGCATTGGTGCAAATCGCAAACCTGCATTTACAGTAGTTCTATCTCCATCATAAAACCCACCCCAACTTAACTTACCAGAAAATGAAAACTTTCTAGATTGATCTGTATTATAAGTTAGCTGATGCCTAGTATAATAGTATCTATCTTCTGCAATAGAAATATTAAGTGGTGCAAAAGCAAAATTAATATTTTGCCAAGTTGGATAAATGGCATATTCAAAGAAACTACCGTCGGTAAATATAACATAAATTGGAAATAGATAAATACTACCTTGTTGAAAATTACCTGGATCATTAGCATCTTGATAATAGTTAAAAAATGCTCCCGGATCATATCTTCTTATCCAAGAAATATTCTTAGGTCGCCATATAAAATAACCTCCTGGATTATGCCATATGACATTGTTCTGAAATACGAAACCCATATCTGGATTATAATTCTGGCTCACGAAATTAGTTAGCCAACCCAAATAAAATTTATTTGTGGTATAACTGAGATAAACTTTACCTGCTACTCCCATTGTATCATTCGAATTATCTCTAGAACTAGAAAGTAAATAAGAAAATGTCAATTCACTTTTAGGGCGAATAAGACCATCTATCGTAAGAGTTGTATTGTTACTTTGTTGTGTGCCAAGCTCATTAGAAGATTCATCCAGTCGATGTGTTAACATCACTCCTACATTATTTTCCTTTCCGTAATTTTGTAAATACCTCAACGCTGTAAAATTAGCAGCAGGTGTGCTTTCCATTTCAGCCTGGTGAATATATAAACCTGCAATAGAATAATTATTATTACGCATTGTGTATCTAACACCCGCATCTATTGTAGCAGGTTCGGCATTAAAGCTTCCTTGTAAACCAATAGTTCTACTAAAAAAAGGAACTACTGAATAATCTCCAGCCCCAGCCCAAAGGCCAGAATTTTCTAAGAAAAACTGTCTACGCTCTGGAAAATAAATATTAAACCGCTCTAAATTATTTACTGCCTGATCTACATCAGCCTGTGCAAAATCTGTATTAAAAGTGAAGTCCAATACAGATCTTGGATTAATTGCCCATTTAACATCTCCACCCAATTTCACTTTACTACTTGAATTAACTTCTCCATTCTCCTCCAACTTTTCGTTTTGGTACAGAAAATAAGGATCTACCCTAATATTAGCGCTAGGCTCTGGTAAATCTAGCCCTTTTAATTTGGCAGCGTAGGTCATTCGATAAGGAGAAAATGATTGAGGAATAGCTGGAAATACTGTTTGTTCATAATCTCTTCGAGCTAGCCTATTAAAGGTGATACCCCATGTCGTTGAGTCTGCTTGTTCTGACCTCTCATAACGAATAGATTTAAAAGGGATAGCAAATTCTGCATAATAGCCAGAATCTGTTTGATGAGTACGAACAGTCCAAAGTGCATTCCAGTTTGTATCTGTATTGTTATCGTTAAAATTTTGTAGGTCTCGTTGATTCCCATACGGTGTTGTTTGAAACGACACACAATATTGTTTCAAATTCTGCGGGTCTAATTGAATACCAAAAGCATCGTTTTCACCCCATGAAAAATCTCTTCGCAAATCTTGTACACGTATACCTTTTTTTCCTAATGAATCTGCACAGAAAACTCCCAGATAAAGATTCTTTTCATCAAATACTAATTTAACTTGTGTCGAATGCTGATATTCTCCTCCTTGTCGCGGTTCTATTCTAAAGAAATCTTTGGTTGCTGGAGCGCCTTCCCAAATTTTTTCCGTTAACTTCCCATCTATCTTTATATCTTCATTAGTCTTGATAGCCTGAATTTCATCAGGTATTTCAGGAGGAGGAAAGTTATCTGACTGCTGTGCTAATATGACACTAGTTTTTAAACAAAAAAGTAGTAATAATATATTTCTAATCATTATTTAGAGATGCTATTTATTTTAATATATCCTACAATAAATGCTAGTAAAGCTATCAATGAGATCTTGCTTAAACCTGTAAAAACAATTAGGTACCTGTTATCAGATTTTGGCATTTTAAATACAGGGAGTTCACTATAATCTTCCAATAGAATTGGTTTGTCCCAAAAAAGTCTTTTGAAATAGAAATCTGAGATATCTCTATGGAAACTCACCAAAGCATCTTGAAATACCAAAAATGTATTTAAATCAGTTTCTGTGATTTGACTAAATATTTCTTGCATATTCACTGCCGGACTGAGCCAATAAAAATTAGCTATCCACTTATTTCTTTTATTTATCTGAGAATTGTAATAATCTACTTCCTCTTGATTATGAATATCTTTAAGAGAAGTGAATGCTGCATATGCCTTTGGCATCAGGTTGTTTTTAATTAAACTATCACTATCTGCCAATTCTGGTTTGTAGTGTAAAAACTCAGTAATAACTTCTTTGGCTTCTTTTTCATCATCTTCATTTTCAAGTCCAGTTCTTCTAGTTAAACCTGCTAAAGTGACACTACTCACTGGATACTTTACCGTTACAATCACATTGAGCATACCCGGAATCACAATTAAAAAGAAAAGCCAGCAACCTGCTGCAGTAATGGCATTAAAAGAAGAGCTTTTACGAAAACTGATAATAACAAACATTACCGCAAACCAAAAAACACAATAAACAATTGCCCCTATTAGCCATAATGAACTCGCCATTAAATTCTCACTTTTAATTGGGTTGGCCGTAGATAGTATTCCTATTAAGGAAACTAATAATGCCAAACCAGTAATTATAGCTAAATAGAAAGCTAATTTTATAAGCATAATCTTCCTTATAGAGATTACCTGTATTTTTAATAAAGCCAAAGTGCCATTTTCTTTTTCTGAAGAAAATAAACCATAGCAGAATGTAATTATGAGTAAAGGAAAAAGGTAAATCAATACAAAAGACAGATCAAAATTTCCAGCTAGTAGATTGACAGGATTAGCTAATTCATTTTCGTAAAGCTGATAATGCAAACTCATTCCTGTAAGTCGATAATAATATCGAAATAAGTCTCGCTGACCAATTGCTAATGGAGCAAGCGCATGAGGATATAAAATAGCATGATACCCATGTCTATACCATGCATATGCAGGGCGTGAAGCTATATCGTGAGTTTGTTCTTGTTCTAGTGTGACCAGTTCTTTTTGAAAACTTGCTTTATATTCAGCAAATTCTTTTTCTTCTAAATTTTTAACTGCCTCAATGGTATCTAGCTGAGCATTAATTTCTGACTTACCATAATAAATGGCATACAGGGCAAAAACGAAGGTAATTGCCAGCAAAAGCAGTTGAAATTTATTACGTGTAAATGTTTTCCACTCGTAGTGGATCAGTGTTTTAGTAGACTTATCCATAGAGTGGTTTCATTTTTTTGTTAGTAAAATTTAAAAGTGCAATTACAATGATTGTCCAGAGAATTAATGAAGTAATTTCGTATGGATAACTCACTAATATTTTATCAACAGTTGGTGTTTGATAAGAAAAATCATCAATTTCTTCCCACAAATCGCTTCCTGCTTTGTAGCCATAAAACTCGCCATAAACAGAGTTTTCAGCCATATCATTATTCATTTTGCGAATTAATTCTCTTCGGTAACTTTCCACCTTATCTTCAAAGTGATTGAAAGTGTACATATCTGTACCAGAGAGGGCCATAGACAAATGCTGCACTGCGATGTATGGATTTAGCAGACTAGTTATGCTACTTATCTGGTTTTGCTTGTGAAAGATACTTCTTAGCGCTTGCATATGCTTATCATAAATTTGATTAGCATATTCTTCTCCATATTGCATCGAAACTCCTTCAAAATTGATGGGTAATTGCTGTACAGAATCTACATTATATTTTTTCAAATATTCTTCTTTTAACTTGGCTACTCTTACTGAGCGTGGTGTTTTACCATCAGTACCATTTGTTTTTTCATCTTCTATTCCAGCTTTAAATTCCCGCATTGATGGAAGGGTATACAAGCTTTCACTAAAGTTGGAGACTGTCTTGGGTAACAGAATGGTAAAAAACATCCAGCATGTAATTAAAGTTAATAAGGCATTTCTTCCATTAGTTGCTCTTAAAGAAACCCAAACCGAAAAGGCAATAAAAAGAAACAAATAGAACCCATAAAAGAGGATAATTAATAGCACTCTTAACATAACATGTGGCGTGGTTCCCTGCTGAGATTGCATACCAGAAAGAATAGTTAAACCTATGACATAGGGCAATAAAATAGCAAAAAGCATCATACAAAATGCCAATACTTTACCCCAGGTAAGCATTTGAAAAGATATACCTTGACTTAAAAGGAGTTTTAATGTTCCGCTTTCTCGCTCATTAGTATAAGAAGCAAAAGCCAGAAAAATTATAAGCAAAGGAACAAGAATCTGTAATACCAATGCAGAACTCAACTCACCAAACCTGATTATACTACTATGTTCTTGTGCCGGACGAAACATAAACTCATGTTGGTAATGAGCTTCTAAATAAACTGATGTACCAGTATAAGCATCTAAGCCAAAATCAAAAAGACTAAGAACTGTTTTGGGTTTAAAAACAAAGGTGCCATAATGCGCTGCAATATGTGGATGCTTATCGCCCTGATTGAGCCACTCTTGTCTCTTTTGAGCTTGAGTTTCATGAATGATATTATGTTGCTGTTTAAAAGAAATATATCCTGCATATAATGCTACACCAAGCAACAAGGTAATAATCACCCCCATTGCTAAGATCAACTTTTCTCTGAGTGCTATCTTTATCTCCTTTTTAATTATAAGATTTATAGGCTTAGTAATCATAGAAGTTTAATTATGCATATGTTGGAGATACATTTTTTCTAAATCTTGAAAAGTGACCTCATCTGTTGAGAATTGATTGATCAATACACCTTGTTTCATAATGCCTATATGTGTACCTGTATCTTTTGCGCGAAAAAGGTCATGAGTAGCCATTAATGTGGCTACTCCTTTTTCCTTCATTTCTAGTAATAATTCTGAAAACTCATTGCTGGCTTTTGGGTCTAAACCTGAAGTAGGTTCATCAAGCAAAAGCACACTGGCTTCTCTGGCTCTGGCTAAAGCAATTCCCACTTTTTGTCTCATACCTTTGGAGTATTTATGTACACGTTTGTGGATAAATTCTTTTTGCAAACCAGATGTTTGTAACAACTCTTCTAATCTATCCTTGTCATAAACTTTACCACCTAGACCACAAAAAAAATCAAGATTCTCTAGACCTGTGAGGTTAGGATATAGCATTAGGTTTTCTGGTATATAAGACAAAAGCTTTTTAGTGTGCGTTTGCTCTTTGGTAACATCTTTACCATCTATAAAAGCACTTCCACTAGACGGATTAATAAAGTTTAAAAACAAGTTAATTGTAGTGGATTTACCAGCACCATTAGCTCCAAGAAGACAAAAAATATCTCCTCTTTTTACTGAAAGATTCAGTTCATTTAATGCTGTAAAACTCCCAAACTTTTTAGTGAGATTTTTTGCTTCTAACATAAACTTATTTGTTAATTTATTTCTACTATTCCGCTTACATACCCTCCATTGCTAGTAATTTTTTTACTAATAGTACCTGAGTTTATTTCGTAGCTGTACAATGCGTCTTCGTTAGTACCAGCAACAGAAAAAAGAATTTCATCATCAGATACTTGATGGAAGAACATTGATCGAGATGCCGCGAAAGTATTAGGAATTGATTCATCTAAATCACCCTCATCTGTTTTTGCAGATAAATCAAGTTTATGTAAACGAAATGAAGGATTACTACCATCGAAACCAAACCAGTTATCATCATCTTCTGAAACAGCAGTAAATGTGAGTCCTTCACCAAAATGATAAAGTCCAAAGCACGACTTTCCAACTGTAGTACCCAAGTCGAAAAAGTAATCTTCGTCAAAATCTGTTTCTCCTGATTTTATTCTTAGAATACCGCCAGTTTTTCCACTATACAAACCTGAACCTTGCACATAAATATCATCATTTTCATCTAATACCATAATCGATGAATTTAATGTTCCGAATAGAGTTGCAGTGCGATCGTCAGTTATTACTTTCTCTAGGGTGTTGTCTTCTAAATTTACTACTGCAACCATTGCTTGTGCCGAACTACCAAAATCGTTTAATGCAATAAAGAGTGTGTTATCTCTAATTATCATATCAGAATAATAGACTCCTTCTCCTGCATCTGATAAATCAATTTCACCTGTAATTCGCATTTCTGAAGGACTAAATTGTACAGCTCTTGAAATTCCCCCTCCTACTGTAGCATATCCATAGTCTTCATCTAGAATTTCTACTGTTGAAAATGAATTAGAACCCGGTACTATGATTTCTTGATCGAGTACTGCTTCACCAGCACTATTAAAAACATATTTAGACAAAGTTGCCGGAGCGCCAAACCCTGCAGCAAATAATGAATTCCCATCAGAATAAATTGCAGCAAATTGAGCGAGTTCGGTACTGGTACTGTTATCTATTGTTGTAAGATCTAAATCTTGTAAGCCTTGTAAAAAGGTAGTATTTACATCTCCTGCACCAGAAACAAGTGCTAAACCATAAGATATAGGCGCAAAAACTTCAACATTGGTAGCACTGCTTGTAGACTTACCTTGCTCATCTGTTACTGTAAACGTAACTGTTTGTGCTCCACTAATATCTGTTGTACTTACATAAGTTATACTTACCTCAGCACTTGTATTTCCAATCGATTCATCAGCATTAAGAATACTTGCAGAACCTGCACTTGCAGTAACATCTAACTCAGCAATGGTTCCTGATGCAATTACTGAAAATGAAAAAGTAACAGATTCTCCTCCTTTTACTGTTATACCTTCTGCTGCTTGTATAATGGGTGCATCTGCATCAAAATCTGGATCATCGTCATCACAAGTGGCTAGTGAAGTAATAATGAATATACTAAGAACCAGCGGACTTATTTTCTTTAAAATTTTATTTAAGTAATTAGAAGTTGTCATTGTGTTTTACATTAAAGTTTAGTCAAAAAAAAGTTTCAGTTTTACATGCCAGGATCGACCAGGTTTTTGAACTCGGAAATTATCATATGCACTTGTATTAAAAATATTTTGAGATTCTAATGAAACAGTTAGCTGCTCTTTATAACAGGTATAAGACATGCCAACATGATGCAGGTTTTGGTCTGGAATGGTAAGTTTATCTTCTTCTCGCCCATCAATTTCCCAGTACCTGTAAAACTCTTCTACATAACTAGAAGACCACCATGCTTGTAGTAAATTACCACTATTTATAAAGTCCTCTTTTAAATAGTGTACTGAGGCATTACCAAAAAAATAAGGTTTGTTGGGGAGTCTAACTCCAAAGTATCGATTGCTAGAAACTCCTGCATTTTCTTTATTTGAGCGGTTACGCAAATCTTGATAGGTTGCATTTGCTTTAATTGTTAGCCAATTCCAAGGTCTGAATTGTACATCACTTTCTACTCCAACAATTCTGGCTTTTAGCAAATTTTCATATTTACTTAAAACTGGAGGCGGTACAGCTTGGAGAATAATGATATTATTAACCTCTCTAAAAAAGCTATTTGCTTCTACATTCCATTTATCTTTCTTGAATAATATTCCCAGATTTACATTGTGGCTTGTTTCTGGTGTTAATGCCGGATTAGCATTAATTGCTTCACTAAAATCACCCAGTGTTTCTATCCGATCGGGCATTCTTGTCGCATATTCATAAGAAGCTTTAATGTTTAATAATTGGTTGAACTCCCATTTAAAAGATTGGCTTGCCCCTAATTGAAAATGATCTAGCTTTGTGTGGGTTACTTCATCATTTTCAATTACAAACCCTTTTGATAGGTAGTTATATAATTTTACAGCAGTAAGGCTTTTAATTTTTTCATTAAAAAATAGATGCTCTAAGCCTAAACCACTTACTAGTTTGGTAACATAAACTGGTTCTTTAAAGTAATCTTCCTGATAATATTCTTGAGCTACCGGATCAGAACCGGTTCTAGTAAATTGAGATAATAAACTATTAAAAGTAAGTTGAGTATTAGCACTTAACTTGTAGTTTAAATTGATTTTACCGGTAAGGTTGTTTCCATTATAGGTTAAATTATTTTGAGAAGTTGTAATTTCCCCACCATAAGTTTTGGTGCCAATTATTTCCCCTCTCCAATTATAAATATCTCTTGTAGTATCAATAAAATTTGTTTGAATTGAATTATAACCCAAATAAACTTTTACATCCAGTCTTTCAGAAATATCATATTTTTCATAATTGATAGCTGTATTGTAGATAGTAGATAGATTAAGTGCTTTGCCATAAGGTTGGCGCATTTCAAAATTATGTTGAATTTCATCATACAAATCGCCATAGCTAAAACTAAATGCTAATTTATCTGCCCAAGGTTTGTTTATAATTCCAATATCAGCTTTTAACAAGTAACTTCTAAATCGATCATGAAACTTTGTGGCTGAAAAAGTCTCAGGATTTCCAAAGTCATTCACTACTTTCACATCATCAACTTGATAGCTATTATCAGACGCAGTATAAAATGCCCCAATTCCAAGAATAACTTCCGATGATAATTGTTTTTGCAAACTCAATGTGCTCTTCCAAGTATTAAATGAGCTATGCTCTGCTGAGAATTCTATGTAATCTTTAAAATCTTTTCTTGTAATAATATTAATTGCACCTCCAAGTGCATCTGCTCCTAAACTTACAGGAACAGTTCCTTTATACACTTCTATTCGTTCAATTAAATTTACCGGTAACATGGCTAGCGAAGCACCAAGGCCAAGCTCTTCGACAGGTATCAGAAAATCCATAGGGATACCATCAATAAAGAATTTAACCTGTTTACCTGAGAGGCCCTGAATAGAAACTTCTGCACTATTGCCTACTCCACCACTTTGGCGTACTTGTACTCCTGATGCAGTATTTAATAAATCTTGAACATTAATAGATCGGTTATAATATGCTTTTGCTTCTATAATAGAAACCGATGCTGTACTTTCTACTAACTCTGTAGTTTCTGTAGGTGTACTTATTGTTATTTCTTCAAGCTCTTTTACTTCCTCCGTAAGTACTATGTTAAGGTTTATCTTTTGATCAGGCTCAATCTGCAAAGTTTTACGATAAATCTGATAGCCTGTAAACAAAACAGAAATAACATATTCTCCTGCTTCTACAGAATTAAAATTAAAATTGCCAGTCTCATCAGTAATGGTAGCTTTGCTATCAGTAAGTTTGATATAAGCTCCAGGTATTAAATCACCTTCAGTAGATTTTACTTTACCCAATAGTTTTGCATTTTGCCCGAAGCAAACACCACTGAAAACAGTAAATACAAAAAATAAAAAGTAAGAATATTTCATGTTCAGCAATTCCAAAACATTGATGTTAGCTTAAAGGGGCTTAAAAAATTATTTCTTAAATTGAATAGCATCTACCAATCCTTCTGCAGTTAGCTCTTCAAAAAGTAAAAGTTCTTCTTCTGTTAGTTGATTCTTGTTTAATAAACCATTTGACCTGAGCCATAAAGACTTGATAGTTTCAGAAAGATGATATGCATTTTCTGAATCCTTCTTTAACAAATAGGTCTCACCATTATTTTTATTAATTTCAAGTATATCTTGGTTTCTTAATAGATAATCTGAACCTTTCTGCAGAGGTACTATTTTCCGTTCTTCATTATAAATTAAATAATTTATTGAAGTTGGTAGTGTAACAGATTTTTCTTCAAATGCTTGCAGCTCAAATACCTCCACTGTTGTATATATTTCATCCGTTCCTTCTAAAAAGCAGCTAACAATTTTTACAGGTGTTTTTTCTGGTGAGTGATTTTTTATTGATGCATAATATGTATTATTTCTGCTTTCTAACTTTTCAAAAGTTACTCTTTCAATTAGAAAAAAATCATCTGGTTTTGTTTTAGAATATCTCACTTCGCCACCACTATGTACTTCTGATATCAAGGTATATTTTCCTAATGGAGCATCTTCAGGTACATGAAAAGTAAAATAATAATGCCTACCCGACTGTATATTTTGTAAGATTTCAACAAGTTTTTCACGCTTATGTTGACCACTTAAATAATCTGAAATAATCAATAAAGGTAAATTCTTATTCAAATATTTTAAGTTAGACCCTGGCAAGGATTCATTATTTTTATGAGGATCAGGCAAGCCAAGTACATAATCTTCAAAAAGCATTGTTATGGTTCCTTCTGGGTCTTTTACCCCAATTCTCACCCATGGAAATATATGTTTATTGGTTAAGTGTGCAGTATTAAAATTCCAATGTATGGTTACTGTACTTCCTTGCATTGCTCGTTTGGGGAAAATACTCATATTATTTTCTTAATGCTTTGATATGTTCTTTACTATATTTTTTAGGATACACCTGAAACCATTTTTTAACTGTATCTTCTCCCAAATAATCGTATGTTATGGAAATCAATGCTTCTAGTTTCTCCAAATAATCCTTTCTGGCTTTTTCTGGATTTGTATTTAATTCTAAGATTCTTTTTTTCTTTTCTTCTTTTTTTGCTGGTATATGATGAAAATACTTTTTAAAATGTTTTTGACTAAACCTATGATACTCCGGTGTAAACAATATCATGTTATGCCACATCTCGTCAATAATGAGCAAGTCGTCTGGTATAAATGTTCCTGGAATCTGACTTATATAAAGAAATTTTAAAGTTTCTTGTAAAATATCTCGAGCCTCTGAGTCACTTACATCGTACATATCTGTAAACCTGCAGAGTATATCTTCATTTTCAAATTCTAGTAAACCAGCTAGTTGTTC
The DNA here is from genome assembly GCA_002729595.1 of Thalassovita sp. Lineage (GTDB taxonomy): Bacteria > Bacteroidota > Bacteroidia > Cytophagales > Flammeovirgaceae > Chondrinema. The sequence continues at coordinate 1,945 of PBYL01000094.1, read as the reverse complement.
TTTTTGCAATGTCTCCATGATTTAATTTTTGTAAATTGCATTAAGCGATAGTTTTATATTACATAAAACTACCGCTAATTTTAGCTTACAATGTACTTGTGCAATGTCCGCAATTGCTACAGTGTGTGCCGCCTACAGTTTTTGATTTTTCTTCTAGAATTTGAGCCAATAAAACTTCTTTGTTGGTTTGCATATTTTTAAAGTTTTTTTGATTAATGTCTACTCTGTCAAACAAGGTTTTCGACTTACCCTTACTATTGCAACAGTGTTGCATATATAAACATATCTCAACTTAAATGCAACACTGTTGCTATTAAAATTTACTAATTTAAGGCTATACTTTTAAAAAGGTTATTCACAATAGAAATGAAAACCTTTATTGAAATGAATACTACTTGAGAAAAAGTTGATGATTATCTTTAAATATCAAGTTTTTATTAAATCTCTTGTTTAGATATTCTTTCTATTTTCGCATTTTAAAATAGTACATATAATGATTTTATATATCAGTAAAAATAGCGTGGTGAAATACCTCATAAAATTTGTCTTTTTACTATTTATACAAAATGCACAAGGTCAAACATCATTTTACTTCAATGGTGAAGAAGTAAAAGCAGGAACAAAGAAACATTTTAATATTCTGATCACAGATAATCAAGATTCTACGTTTATTCCAATAAGTGTATTTAATGGTGCGAAAAGTGGTTCTGTTTTAGGAATAACCGCTGGAATTCACGGATATGAGTATCCGCCAATAATTGCTGCGCAAAAATTGATAAATAGCATTAATCCATTAGAACTGGAAGGCACAGTAATACTAGTTCAAATTGCTAATTTGGAAAGTTTTACTAAAAGATCTCCCTTTACAAATCCGATTGATAATAAAAACCTTAATAGAGTATTTCCAGGTAAAAAAAATGGCACAATCACTGAGCAAATTGGCTTTTTTATAAGTGAAAACGTAATTACGAAATCGCATTACTTTATTGATATGCATAGTGGTGATGCGCCAGAAGATTTGATGCCATATGCTGCATATTACAGTAATGATCAAATGACAGAAATTTCTAATAAAGGAAAAAAGATGGCTATTTCTTTAGCCTTCGATCATGTCATAGTGTTTAATACCAATGGTAAAAGTTATATGAAGCAAAATGAACCTAGTTTATATTGTTCAGCTGAAGCATTTAAGAGAGGAATACCTGCTATAGATATTGAATGCGGACACCTAGGAAAAGCAGAACCATTTCTTATAAAGAAAATAGAAAGTAGTGTATTAAATTTAATGCAACATCTTAAAATGATTAAAAATGATCATCTAACTAATAGTAATAACCCAATTATTATAAATAATAGGTTTTACATTGAGGCTAAATATCAGGGTATATTTTATGCTTCTAAAAAAGCAGGAGAATACGTTTCTAAAGGAATGAAGCTCGGGTACATTACTGACTTTTTTGGAAATACAATCGATACTGTTCATGCAAATGCCAATGGTATTATTTTAATGATTGTGGCCACTCCACCTATTAACATAGATGAGACAATTGCTGTCATAGGTGAGGTAAACTAATTACACCCGTTGGGTGAATTAAAAAATAGGATGTTTAAGGGCATTGATATTTCTACCCAATAGAAAATGATTCATAAATTGAATCACTGTGGTAGCAGTTATCTTAGAAAGGACTCTTGTCTTTAGACCTCTAAAAGATTTAGCATAATTTCTTTTCATCATAAATTGATCGGTTAATTGTGAAAATAGGGTTTCTAGTCTTTTTCTAGTTTTCCTGTAGACCCTAGGATAAGGCTTATAGTCCTTCTGATTACATCTGAGAGGGGTTTTCAGCTGAATGCGTGCTTGGTTAAAAAGATCAAGTTGAATTTCTTTACCAATATATCCTTTATCTCCAAGAAGTACACAATCGACTAGTTGTGACTTTAAATC
>PBYL01000093.1 GCA_002729595.1 Thalassovita sp. | reverse complement strand
TTGCAATAATTTTTTGAAGTTGTTTCTTAGTAAGAAGTTCGTCTACATAACCAACCTCTTCAGGAACAAACTCATTAAATAATACTCTACCAGCAACAGTATCTACAATTTTATCCTCAAGAAGACCGGTTTTATCATCTCTTACTTTTGTTCTAACTTTTATGTTAGCGTGTTTAGAGATTCTTCTTTCGTTAAGAGCGATAACTACTTCGTCAGCTCCGTAGAAAATCATTCCTTCTCCTTCAATTGGATGCTCTTTCGTAGACCTTCTTCCTTTAGATAGGAAGTATAAACCAAGTACCATGTCCTGAGAAGGTACAGTAATTGGGCTACCGTTAGCAGGGTTAAGAATATTGTGTGATGCTAACATCAACATTGAAGCTTCAAGTACAGCCTCATGACCTAGTGGCACGTGTACAGCCATTTGGTCACCGTCAAAGTCAGCGTTGAATGCAGTACATACCAGTGGGTGTAACTGAATAGCTTTACCTTCTATTAGTTTCGGCTGGAATGCCTGAATACCAAGTCTGTGAAGCGTAGGAGCACGGTTTAGCAATACTGGGTGTCCTTTCAATACATTTTCAAGAATATCCCAGATAACCGGATCCTTACGGTCAACAATTTTCTTAGCAGATTTTACAGTTTTTACAATACCTCTTTCAATCAGTTTTCTGATGATGAAAGGTTTGAATAGCTCTGCAGCCATATTTTTAGGAAGACCACACTCATGTAGTTTAAGCTCTGGACCTACAACGATTACAGATCTACCAGAGTAGTCAACCCTTTTACCAAGAAGGTTCTGACGGAAACGACCTTGCTTACCTTTAAGCATATCACTTAAAGATTTTAATGGACGGTTACCATCTGCTCTTACTGCGTTTACTTTTCTTGAGTTATCGAAAAGTGAATCCACAGCTTCTTGTAGCATCCTTTTTTCATTTCTAAGGATTACTTCAGGAGCTTTAATATCTATAAGTCTCTTAAGACGGTTATTTCTGATAATAACCCTTCTGTAAAGGTCATTAAGGTCAGAAGTAGCAAATCTACCACCATCCAAAGGAACTAATGGACGAAGTTCTGGCGGAATTACCGGAACCATTCTAATGATCATCCACTCAGGTCTGTTCTCGATTCTTTCTCTTGCTTCTCTGAATGCCTCAACTACTTTAAGTCTTTTAAGAGCTTCAGCTTTTCTTTGCTGAGAAGTATCGTTAGCAGCGCTATCTCTTAAAGAGTAAGATAACTCATCAAGATCAAGTCTACCTAATAACATTTCAAGTGCTTCAGCACCCATTTTTGCGATAAACTTATCTGGGTTATCATCATCTAATTGCTGATTTTCCCTTGGAAGTTTATCTAGAATATCTAAATATTCATCTTCTGTTAAATAATCCAGATAGTTAACACCATCATCAGCCTTAATACCAGACTGAATAACCACATATCTCTCATAGTAGATAATTTGGTCAAGTTTTTTACTAGGAAGACCTAACAAATAACCAATCTTGTTTGGCAAAGAGCGGAAATACCAGATATGTGCAACAGGTACTACTAATTGAATGTGACCCATTCTTTCCCTTCTTACTTTCTTCTCGGTCACTTCAACACCACATCTGTCACAGATAATCCCCTTATACCTAATCCTTTTATATTTCCCACAGTGACATTCCCAGTCTTTTACAGGACCAAATATTCTTTCGCAGAATAGGCCGCCCATTTCAGGCTTATAAGTCCTGTAGTTAATGGTTTCAGACTGAGTAACTTCACCGTGTGAACTCTCTAAAATAGACTCAGGAGAGGCCAGACTTATGGTTACATTCGTAAAGTCGTTGTTGATTTTCTTATTTTTTCTGAACGCCATTTGAAGTGTAAGCTTTTTTGAACTTGCAAATATAGAGAATTAGAATTTATTTATGAATTTTACTTGTAGTTTTTATGAAATTTTTGTAATAGCCAAAGAGAATTTTTTTTCAAAGAGGTAGGATAAATAAATTCTGCTATTGCTAATTGAAAAATCGGAGCGAAAAAGTGTAAAAAAATGTAGGGATTTTTCATCAAAATATTTCACGTTTAAATTTAAACATTTTCTGTATAAAAAAGTTTACTTTCACTTTGTTTTTTCTTAACCATACTCAAATTTTTTACAACACATGAAAACATTCGAATTTGTAAAATATGAAATCGAAGAAAGAATCATTTACATCACCCTTAACAGGCCTGAAAAAAGAAATGCACTAAACCAAAAAGTAGTTCAAGAATTAACAGAAACGTTCAATATTGCAGCCCAAGACAGCAATGGTAAGATAATCGTTCTAAAAGCAAATGGAGATGTTTTTTGTGCTGGTGCAGACCTCGCCTATATTCAGCAACTACAAAATTTTTCTTTTGATGATAATCTGGACGATTCAACTCAACTCAAAAACCTATTTCACCTTATATATACACACCCAAAAGTTGTAATTGCACAAGTCGAAGGACATGCAATTGCAGGAGGTTGTGGTCTAGCTACGGTTTGTGACTTTATTTTTTCTGTACCACGAGCAAAGTTTGGTTATACAGAAGTTAAAATCGGATTTATACCCGCTTTGGTTTTAGTATTTCTACTTAGGAAAATTGGCGAAGCAAGAGCAAAAAGACTTTTACTTGCTGGTGATTTGTTTACAGCAGAAGAATTGTTGAGTACTGGTTTGTTTCATGGATTGTATGATAAGACAGAAATTGACCATGTTGTATTTGAGTTTGCACAAAAACTTTGTGAGAACAACTCTACCACATCTATGCAACTCACTAAAGAAATGATTGCTAATGTGCAAGCAATGGATTTATCTAATGCATTAGATTATGCAGCAAACATGAATGCTAAAGCAAGAGAATCGGTAGATTGCCAAAAAGGAATTGCTGCATTTCTAAATAAAGAAAAATTATCTTGGTAGTTCGTATTCACTGCTCATTTTATAAATAATTATTCACTGTTTTTATGGGCAAATTCCTATCTTTCTTCGCAAAACCATTTTTTTTAATAAAGCAAAAAGATAATGCCCCAAAAACTAGCTTGCCAAAAAGAATTATTTAGTCTTCCTGATGACATTACCTATTTGAATGGAGCTTATATGTCTCCATTGCTGAAAAGTGCAGAAGAAGCAGGTATAAAAGGACTTCAATTAAAGAGAGCGCCGAATGAAATTACGCTCTATCATTTTTTTGATCAAATACAGAATTTGAGAAAGAGCTGTGCGCAATTACTGAATATTAGTAATCCGAACAGCATTGTAATGATTCCGGCTGTCTCTTACGGAATGGGAATTGTTGCGAAAAATCTTGATTTAAAAAAAGGTGAAAATATAGTAATTGCTGGTGAACAGTTTCCGAGCAATGTTTATACTTGGATGTCGCTTGCCAAAGCAAATGATGCAGAGTTAATTATTGTACCCGCACCAAAAACTACAGAAAACAGAGGTAAACTCTGGAACGAAGCCATATTGCAAGCCATTAACTCCAAAACTAAATTGGTCGCCATTTCACATACACATTGGGCAGACGGGACACTCTTTAATTTAAAAGCAATTAGAGAAGCTACTAATCAATTCGATGCACTCATGGTAGTTGATGGCACACAAAGTATTGGTGCTTTGCCATTAGATGTGGCAGAAATTCAACCTGATGCATTGGTTTGCTCTAGTTATAAATGGATGCTAGGACCTTATGGTAGTGGAATAGGTTACTTTAATGAGAAATTTGCCAACGGCATTCCATTAGAAGAGGCTTGGATAAACAGATACGAAAGTGAAAACTTTGCTAATCTGGTTAATTACCAAGATGAGTATCAGCCAGATGCGTTGCGATTTGAATCTGGTGGAAGAAGCAACTTTATTAATGCGCCAATTTTCCAAGCAGCGGTTGATACTATTTTGAGCTGGGGAGTAGAAAATATACAAACTTATTTATCTGAATTGATTGATAAACCAATTGATAAGTTAAAAGAAATCGGTTGTATTATAGAAGATAAAAATTATTTCAGTCCGCATTTATTTGGCATCAGACTAACCGAAGCTTTTGATATGGATAAACTGAAAGCAATATTGAATGAAGAAAAGATATTTGTTTCTTTTAGAGGAACAGCTATGCGTGTTTCACCTCATGTTTATAATGAAGAAGCTGATCTTGAAAAATTGATTTTAGCAATCGAAAAATCTAAAAAGTAACATACAATTAGAGAAACTACTTAACTAACACTACTGGGTAGTTTCTCAAAATTGAAAATAGATAAATTCTTTTCCACCAAACCAGCCAAACAATAAGATTGTAAATAGTATAAGATACACGGTTAAACTTGGCATAGGCAACCAAGTAAACTTTTCTTTAAAAATCATTTTTCTAAATGATACTCCCCTATTCTGAAAATACTCAACCAAGATCAATACTATAATTGATATAATCGCTAAGCCCATTTCGTAAGGAGAATCTAGAATAGTGAAATAGCTTTTCCAATTATTAAAGCTTCCACTAAAAATATTCTTTAATATTATAAATGCATCTTTCAGACTCTCTGCTCTAAAAAAAATGGTACCCAACAAATACAAATGAAATGTGATAATGATATCTAGCACTTTGTTAGAAAGCTTATGAAGAACCTTACTGCTAAACATTTTCTTCAAATATCTACCTCCTACTATTAATACTCCATTTAATGCTCCCCATATAATGAATGTCCATGAAGCACCATGCCAGATTCCCGAAATCAGAAATATGAGAAAGAGGTTTACATATATTCTTTTGGGATTTTTTTTATTGAGAGGCATAAAAATATAATCTCGCAACCATAGCATAAAAGACACATGCCATTTAGCAAAGAAATCAAGCAAAGATTCAGCAAAAAACGGTCGTTGAAAATTTTGCATCAGATGAATACCCAACATAGCTGCAACTCCCACAGCAATATCTGAATAGGCAGAAAAATCACAGTAAACTTGAAAACCAAATAAGTAAACTGCTACCAAAGATTGACCTCCATCAAAATATTCTGGGTTTGCATAAACCTGATCTACATAAACAGCAAGCCTGTCTGCAATCACCAACTTTTTAAAAAACCCCCATAAAGTGAGCAATAGACCATATAGAGTTTGATCTGTATTCCAAGAAACGTTTTTTCTAAACTGAGGGATTAACTGAGAAGCTCTCTCGATCGGACCAGCAACTAGCTGTGGGAAAAAGGAAACATACAGGGCAAAAACACCAAAATTCTTTTCAGGTTTAATTCTGGCCCGATAAACATCTATGGTATAACTCAATGTTTGAAAGGTGTAAAAAGAAATACCAACTGGTAACAACCAATTATATCGTGGAATTTCGGTACTACTCCCTACAAAACTTAAAACTGCTTGTAGATTCTCTGTGATAAAACCTAAATATTTGAATGAAGCCAACAACCCGAGATTTACCAACAAACTTGTTGATAACCAAAACTTCTTTTGCGATTTGTTTCTTGACTGCTCAATTTTAATAGCTGCTACATAATCTATACTTGTTGATAACAAGATGAGAAAAGCATAGGATGGATTCCACCACATATAAAAGAAGTAGCTGGCAACTAAAAGCAAAACCCATCTGTATTTATATGGAAGTAAATAATAAATACAGAATACCAGAATGAAAAAAACTATAAACTCTACTGAATGAAATAACATTTCAAACTATTTCAGGCGTAAGAACCATTTCTAAGCAATATTCTAAATAGATAATAAAAGCCTCCCAAACACTGCAACAGAAACATTGTAAGCACTAGCTTGTCTTTCCAATTGCAGATTATATAAAATTTAAAAAATGAATTGATCAGCCTCGCCTTTTCACCTTTGTAAGAATATTTTTCGAAGCAGGTTTTTAGGAAGATATTTAAACATACCCAGTAAAAAATGTAATTGGCTACAATTGCCTGCCAGATAAAATTACAGTGAAATTGCCTTGAACCTGTTTCTGTAAGGAAAGCAAACATGAGCAAACCAAATACTAGCAAGCTAGCAGAATAAAAAAAGTGTTTATACTTAAATGCAGTTTTTTTATTAAATAGAATAAAGAATATTGGAAAATCTAATGATAAAAAAATAGACCAAATAATATGATCTGAATAATGGCTCCATACATGTAAAAAATTAATTGCCACTCCTCCATCATCTCCACTTAAAGTACCAGCACTCTCCCAATTTCTGGCAAATAACACTAAATACTGAATGATTACAAGGATAACTCCCGGCAAAAAAAGCATGGATTTTCTAAAAAAAGCTGACCAACCATTCCAATACAAAAAGCCAAACAAGATACTCACAGGCACTATGCAAAAGAAAAAACTTGGCTTAATCAGTACATTTATGATTGAAAGTAAGATAATAGAAGTATTAACTGATTTATCATTATCAACAATTAGTTGATAACTCTTTTGGTAAAGTAGTAATGCAAATGGCATTAATAATATAGTTGTGCTATTGTGCCACTGGTTAGGTGAGACTTGTCCGAAATACCAATTATTGTAACTCGCTGGCAAGCTAAATACAAATAGCATTAGGAATGAAAATAGTCTAATAACCTTTACATTCTCACTACCTCTTAAATATCCATGAAAACCTAAACTGAGTTGCTCTGTAACTTTCCATTTAAAGAACATACTACTGGCTAACACAAATGCTGCAACCACTGACAAGAGCTGCATATTATTGGAAAAGCCTGAAAGAATGGCCAAAATCAAATAATATAAGAAGTTAGGTCGCCAATAACCTGTTTTATAAAATTCTAAAAGTTGCTTATTGTGTGTATAAAAATCTAGATGGTTAATTGGTGTTAGTACCAGAAATATTAAGAAAAATACGGGAATAAAGAGAAGTGCCTTTTTTACAAAGCCGGAATCATGTTTAGCTGAAAAAACAGATAGTATTCCGTTCACAACTCACTGGTTTTAAAAGTTAAAAAAATAATTACGCTTTCTACACGAAATATACTCAAGCTTAATTGTTGATTTTAGCAGAAAAATTATCGTAATCTAATGGAATTATTTTCCTTTAAAATTTTTTCTAAAAAATAGAATAGCTCTACAAAAGATTTAAAACCCACAATTTTAGTACATAGCTACATTCATCTGCACATACCCTTTTATTGAGTATTCATTAAATTGTATTAACATCTCTAATGATATTCACTTAATTACTATTCAAAATGTTAACTTTAAAAAATGAAGTAGATGAGCCCTACTGTATTGTTAAACTAATTACCGATGCAAAAGCAGTTTTGATTGAATGGCAAGACGCCACAAAAACATCACAAGTAGAGATTGCCGCAAGCAAAATACAGGAAATAGTTAAAGAAAATAATACAGAAGACATCATTTCAGATTTTAGAAAATGCAAAAAGTTTGATCAGGAAGCGAGTGAGTTTTTAAACACTACTTTTTATCCTGAGTTATCAACTAGTGGAGTGAGTAAACACGCAATTATTTTTTCGGAAGAAGTATTTAAAAGGATTATGAAAAAATCTTTTTGCAGGTTTTATTCTGGTTACTTCGATGTTGAAGTATTTAAAGAATTTAGCGATGCTTTAAATTGGCTACAAAAAAAATATGTAAAATCTGCATCCTAATTTCTTTTTATTTATATTATTTACAAAGTCTTTATTAAGACACACTTACCTAGACAAAGAATTAATTTTTTAACATGTAAGAAAATATCAGTTTCATGCCAAAGCTGCTGAGCCTTAGACTATCTGAGAGTTATTATTTAAAAGCAATTGTGGGTTTAATTCAATTAGTTCGGGTTCCCAACCTGATACTGCTTGTTGTTACCCAATATTTTACTAGGATTTTTTTAATAGGTGCCAACACATCTTGGAAACACGAAATTTTTGATATTAACTTTTTCCTTCTGGTTTTATCAACAGTAATTATTGCTTGTGCAGGCTACATTATAAATGACTACTACGATATAAAAATTGATACTATTAATAAGCCAGACAAGGTAGTAATAGGTAGAATTTTTAGAAGACGTGTTGCCATGGCGGCACATACTGTATTAAATGTTATTGGCGTAGGTATCGGTTTTTACCTTTCTAAATATATTTTTCTAATTAATTGTTTGGCTGCTGTCTGGTTATGGTTTTACTCTAACAGGTTAAAAAGGCTGCCATTTTTCGGAAACTTTAGTATTGCTGCCTTAACTGCTCTTTCTATTTTCGAAGTAGATATATACTTTATGAGATTTAACCCTCATATCTATGTATTTGGCATTTTCGCTCTTTTTATATCGCTTATTAGAGAGATTATAAAAGACATGGAAGATATTAAAGGAGATATGCGATTTGGTTGCAAAACACTGCCAATAGTTTTAGGCATTAGAAAAACCAAAATCATTATTTACTTCTTTCTTGCACTGCTAATAATTACCATTACAGGTTATGCAAATTACACACACAATAGTGCCATGAAATACTATTGTTTACTCATGTCTATTCCTACGGTTTACTTCATTTATAGAATTTATTTTGCAGACACCAAAAGAGAATACCACTTCCTTAGTATGTATTGTAAGTTAATCATGCTGAGCGGTGCCATCATAATGATTTTTTTGTAACATTGTGATTAAAATTCTATGAACCTTCACCAATAAGTTTTTGGAAAAAGACATCCCATATATCGCAATTTTTGCCTCAGGCACAGGTAGTAATGCAGTTAAGATTATTTCTCATTTTAAAGAGAATAACATTGAGGCTAATTTTTGTATCCTTTCAAATAAAAAAGATGCACCCGTACTGCAAAAAGCTGCAGAGTTAAACATAGAAACATTTTCTTTTGGCAGGAAAGATTTTGCAGAAAACGATACAGTATTAAATTACCTAAAAGAAAAAAACATAAAGCTGATTGTACTCGCCGGATTTTTATGGTTGGTCCCGAAAAATCTAATCGAAAACTATCCAGAAAAAATCATTAACATTCATCCTGCTTTGTTACCAAACTATGGTGGAAAAGGGATGTATGGAATGAAAGTACACACAGCAGTTGTTGAAAATAAAGAGAAAACTTCCGGTATTACTATTCATTTTGTAGATGAGCATTACGATCACGGAAAACACATCTTGCAAAAGAGTTTTGATGTACTTCCAGATGATAGTCCGGAAATGGTGGCAAAAAAAGTTCAACAACTTGAACACAAATATTTTCCACAAGTTGTTGAAAACTTATACCTTCAATAGAAAGGTTATTTTTCAGTAATTAAATACCGTTTTCCCATGCGAATTATCCTTTTTACAGGCAAAGGAGGTACCGGCAAAACTACTATTGCTGCTGCAACTGCTTTTAAAGCAGCAAGAGAAGGATATAAAACATTGGTAATTTCTACAGATCCTGCGCATAGTTTGTCTGATGCTGTTAATCAACCATTAGGAGCAGAACCGACTTTAATCACAGAAAATCTATATGGCCAAGAGCTAGATGTATATTACTCTATGAAAAAATACTGGGGTAATATGCGAAACTTAATGCTTCAGGTTTTTCGCTGGCAAGGTGTTGAAAATGTTTTAGCAGAAGAATTATCTGCTCTACCTGGTATGGAAGAGGCGTCTGCTTTTTTGTGGATCGAAAAGTATTATGAAGAAAAAGAATACGATATTATAATTATCGATAGTGCTCCTACTGGAGAAACACTCACACTTTTAACTCTACCTCAAGTTACAAAATGGTGGGTAACAAAAGCTTTCCCTTTCCAAAGAACTGCTATTAAAACCTTAGGTTCTGTAATTAGAAATGTAACTGGTGCTCCGGTAGATCATGGGTTTACAGAACTAGAGAATATGTTTGATAAGCTTGAGAAGGTTCAGAAAATATTTAGTAAGCCGGAAATTTGCTCAATTAGGTTAGTTACCAATCCTGAGAGAATGGTGATACAAGAAGCCAAAAGAGCATATACATATTTACAGCTTTATGGCTATAATGTAGATGCTGTAGTTGTAAATAGAATTTTACCTGAAATGGATGTGGAAAACACCCCATTTGCGAAGTATCTCACCACTCAAAAGAAGTATCTCCAAGAAATAGCAGATACATTTCAGCCTTTACCTATTTTCAAAGTTCCTCACCAAGGAGAAGAAGTATTTGGTTTGGATTTACTCGAAGAAATTGGCGAAAAGGCCTATCAGGAAAAAGACCCTACTGAAGTTTTCTTCCAAGAATCTCCATTTAAAGTTGAAGAGACAAAGTATTATTATTTTGTAAAGATTAGATTACCTCTTTTAGAAGATAAAGAATTTAAGGTAAATAAGATTGGAGATGAGCTCATTATCCAATTGGCAAACCAACGAAAAAATATGTTTTTACCTAAGTTTACCAACTTCTACGAAATGGAAGATTATAAATATGACAATCCTTGGTTGGTAGTTTCCTTTTCTAAGCACTCTAAAAAAAGCTAGACATCAATATGCTTGAGTGCTTCTTTTCTACTCAGGTTAGAAATTGTCTGCTTGTTTACGTACTCAACAACTTTATCAGAATCTGTTTTAGCATATTGTCTCAATACCCAGCCAATGGCTTTTCTTATAAAAAATTCTTTTTCACTAGAGAGTTTAGTGCAATAACCAAATAACCTCTCAGTATCTGTACCTTGTTTATAACTTAATTGAAATAACAGCGCAGATCTTCTAATCCACATATTTTCGGATTCAATCCACTTATCCATTTCTGTAATAAGCTCAGGATATTTCTTTACCACATAGCCAACTAAATGTGATGCAATTAAGTCTACAGTATCCCACCAGCTATTAGTTTCAATCAGCCATTTTATTAGCTCAAGACTGCTCTCAGTAAAATGCTTTTTATGTTTTTCGGCAATTTCGATGGCAAAATAATGCATCTCTCTTTGAGAATATTGATAAGAAGCTTTAATGGTTTCTTCAATAAACTCAATAGGTGGATAGCCTTCTTCCTGAAAGAAATGTTTGATTAAAGTCTTTCTTAATGGAGACTTTAGCCCATAAAAATCGAATTTGTTTTTAAGATATTCGCTTTGTTGTACAACTATTTTGGCATTACCATTTTCGCTAAATATCTCAGCGATTTTAGTAAGATAACCGTCAACACTAAACATCAATTAGATAATTCTTTTTACAGATTAAAGAAAAACTGAAATCTTAAAGCTGGAAAAACTGCAGGAAATTGCTCAAACTGTCGGGCATCGTGCACCAAGTCTGTTTGTTGACTTTGATACAATCTAAAGTTTAATCCAACATCTACATTTACTCCCAATGGACCTTCGCCATAAAAAGCTTTACCAATAGATGGAGTAAAATAAAAAATATTAGAGGTTACATCAGTCTTAATATCATTGAGATAAGAAACCTTTTGAGTAAAATAGTAAATAGGCATTTTACTATTCACATTAGATTTGCCAAAATGATATTCGTGCTCTAATGTTACGGCAGATGTTCTACGACTATTATTCGGAATGATTACAGTACCATAACTCATACCTATCTTGCTAAGATTGGTAAACTTGTACTTCATACCTAAATGCAACAAATCAGGAAAGCCTAAGCCAAGATCGACTTCAAATTTTTGATCTTTCGAAAATGATTGTGCAAAGCTTGTGTTCCAATAACTTAGAATCCCAAAGCTAAAAACTAGAGTAAGTAATATTCTTTTCATAGGCAAAAAAAAGGAAATCCAAGTATTTGCTCTTTTAATGAGTAACTTAAATTAGTTACTACTGTTTATAATAAATTAGCTTATTTTCGGCGTAAATTCTATGGCTTTCAGAAACTTTATTGAAATTAATTAAAAAATTTCGAAAAGTATTCAACTATTTTGATTTTAACATTTACTTCATCACCTTCACCCAGCCTCTACATTCAGCACCATAAGGCGATATAAGTAAGTAATGATATACAGATTCTGGTAAGTCTTCGCCTCCCCACTCGCCATTATAATTATCGTTTTCGTAAACTAAATCGCCCCATCTGTTATAAATTTCAATTTGCCAGCCTGAAAGTTTACTTGGAATAATAAATTTCTCATTCACTGCATCGTCGTTTGGAGAAATGGCATTAGGTGGTACAACTTGTTCTATAATTACTTCTCTGCTAAAACTTTCTGTACATTCACCTTGTGTTGCATGTAAAGTAATGGTATATGTTCCTGTGTCAGGATATACATAAGCATCTGGAATAATATCTGAATAGCTTTCATTATTACCAAAATCCCAAACATAGGTAGCTGCTCCTTCGGATAAATTTTCGAAAGTGAGAATAGGTTTTTCTCCACATTCATCATTTACAGAAACATTAAATTCTGATACTATTTCTGGGAAAACATTAACCTGAACTGTGGTATCTATAAAGCAACTATTTTTATTATAGATTCTCACAGAGTAAGTAGTATTTTCTGTTGGTGAAACTATTGGAGTTGAAGATGATGGATTATCAATACTTCCCAGCGGACTCCAAGTATATGCAACTCCGCCAGTTACTTCTAGTTGTACCGATTCTCCATAACAAATCTCTTGAGTGGGGCTAATTGTTACATCTCGATAAAAAAGTGATGATTCTACCACGTTCACATCTACTTCTATTGTATCAGTATCTGAACATGTTTCATTAATTCCGACTAAAACTATCTGGTAAGTTCCGGGTTCTTCGAATGTAAGGGTTCCAGGATCTTCAGTATTAATTATTCTATCGTCACTAATGACCCAAGCGTACTCAGCCACATTTTGCGAATTATTAATAATTTCTACTTGGTTAAGTGTGTCACAAGTCTCAATTACATTTACTTGAAAATCTGCTATTACTTCTGGTTGTACTGTAATGGTAACCATGCTATCTGCCCTACAACCAAAATCGTTGATCATAGTTACGGTATATTCAATTGTTTCTGGTGAAGTAGCTACTGGATTAGCAATGTTTGGATTACTTAAATAGGTTTGAGGACTCCATCTATAAATAGTCGCTCCACTTGCTTCGAGTTGAAATTCTTCACCACCACAAATAAATCCACCATCTGCTACCGCAAATTCTTGTTCACCTACACTTATGGTTTCTGTATAAACATCTTGTGCTGTACAAGTAGCAGCATCAAAAGCAGTAAGCTTTACAGTATAATCACCGGGTTCTTCAAACATGTATACAAAACCTGTATCAGTAGCTACATCTATAACTACACCGTTAATTTCCCAAATAAAGTTTGTGCCACCAAGGCTAGTATTACTAAAGGTAACTGGTGACGGAAGACATGGTATTTCAGGTCCGTATTCAAAAGATGCTTCTAGAATTGCCATATCAAATTTAAAAGCTGCATTGTTACATCTTGTAGCAGTACTGGTTTCAGAAGTAGAATTATTTATTCTGTCAAATGCTCCTACTGTTGTCGGGTAATTACTTTGCCCACATGAACATACAGAATGATATACAACTCCCTTTTTATCAAAGCGGCTAGTTCCTCCATCTACATGTTCGCCTGTACCTGCATTACCGCCAAAATATGTGGCATAAAGTAGTTCATCAGCATCAGCAGACAGTACCATCAAATAAAAATCACTACCATCTGTAGTAGATTGATAGGCATCTTCTGTAATTGGGAGACCATAGGTATAACCTCCAACATAATTACCATTTACAGCATTTACATTTCCTCCCCAACCTGCTAAATAAATATTAGAGCATTCATTAACTAATAGAGCAGTTGGGCAAATGTCTGGTGAGCCTGATCCTGAACCAATTACAGTAGAAAAGATAGTCGTTTTTAACCCACTCCCTATTTTATGTACAAATTGGCCACTTCCTTCATTAGAATAAGTATTCACTGAAACTGGATAATCCCCACTGGTTTGGCCGAATACAGTAATATTACCAGAAACATCAAGGTCTAACAAATAAGCTTGATCATAAGCATCAGTTCCTAAATAGGTAGATTCTATTA
The DNA here is from genome assembly GCA_002729595.1 of Thalassovita sp. Classification (GTDB taxonomy): domain Bacteria; phylum Bacteroidota; class Bacteroidia; order Cytophagales; family Flammeovirgaceae; genus Chondrinema. The sequence continues at coordinate 10,554 of PBYL01000093.1, read as the reverse complement.
TTTGTGTGCCATCATTTGAGATAATTGTAAGAAAGCCATCAGTTCTACCTCCCTGAAATTCCTCATATAAAACATTATCAGTTGTAGGAAAATCTTGACTAGTAGTACCACCAACTACAATAATTTCATCGGCATTGTTTAATTTAATATTATAAACCGCATCTCTTCCACCACCTCCAAGTAGCCTACTCCAAATTAAAGCACTTAGGTCTGAATTGAACTTAGCTATTAAACCGTCTTGTTGACCTTGAAGTGCCTCACCAGTAGTGATCACTATATTTGATGAATGTGTAGAAGTGGCGATATAGATATTACCATCATCATCAGTGATAACATCTCCTCTCAACTCATCGCCATAGTTTCTGGATAAATCCAATCTGGTTAGTTCATTGATTCCATCAGTATTATAACCTCCAAAAAAAGTAGAACCAAGTAATTCGGAGCCATCTGGGTTTAGCTTGGCAGTAAATATATCTGAACCATTATTAAAATCTACTCCACCAATTACTGTTCCGGCCACTCCACCATCAAAAGTTGTATCATAGGCAGTATTAGTAACTGGAAAATCAGGCGAAGAAGTGGTTCCAAAAATCACTAGTTCATTATTGCTATTTACCACCAAACTTTGTGGTACTTCTGTATCTTCTCCACCCAAGTAGGTTGCATAAATTTGATAAGAACCAGTTGAGTCATATTTAGTAATGGCAATGTCAATTTCTTCTGCAAAGTTTACTTGAAAAGCACCAGTTGTTGAGGGAAAATCATTCCCAAAAACGATACCTCCAGCATATAACGAACCTGCATCGTCATAAGTAGCGGTGTTTCCCCAGTTGTCGGATACTGAACCTGAAAATGTTGAAAATACTAATACCGGATCAATTACAAGCTCGTAGTTTTCATCATAACCTTCAGGAAATTCAAATGTAAGCCGCTTATTTTTTAGTGAGAACTCTGTAACTACCTCTTTCTTTACGCCATTAATAATTTGATAGGAATATGGCTTTTGTTCTATTAGCTCATTTACTGTAGTTCTAATGTATAAATTCCCATTAATTAGCTCTATTTCAGACTGCCCCTCATAATCCATTTTAATTTTTTTGGTATTACTGCCTGGAGCTACTATAAATTCATATTTGAAATCTTCACCATTATGGTAATATTTGAGATCAATTCCATCATATAAACCTTGGTAAATAATCTGAGAATATGCTTTTACATTGCTTGCCCATTTTTCAGGATTATTACCTAAAAAATAATTATATGAATTGCTGAATGGATTTAATGGAACAACATTTACATCTGAAGAAGACTTGTAAAAATTTACTTGAAAACCATGAGCCCCTATTGTACCTGAGTTATCTGGAAGATCTGCTACACTCACTCGGTTAGATGCGGATGAATTTGCATGTTGATGTTTTGCTTGCACAGCTGACTCATCGTAAAATACATAAGTAAAGGCACCATTTTGCAGAAATAAATATCCTCCTGGTAAATCTGCTCTATAAAGTATATCTGAGTCCCACTGATTTTTATTTTCTTTAAACAAAAAAGGATCTGCTTGCAAAGAAAACCCTGTAAGCATTAGAAATAAATAAAAGATTGTAGGCCTTATTTGGAAATCTTCTGGTTGTAAAGATATATTTAAGCTCATAAGCAAAACTCAACAGTACTTTCTAAAAAACTTCAATAGGTGGGGAAATATTACTTTTAGATTGAAAAGTAATATTTTGATTGATTATTTCAGATTTTGACCACTTATCAAGTTAATTTTCAATAGCTATTCGATTAATGATACATTTGAAAGAATTACTTCTCAAATAAAAAAAAATTTGGGCTGATAGTCAGAAGTTTCTCATTTCTTAACAATATAAAGTGAAGAAAAAATCAAAATAAAACTTCTGAAGTTGAAATATTAGCTATTAATTAAAGAAATGAATGTCATTTTAACTTTTTTCACTATTACAATCAAAAACATGAATAAAAAATGCATGCCCAGTCAATTTTTTTCAATATCAATTTTTATTGCCTCACTTATTTTTTCCTTTGAATCTTATAGCCAAAAAAAAACTGAACAATATCAATTTACAGTTAATTTAAATAACACAAGTGACGATAAACTTACAATCGAACTTGTCCCACCTAAAATCAAGGAAAAAACAATAATTTATAATATTCCGAAAATTGTTCCTGGCACATACAGCATTTCTGACTTCGGTCGATTTGTAACAGAATTTACAGTTACAGACAAAAAAGGTAAAGAATTAGAAGTTAAACATCTAGATGATAACCGCTGGGAAATTACTAATCCAAAAAAAGCTGCAAAGATTTCATATAGAGTAGATGATACATGGGATACCAATAAAGATAACATCATTTTTGAGCCAGCCGGTACAAACATTGAGAAGGACACAAATTATGTAATAAATACTCATGGCTTTTTTGGCTATTTCGATGGATACAAAACCAATGACTATCACTTAACTTTTAATAAAGAAGAAGGCTTTTACGGATCAACTTCATTAATTAGTACTGCTTCTGATGCAGTTAAAGATATTTTTATAGTAGACGATTACATGGATTTGGCAGATGCACCTATCATGTATAATATTCCAGATACTACTATTTTAAATATGGGCGATGCTGAAGTACTTGTTTCTGTTTATTCTCCTAATAAAACCATTACATCAGAATATGTAGGTGAAAATATTAATGAGATTCTTCAAGCACAGAGAAAGTATCTTGGAGGAACACTCCCAATTAAAAAGTATGCATTTATCATTTATTTGAGCGATAAACCAAGTTTATCTGGTATGTTAGGAGCATTAGAGCACTCTTATTCTTCTATGTATTACTTACCAGAAATTGCTCCTCAATACATTACACAAAGTATCAGAGATATTGCCGCTCATGAGTTTTTTCATATTGTAACTCCTTTAAGTATCCATTCAGAAGAAATACAAGATTTTGATTATATCAATCCGAAAATGTCTGAGCACTTATGGTTATACGAGGGTGTAACAGAATACTCTGCTGGCCACATGCAGGTAATGTATGAGTTGATCAGTTTAGAAGAATACTTGGATGTAATTAGATCAAAAATGTTACAAGCTTCTACTTATATTGATGATCTCCCATTTACTGAAATGAGTAAAAAAGTGCTTGACGAGTATGAAGATCAATATGGCAATGTATACGAAAAAGGAGCTTTAATTGGGCTGTGTCTTGATCTAACTTTTAGAGACTTATCTGAAGGTGAATATGGCTTAAGAGATTTAATGGTAGGTTTATCTGATAAATACGGTAAAGAAAATCCATTTAAAGATGAAGAATTATTTGATCAAATTGCCAGCATAAGCGGTTATCCAGAAATTAGAACATTTTTTAGCAAATATGTTGAAGGAACAGAACCACTTCCTATTAAAGAGGTTTTCGAAAAAGCTGGTGTCGACTACCAAAAAGAAACTACTGTAAAGGAAATTACAATGGGTAATATTATTAAGGGTTTGATTTTAGACAACGATAGTAACATTGTAATTAGCGATGTAAGTGAGATTGATGACTTTGGAGTTAAAATGGGCTATAAGGAAGGAGATATCATTAGAAAAGTGAATGGTGATACAATTACATTAGAGAATGTTGTCCAAATCATTGGTGGAATAAGAAAAAATGCTGCGGAAGGAGATACCTTGTCTATCGTTGTTGAAAGAAGCTTAGAAGACGATAAAACTGAACAAGTGGAGCTAAAAGCAGAAATGGGATATAACGAAAGAAAAGAATATCACATCTTTCAACCAGTTGCCAATATGACCGAACGCCAAAGAAAAATATTAAAAAGCTGGTTGGTTCCTAAAGAGGAATAGATTTGTGCAAAAGTTTCAAAAGTCTATCTTTACATTTTATCAACAGTAAATTCTTATCGTACTTAACCAAAGTTTTAATCATTTTAATGATTAGCTATTTTTAATTTACATTATGAACCTTCATCTTAAAAATCCTCTAGCTGTATTCGATTTAGAAACAACAGGTATAAATATAGTAAAAGACCGTATTGTTGAAATTTCTATTGTTAAAGTGATGCCGAGTGGTGAGAAAGAGATTAAAACAAAAAGAGTAAATCCTACTATTCCTATACCTGCCGAATCAAGCATGATTCATGGCATTTATGATGAAGACATTAAAGACGCTCCTACGTTTAAGCAAATCGCTAAAGAAATTGCTAAGTTTTTAGAAGGCTGCGATTTAGCTGGTTTTAATGTATTAAAGTTCGATATACCCATGCTTGCTGAAGAACTCTTAAGAGCTGGTGTAGATTTCGATACTAAAAATAGAAAGATTGTAGATTCTCAGAAGATTTTCCATATGATGGAGCCGAGAACTTTACATGCAGCTTATAAATTCTATTGCGATAAAGATCTGGAAAACGCTCACAGTGCAGAAGCAGATACGCTTGCTACTTATGATGTGTTAGATGCTCAGGTAAAAAGATATGAAAATGTAGAGATCAAAGATCAAAAAACAGGGAAAACTTATGTACCTGTAAAAAATGATATGCAAGCTCTACATGAAATTACTTCATCTAACATGATAGATTTTGCTGGTAGAATGGTTTATAATTCTGAAGGTGTCGCTGTATTCAATTTTGGTAAACATAAAAACAGACCTGTGCTTGAAGTGCTTAAAAAAGAACCAGGTTACTACGATTGGATTATTAATAATGAGTTTGCTTTAAACACTAAGCAAAAACTTACAGAAATTAAGTTAAGCCAGTTTAATAATAAATAGTTATTAAGCAGTTTTTTTCTTTTATCTGCAACATATAGCCCTTATCTAACTAATTTTTAGCCATTTATTCACATTCATTCACTAATTAAGCACAAAATTACCCGATGGTGGGTATTGATGAGCTTATAATGTCATTATATATTTGTTATATACTTAGTGAGGCGGTAAACGCAACACTAAATATTGAGTTTATAAATCGAACTTGTTTCTCCTTATAGGAGCTCCAAGTTTTGCTAAGTAATATAAGCATTACTTCAAATTTGCGATTGATTAATGGAACAGAAAAAAGCAAGCTTTTTAAGCTTGCTTTTTTTACTTATTCTAGAATCTTAATAATTTTCAGTTCTATCCGCCTATTTTCTTCATGCTTTTCTGTGCCACAAAGTACTCCATTGGCACATTCATTTATCAGTTTTGTTTCTCCATAACCAACGGGCACCATTCTGTCTCTCATTATTTCAAAATTATCAGCAAGATAATTTACTATGGCTTCTGATCGCTTTTGAGTAAGATACATATTGTATTTATCATCTCCTCTAGAATCTGAGAAACAACCAATTTCAAATTGAACATCAGGATTTTCTTTTAATATTTCCACAGCTTCTTCCAGTGCAGTAGCTTGCTTTTCGGTTATGTCAAATTCATTTACTCCAAAATAAAAGCCTTTTAATCGATAAGACTTACCTATTAAAAGACCTTTAATAAAAATATCTTTTTTGAGTATTCCACCCACACTTTCAGCGAAATCCACTTTAATTAAGTCACTCTCAAAATAACTTTCTCTATCTACTGTAATTTCATAATTAATTCCTTCACGTATTTCAAATGAGTAAGCACCATCATTTTGAGTGATAATTGATCTTACAGAACCTGTTACATTATCTTTTAATTTTACTTCTGCACCCGCTATAGGTTCATTGGTATCTATGTTTTTTATATAACCAGCCAACATTGCTGTATTAGCCTGATTTACAAAAATCTCTAAACTTATATGTTGACCTAATGCAATATTTCTTTTTGGAAGGGGAATTTCGTCAGAAAAATAACCGGGCTTTACGCATTTTAGCAGGTACTCTGTATCTGCATATAATGCAAATTCAAAAACACCTTTATCACTTGTTGTAACCTTTTTTGCACTTGGACCAACTCTATATACCACATTTCCGGCATCATCTTTTACCACCTCATATGCTACTATAGTGAATCCGAAAAAATTATTTTTCCGCTTTTTATCTTGTTTATTAATTAACATACCGCTAACGCGATAAGTCTTTCTGATAGAATCATTTGTAGGAAGAAAAGTATTCTCATAGCTATTTGCTTCAACATTTGTGAATATTAGTTGAAAGTAGATTAAAAACAAATAGCTGATTGGCAGTACTATTTTTTTATTGTAAGATCCATATAAATAGATTAATCTCCTCATTGATAGCTCTCTTCACTTATTAATTTCATCTTAAAAAGTTGTTTTATAGACCAATTAAAAACAAAAAGGATGAAATAATTTGTTAGGCTCAGTTAATGTTTTTTAAAGGATAAGGTTCATTCAGATTTTAATGCCATAATTCTAAACTCTATTCTTCTGTTTTCTAAATGTTTTTCTGTTGAACAAAAAATATCATTCTTACATTCATTCAGAAGTTTTGTCTCCCCATAACCTTTATACTTTACTCTATTTTTATTAATTCCATTTTCATAAATATATTCTGCAACTGCTTTTGCTCTTTTTTCAGATAAATCAAGATTATAGTCATCATCTCCTCTTGAGTCTGTATGCACACCTATTTCTATAATAATATCTTGATTATCTCTTAGAAAGGTAATTAACTCATCTAAATTTCCTTTTCCTCTTTTAACTTTTAGATTACTACTATTTACCTCAAATTCTATAAAGTTAAGCAAATAATGTTCATTTAACTCAGCTTTAATTAGTGGCACTGTAATTTTAACGATCTCATCTGAACTTTTACCAATGGTTGAGAAGTGATGTATTTCAGAATTAAAATATCTCTTTTTAATAGCATAAATTGTATAAACCTCTTCTCCAGGCAAGTCTAACCGAAAAGAGCCATTTTCATCTGTAACTATTGTAGTTGAAAATGTTTTTTGAAGATTTCCAATAATCACATCAGCATTTTCAATTGGCTCTCCAGATTTAGAATCTACTACCTCACCTCTCATTACAAAGTACTTTACTGCACTTTCTGATGTAATAGAATATCTATTTAAAATGACAGTATCATTTATAGAATAAATACTTAGTAAAACTAAAAGTGGGATTTTCCACATATGATAAAGTATATTGGAATAATTATTAAATGAAAAGAGAAATACCCAAACAGGTTTTAGCTGTCTGAGATTTCTCTATAAATTTAAAACCCATTTCGATTAACTTTAAATATCTTTTAAAGCATTTTCAAAATCAGCTATTAAATCGTTAATATTTTCTATACCTACAGATAACCTCAACAAACCATCAGTTACACCAATAGCCTCTCTTTCTTGTTTCGTCATTTTAATGTGAGACGTTAAAGCTGGTGAGCAAATTGTAGATTCTACTCCTCCTAAACTAAGAGCTTTAGCTACTAGCTGTAATGAATCAACAAATTGATTCACTTCTTCTTGATTTTGTGTTACCAGTTCAAATGATAACATTCCACCAAAACCTTTCATTTGGCTTTTAGCTATTTCGTGTTTATTGTGACTTCTTAAACCCGGATAATATACCTTCTTGATTTTATCATGGGCATCTAAATACTCTGCCAGTGCTAAAGCATTTTCATTGTGCCTTTTTACCCTTACATCCAAAGTCTTAATACTTCTTTCAATAAGATAGCAATCGAAAGGGTTTAAACTACCACCTAGATTTATCGCAGTACTGTGAATCTTTTGAATAATTTCACGTGAACTTACAATTGCACCAAAACTTAAATCACTATGTCCACCCAGATACTTTGTACCACTATGCAAAATAATGTCTACTCCAAAATCAATCGGATTTTGATTAATAGGAGATGCAAAGGTATTATCAATTAAAGTAGTTAAGCCTTTTGATTTTGCTATATCAACCATCAATTTTATATCAACTATACTCAATAATGGATTCGTAGGTGACTCGAAATACAATACTTTTGTATTTGGTTTGATTGCTGCTTCAAATGCTTCTTTAGTTTGCTTGTTTACTAAAGAAAATGAAATTCCTTTCTTTTCGAACTCTGAACTAAGTAGATTAAATGTTCCTCCATAAAGTTCATTATAAAACACAGCATGATCTCCTTTATCTAGTAGAGAAAATAATGCAGTAGTAATAGCAGCCATCCCGGAGCCGAATATCAAGCAGTCTTCTCCACCTTCTAATGAAGCTAATTGGCTATTAATAACTTTCTGATTGTAAGTATTAAAATATCTTGGATAAACATTTACCATTCCATCTCCATATTTAAAAGCAGAGGCAGGTTCTACTGGTGTATTTATACCTTGAGATTCATATGGCTTTTCCCCGAAATAATGGATACATTGCGTTTCTTTAGCTTTCTTTTTCACTTTACATCAAATTTTAATCACAATTATTTTAGCATATTCATTTTAATACAATGATAACTAAAGTTAAAAAATGCTAGCAAAATATTATGTAGCTATTTACACAGTTTATACACAACCTTCATATTATTGCTTAAAGAACTAGCCTGTTTTTTATTGATTAAAGCTTAGATTAGCGTTTTAATAAAAATGAAAGATGAATCCTTCAAAATGAAAATTCCATACATAGTCATTATCATTTTTTTAGCAACTATAAGTGCAAATAGCACATTTGCACAAAAAGGAAGTGCCTTTTCTACAGAGTTTATAGATATATGGAAAAGAGCTTCAGAGTATACTATTGAAGTGGCTGAAGCAATGCCAGAAGAGTATTATAAATATCGTTTAAATGAAAATACTTTTACTTTTTCACAACAATTAGCTCATATAATCACTAATTTATATTGGCTCAATTCTACATTTGTCGCAAATGAAAGCAATCCTATAAAAGATGCTAAACTTGATGATTTAAGTAAAAACGATCTCATAAAAAGTCTCAAAGATGTATTTACTTATGTAGAAAAAAGTGCAAGTGTAATATCAGATAAACAAAGTAAAGACCCCGTAATTTTTGCAGGTGTGATAATGGATAAAAAAAGGATATTTTATTTAATGAGAGATCATCTCACACACCATCGAGCTCAGTGTATAACTTATTTAAGATTAAATAATATTGAACCTCCTAAATATAGAGGTTGGTAACATTTTTCAACTATGCTTAAAATTGGCGTTTCTTCTTGCTTTATGTATCCGGATATAGATAGAACTGTATTCGGTCCTAAATCACTTTTATATTTTGAAAAAGATATGGCAAACTATCTTTCAAGAAAAGATGTGTTGCCTATTTTGATCCCAGATTTAGACGATAAATCTATATTAGAAGAATTCTTAAAAGAGATGGATGGATTTGTTTTCCAAGGTGGAACAGATTTATCCCCAACTACCTATGGAGAACAACCTATCGGTAGATGGCAAGGTGATAGACAAAGAGATATATATGAATTAGAAATATTAGATTTTGCTATTAAAAACGACAAACCCGTTTTTGCTATTTGCAGAGGCTTACAATTGCTTAATGTGTATTTTGGAGGTTCTCTTTATCAGGATATTGAAACCCAATTTAAAACTAATGTTGAACATCGTAATGCTAAAAACTACGATACTATAGCGCATGAAATCATAATGCCTGATGATAGTTATCTAAATAATATTTATCCAAATTCAGATAAATTATTTGTAAATACAATTCATCATCAAGCTATTAAAGATTTAGGAAATGACCTTGATATACTTGCAACAAGTAAAGAAGATCATCTTGTAGAAGCAATTATGTGGAATAAAAGCCAGTCTGGTAAAGTTTTAGGTGTTCAATGGCATCCAGAATTCACCCATACTTTAGGTGGCTTAATTATAGATGGAAATCCACTTTACGATAACTTCCTAAGCTTTTGCCATGATTCCTAAACTTACAAGAAGTTAATAAAATCATAATTCGTATAAGCTATCCATTAAGAAGGGTAGCTTATTTATGTGGTTGGACTTATAATAAGGATGGGGGAGTATAAACCTGCTTAAAAGCTATTATAGGATAGATATTATGGTGTTTGTGATATAATAAAAAAACCCTTCGGACTCTTAAGAGAGTAGAAGGGTTTCTATATAAATAAAAGATTGGCGATTACCTACTCTTCCACAGTTTAATGCAGTACCATCGGCGCTACAGGGCTTAACTTCTCTGTTCGGAATGGGAAGAGGTGAACACCTGCGCTATCATCACCATTAAAATCTTTACATACTGTAAACAAGCTAAAATAATACAATTTCGGTCTTGGAAGTTTTCGGGTAATTAGTACTGCTCAGCTTTGCCATCTCTGACTTTACACCTGCAGCCTATCAACGTCATCGTCTCTGACGACCCTTATATAGAAGCCTCATCTCGAGGTGGGTTTCGCACTTAGATGCTTTCAGTGCTTATCCCTTCCGAACATAGCTACCCTGCAATGCAGCTGACACCACAACAGGTACACCAGAGGTTCGTCCAACTCGGTCCTCTCGTACTAAAGTCAGATCCTCTCAAGCTTCTAACGCCCACAACAGATAGGGACCGAACTGTCTCACGACGTTCTGAACCCAGCTCGCGTGCCACTTTAATGGGCGAACAGCCCAACCCTTGGGACCTTCTCCAGCCCCAGG
>PBYL01000092.1 GCA_002729595.1 Thalassovita sp. | reverse complement strand
TTCTGTTCCTAGTGTCAAATTAATTTTTATAAAAACAACACAAGTTTAATGTATAGACAAGTATTGTTTATCCAAAAATATAACTTTAAATGATATTTTAAAATTTATTTCAAAATAAATATTACAATATTGCTATTAAATTGACTGATTCTAATATTGGGAAAACTTTTTTTATGGATTTCTTACCTAGATAGATAAAGTTTACAAAACTCTAAGCGAAATAGGTAAATCCTTTAGGATGTCTAAACAAGCTTATGCATCCAATCTTTTTAAAAATATATTTGCCGCAAAAAAAGAAAGAAGATTTATGAAAAATAAAGTGGTGGTAATTACAGGTGGTTCTTCTGGTATCGGAAAAGCCCTTGCAGAGCAGTTTGGGATGAACGGTTCTAAGATTGTAATTACTGGTAGAAAAAAAGAAGCACTCGATCAAGCTGAACTAGAACTTCAAAAGAAAAAGATAGATGTATTAACCATTGTTTCTGATGTGAGCAAGGAGGAAGACAACAAGCAGATGGTAGACGCTATATTAGAACATTATGGTAAAATTGATATTCTGATAAATAATGCTGGTATAAGTATGCGTGCTATGTTCGAAGATCTCGATTTGGATGTAGTAAAGAAGGTGATGGATATTAATTTTTATGGAGCTCTGTATGCTACTAAATATTGCCTGCCATATATTATTCAAGGAAAAGGTACGGTAGTGGGTATTTCTTCTATTGCAGGTTACAGAGGCTTGCCTGCGAGAACAGGTTACTCGGCTTCTAAATTTGCGTTACAGGGCTTTTTAGAAGTATTACGTACAGAAATGCTTTACAAAGGTGTAAATGTGCTTACAGCTTGTCCGGGTTTTACTACATCTAATATCAGGCGTACAGCTTTGGCTGCAGATGGTAGCCAACAGGGAGAATCTCCAAGAGACGAATCTAATATGATGAGTGCAGAAGAATGCGCAGAGTATATTTACAATGCCGTGAAGCGACGTAAAAAAATCTTAATTCTCACAAACATGGGTAAACTTACTGTTTGGTTAAATAAGCTATTCCCAGTGTTTATGGATAAGATGACTTATAAAGTGATGGCAAAAGAGGCAAATGCACCTATGAAATAGTGAATATTTGACATCTTCAAGTCATTTTGTCATTATTAAATTTACGAATTATGCCATAATGACATTATTTAGGGCGGAAAAAGCTTAAAAATTCGAGTGGCATTTATGTTGATAAGTTAATACTGAACAACAAATGAATGTAAAACTTAAAACCATAAAATTATGTCACTCATAAAATATAGAAACGGATTAGATTCACAATTTCCAGTATTTACTGATATATTTGATCAACTATTTGACAGGAGCTTTTTCGATCAGTCTTCATTGAACAAGAGTACAGTTCCTGCGGTGAACGTAAGCGAGACTGAAAATGCTTATCATTTAGAGTTAGCAGTGCCAGGTAGAAAAAAAGAAGATTTTAAAGTTGAAGTTGATAATAATGTGCTAACGATCTCTTCTGAAAGTAAAGAAGAAAAAACTGAAGAGAAAAAAGAAGGTAAGTTTACAAGGAGAGAATTCACTTACCACTCATTTAGCAGAGCATTTACACTTCCGGAAAATGTAAATGCAGACAGTATAGAAGCTGCTTATAATGATGGCGTACTTAAGCTGGATATAGAAAAAGTGCCAGTGGTAAAACCAAAGTCGATAGAGATTAAGTAATATTCTTTAACCGGATGAACTTATAAAAAGCATAAGAGGTAATTCATTAAAGGGTTACCTCTTTTCTTTGAAATTAAACAAAGAATGATGAATAATACGTAATTATAAAAGATATACTTTTAGCTTATTTTCTGCATTATGCAGTATACAGGTAAAATATTGTGGAGTGATTTTATAATGACAATAATAACAAAATGAAAAGTCGAAAAGATTATTATCAGGTATTGGGTGTAAGCAAAGGTGCCTCTCAGGACGAAATAAAAAAAGCCTACAGAGGGATGGCAAGAAAATACCATCCTGATAAAAATGCTGGCGACAAAAATGCTGAAGCTAAATTTAAAGAAGTTCAAGAGGCGTATGATGTGCTAAAAGACCCTGCTAAGAGAAGAAAATACGACCAATTTGGAGCAGACTGGGAGCAAGGAGATATGTTTGGTGGCGGAGGTTTTTCAGGAGGAGGTAATCCATTTGGTGGTGGTGGAGGACAAGGAAATGTAGACTTCGATAATATTTTTAATATGTTCGAAGGATTCTTTGGTGGTAGACAAAATCCATATGGGCAGAGAGGATATGCACAAAGGCATCAAATGCCAGTGAGAGGTAAAGATATGAAGGGAACCGTAACACTTACATTGCAAGAAGCTTTTGATGGTGTTACTAAGACTTTAAAGTTTAATGGTAAAACTTTAAGATTAAAATTAAAGCCAGGTGTTAGAGATGGTCAGCAGCTTAAGGTAAAAGGCAAAGGTGGCGAAAGTAAAAATGGCGGTACTCCCGGCGATTTATATGTAGATATTAAGGTAAATGAGCATCCATTGTTTACTAGAAAAGAAGACGACCTTTATTCAACTGTTCACACAGATGTTTTCTCTGGGATGTTAGGTGCAAAAATTAAAGTGGATACTTTGAATGGTTCTTTAGGCTTTACAATCCCTAAAGGCTCATCAAGTGGAAAGAAATTCAGGTTAAAAGGAAAGGGAATGCCGAAATATAGCCATTCGGGAAGTTTTGGTGATTTATATATTACACTGGAACTAGATACACCAGAAAACCTTACACCTGAACAAGAAGAAACATTGAGAAACCTAAAACAACAACTTTGATTTAAGCAGCATGTCGCTGCTTAAATCAAAGTAATATTTATATTAAGCCTAATTACAGGCTTGCTTTTACATCTTTCCAAATAGCAATAAGCTCTTCTGCTTGTGCTGAATCAAGTGTAGTAAGTGGCAATCTGCATTCTCCTACATTCAAACCTTCGTGAGCCATTACCGCTTTAATACCCATTGGGTTTGCTCCAAAAGCTAACAGCGCTTTACATAATTTATAAACTTTGCTGTTAATCTCTCTCGCTTTTACAAGATCAGAGTTGTTGATGCTATCCATAAGGGCTTTCATAGTACCTGGAATAATATTAGCCGCAACAGAAACAATACCTGTACCTCCAACTGCACCGATTGGTAATGTAAGCGCATCGTCACCAGATAAAATGCTAAAAGGTCTGTTTAAAGACTGACTCAACATGTACAATTCAGAAATTTCTTCCAAATTACCATTAGAGGCTTTTACACCAGCTACCATTTGGCATTCTTCAGCTATTTCTATTGTAGTTTGTGGGCTTACATTTATACCAGTTCTACCAGGTATGTTGTATAGAATAATTGGTAATTCTATTTTATTAAGTTCTCTAAAATGAGCTTTAAGTCCTTTTGGAGTTGGTTTATTGTAATAAGGAACTACAACAAGGCTAGCATCGGCTCCTGCTTTTTGAGCTTCTTCTGTTAAATGAATAGCTTCCTTGGTAGAATTAGACCCAGTACCTGCAATCACTTTGAGATCAGTACCTTTGGCGCATTCTATTACAAATTTTACTATTTGATCATGTTCTTTGTGTGAAAGTGTTGGCGATTCGCCAGTAGTACCACAGGGAACGATGGCATAAGTTCCATGTTCCGCATGAAAAGCCACAAGCTTTTCTATGGTATCAAAATCCACGTCTTGAGTTTTATTGTTTTTGAAGGGAGAGACTAGCGCTACTATACTTCCTTTTATCAGTTCCATTATCTCAAAATATTTATCTCCAAGCAATTTTAATTCGGTATTTTCCGAAACTTAGAACTTCTCAGATTTATTGATTAATTAATTCGCAAAGATATGATTTCTGTTTTTTGAAACATAAGAATTTTGGTTTTCACTTACATAAAAACAGTACATATCTCCAGAAAAAATTTTGATCGATTAAAAAGTTTTAGAAGTTGATTTAAATGAAAGGTGAATTAATCTTTCATAACTTCTTCTTGCTTTGACTTTTCTTTAGGTTTGACATTCTTTTTTATTGTAACAGGGTCAGATGTACCCATATATTTAGCGGATTTTCTCGAATAATAGCCTCTTTGAAACAAATTGATATTGTCTGGAATACTTAGTGAGTTAGCCATGAGCATAAACTTTGGTGCAATAAAAAGATGCTTGTCAAAAGTCTATAGCCAGTTTAGTTATTAAATTTACTCATTGTATGGTTAATTCCAATAGATGTGAAAGAAAGAATCATCTCTGCTGCTTTTTCAATATACAATGGAAGTTCGGCAGATTCATCCTCATTAAAGGCTGATAATACAAAATCTACCTGTTTCCCTTTAGAAAAATCGTTGCCTATACCAAAGCGAAGACGGGGATAATTGGTGCCTCCTAAGCAAGTTTCGATATTTTTTAAGCCGTTATGGCCAGCACTCGAACCTTTCGCACGCATTCTTAATGATCCATAAGGCAATGCCAATTCATCTACAATTACCATTAAGTTTTCTCTTGGAATTTTTAGTTGAGTAAGCCAGTGTTGTACTGCTTTTCCGCTAAGATTCATGTAGGTGGTAGGCTTAATCATATAAATTGTACGACCTTTATGCTTAAAATCTGTAACAAAAGCCTGTTTATCTATATCAAACTCTACATCAAATTTTTTGGCAAGATAGTCCACTACCATAAACCCGATATTGTGTCGAGTATCTTCGTATTCTTTGCCAATATTTCCTAAACCTACTATTAAATATTTCATGCTAAAATGTTGATTTTTATAACCTTTACTTGACTAACAGGTTATTCTAATAAAATTGGAAACTGGCATTAACCAGCTGATATCAGAAAATTATTGTTTAAGTACAATAAAATATCATCATCATTCAATTTATAAATACAAATAAAAATTGATGAAATGATGATCAAAATATATGACAAAGAAAATATTGAATTTTCGAAAAATTAAAATAATTTTAGTTATATTAAATATCACTTAGATAAATTTCACTGATTTCTTTCTTGCCAGTAGGCCAGATTATAAAAGCTTTATTTTCTTCGTCCTTATGTTTATACTATTTAATGCAATGTTTCTTGCGATAGTTTATGTAGCATTGATTGCTTTTATGCTATCAAAGCCGGGTATATCAGGACATGATAGCAGTGATGATAATGGGAACGATCGTGGTGGAGATGGCGGTTGGGATGGTTCAGACGATCTACCTCCTTTAGATTTACCTCCCGGTGTATTTGTTTTGCCTCCAGATGCAGATGACCCTTCTAGAAGAAGAACTTTGGAAGAGGAGTTTGCTGTATGATCTGACTTTACTAAAAGTTTCAGATACCTAATTCTGTTATAGACATTCCGTCTTTTAAATGCAGTGCGTGTAAGCCTGCTTTTTGCGCACCCTCAACATGTTGGATACTATCATCAATAAATAGTGTCTCTGATGCAAGAAGCCCATTCTCATCTATTACTTGTTTAAAAATACTGACATTGGGCTTTCTGTCTTGCATTATATGAGAGA
The DNA here is from genome assembly GCA_002729595.1 of Thalassovita sp. Taxonomy (GTDB): domain Bacteria; phylum Bacteroidota; class Bacteroidia; order Cytophagales; family Flammeovirgaceae; genus Chondrinema. Next base: position 3,257 of record PBYL01000092.1, on the reverse strand, counting down.
AATATGACTTCTCAAAAAGCTTATCCCAAGTAACTCCAGAATGTTCCTTTTCAAGGATTTTTTCTGCGGCAGTTTTGTGTATTTCATTCGTATTGCTAAGTACAAAGATTCTTTTTCTTTTACCTACTTCTTGCAAAAACTGAATGTTTTTAAGGGGGAAATCAAGAAGCATAGCATTCCATGCAGCATCGAGTACTTGATCTTCTGCATCAATCTCCAGTACTTCAAGAAGGTTTTTTCTAAATTCTTCTGATGATATTTTGCCAGTTTCGTAGAGGCTTACAAACTCGTATTGGTAAACTTTATTAAAAATAGGTGTAAAATCTTTGGAAGAGAGTGCCTCAAATGCAGAGAATGTCTTCTTAAAATCAAGATTTAGAATCACTCCTCCCAAATCAAAAATTACATTTTTAATATTTTGCATACCGTTACTATGTTTTTCAGCCTCAAAATTAAGAAAAATATTAGAAGCGTATTTTACATAGCCTTTTCGATTTCTTTAATTTTTCCGGCAGCATCTTTTCTACCAGCTTGTAAAGCCATTTTGTAGAGGTTTAAAGCTTCACTATAAGCTTCTTTTTTCTTTTTAGGAGCAAACTTCGTCATTTCAGCGATTTGCTCATTAGCTTCTGCTTTTTCGAAAAACGCATCTGCTTTTATTTTTTCTTTTTCACTTTTTAATGCCTCAATATTCATCTCGGCTTTATTAAGTGCAGCAATTTTTAGCTTAAGCTGTTGCTCAATATCAATAATCTCTTTTTTCTGTAGATCTACCAAACGGATAAGCTCTTCGTTTTCAGCTTCGTAATCGGCAATTTGTTTTCTTAGTTTTTTAATTACCTGATCTTTCTGCTCAACTTCGGCGCGCATTCTACCAATAAGAAGTCGCATGCTTTGGTATTCGGTATCTTGCTCTGCCATCTTTTTTTCGAGCTTGAGCATTTTTTGGCGGGTGTATTCTATAAAAGCACTTAGGCTTCTTAGACGGTCTACATGGTCTTGGTAGGAGGTGCCCATTTCAAGATTAAATGCCATGTAGGCCTCAGACTTGCTGATGGAGTCGATAAGCAAATCGACTTTATTGAGTTGGTTAGAAAGGTTTACCTGAACAACATTCTTTTCGTTTATTTCATTTTCAAGTTCGCTTACTTTTAGTTTTAATTGTTTGTTTTCTGATTGGATTCCACAGCCTGTTAGTAATAAACTGACCAGGATAGTAAGTAATGGTACGGTAAATCTGATCATGATGAACGGATATTTAAGAAGTTAAATTTTTGCGATTTAGTGTAATCAGTATGTTATTGATTTTCGTGTTCGGTATATACAAATTTAAGTTAATGAAAATGTTGATGTAATTAAGCGTATAATTTTAGTAATAATTGTTCTTATTTTTCTCGGTGAATTAGCATATCTGCAAAATTTATTAACTCATTTTTTCTCTCAGAATTTATGTCGAGCTCTTCTAAAATTTTAAATGAATTAGTAAAGTAGTTTTCTGCTAATTCTTGCGCTTGTTCCCGAATGTTTAACTGATCGTAAATAGCTTTAACCGCATTTACTTTCTCTTCAGGATTAAACTTTTCTTTTATTAACCAGCTATTCAATTCTGCTAGTTGGTTTTTATCTGCATCTTTTAAAGCTTTTAGTAGCAAATAGGTTTTTTTATTAGCGATAATATCACCACCTACCTGTTTGCCAAACTTTTGCTGGTTTCCATATACATCCAGCAAATCGTCTTTTATCTGAAAGCCTAAACCAATGCTCTCACCGAAATTTTTTAATTGTGTGGCAGCATGCTCCTCTGCACCACCTAGTATTGCGCCTAACTCTAAGCTAAACCCTAACAAAACTGCGGTTTTAAGGCGGATCATATTGAGGTAAGACTCTATAGATACGCTTTCCAAAGTTTCGAAATTCATATCGAACTGTTGTCCTTCACAAACCTCACAAGCACATTTATTGAACTTTTCGATTACTGTATGTATCAAATCTTTATCTACATGAAGCAGTAAATCATATGCTTTAACCAACATTACATCTCCTGAGAGAATAGCTACGTTTGCACTCCATTTTTCATGAACAGTAGGTTTTCCTCGTCTAAGAGGAGCCTGATCCATGATGTCGTCATGCATGAGTGTGAAATTGTGAAACACCTCTACAGCTAAAGCCGGTTTTAAAGCTTTATCAAATTGTTCGTTAAATAAGTAACATCCTAAGGTAGTAAGTAAAGGTCTCAACCTTTTTCCCCCGACATTTAGAATGTATCTGATAGGTTCGTAAAGTTCAACTGGTTTACCGGATAAGGGCAATTGTTGTAAACTCTCCTCAATCTTGTTCTGTACTGATGTATATTGAAACGGCATAAAATTATTTAAAATGAAGCCTTAAAAAATATCAGTCCAAAATTACAATTAAGTTGGGCTCGAAGGTAAATAAAAAGTAAAATAGAAGTAATTTTTTGTTGTCTGTGTTAACTTTCATTAAGAAATTATTTTAGTAATATTCAAAAATGTAATTAAAAGCTATACAAAAGAGGTCATTTTTGGCAGATAACTGCTAAATTGGTCGGTTTTGAAAATGTGGTTGAATACTTTCTTAAGTACTTAGCTCATATTTTCTTTGTATTTTTGCGAAAACACAAAGATTATTATTTCGATGAATTTTGCGGTTGAACTTGAAAAAAATCCCCTTTTTAGAATTTTACAACAAGCTGCACAAAAAGTAAATGTGCCAGCTTATGTAATTGGCGGATACGTGCGTGATATGATTTTGGGGAGACCTTCAAAAGATGTAGATGTTGTATGTGTAGGTAGCGGCATTGCTTTGGCAAAAACATTTGCTGAGTGTTTAGACCAACCAGCTCAAGTAAATGTGTTTAAGAATTTTGGAACTGCTATGGTTAAAACAGATTCTTTTGAAGTAGAATTTGTTGGGGCAAGAAAAGAGTCTTACGATAGAAATTCTAGAAAGCCAATTGTAGAAGACGGCACTTTAGAAGATGATCAGAACAGAAGAGATTTTACAATAAATGCAATGGCTTTTAGTCTGCAGAAGGAAAATTTTGGTGAGTTAATTGATCCATTCGGTGGCTTAGAAGATATAAAAAGGAGATTGATAAAAACTCCGCTTGAACCAGGTATTACCTATTCTGATGATCCATTGAGAATGATGCGTGCAGTGCGTTTTGCAGCACAGCTTAATTTTGATATCGATCACGATTCTTTTATCGCTATTCAAGAGCAAAAAGAGCGAATTAA
>PBYL01000091.1 GCA_002729595.1 Thalassovita sp. | reverse complement strand
TGGTTTGATGAATTCAAACCCCAATTTACAAGCATGGGATGGTGCCGATTGGATTGGTGGAACTGCAGAAGATTTAGTGCTTTATTCTCAAGCTCTTTCTGTGTTTAAGGTTTCCTATAAAATCAAGCTAGATAGTGAAAGCGAATCGAGTAAAGCCGCCTTTGTTTTTGGTGCCAACGATTTCAGGTTGATGGACAAGAACAAAAATATTTTAGGTGTAGAAGTTGGTAAAGACGAAAGTTATTTCTCTTTTGAACTAGACATTAGTGAAGTAGATGAAACGGAAGAGGGTTTGGCAAAATTCAATATTTACAGAGTAAAATACACACCTAAAGATGCAGCCGACAAACCTTTATATTCTTTTGATATTTCAAAATCATTAATAAACGAACAAAACAAATACGATTGGCATGAGGTGTATTTTGAGATGAATTTTGGTAAATGTATGATTTACGTAGATGGCAGAGCGGAAGCTAATAACATCAATCCAGATAAAAATGCACCACCTTGGCTCGATGTAAAAGGCTCTGCATTAAATCCACATGGTGATCAAGGTGGCGACCAAATAGTTTATCCATTACTGGCAGATATCGGTTTTAAACTTGAAAAGAATCAAAAAGCCTATTTCTCTGAGCTTGCTGTAATGAATTTTAGAGCGCCATCTAATAACTTGTTCCATGAAAATCTCAAAAGTGAATCATACAATGGCATTTTCCAAAGTGATGATTTATCTGTAACAGATGAAAGTTATGTGGTGGGTAATGCAGAAAAAGAAGTGCTAATTATCGCAAATCCAGATAAAAACTCCATGCCGATGTTGAGAACTACTTTTTCATCGGAGGAAAAAGAAATAGCCAAAGCCAGATTATACGTAACTGCTCGTGGCATTTATGAGATGTACATCAATGGAGAGAGAATCGGAGACGACTATTTTAATCCAGGTTTAACACAGTACAACAAAACCCATATGTATCAAACTTATGATATAACCGATCAAATTAAGAAGGGTAAAAATGCAGTAGGAGCGATGTTAGGTGAAGGTTGGTGGAGCGGAAACCTTTCTTACAGAGGTTACAACTGGAACTACTTTGGCGATAGACAATCACTCTTAGCCAAAATGGTAATTACCTATGCTGATGGTTCAACACAAACAGTAGTTACAGAACCAAAGACATGGAAATACTTTAATGATAGCCCGATCATTTACGGCAGTTATTTTCAAGGAGAAGTGTACGATGCTCGAAAAGAAGCTTTAATTGCAGGTTGGTCAAACTCAGATTATGATGATTCAGCATGGAAATCGGCAGTAAAAATTCCATTAGAAGGAACAGCTTATCTCAAAAAGAGCAACGATGAGTCTGCCTTCAATTACGATGATTTGCAAATTATTGGACAGCTTGGAAACAATGCCAAAATTGTAAAAACACTCACTGCCCAAAGTGTAGAAGAAGTAAGACCCGGTGTTTTTGTCTATGACATGGGGCAAAATATGGTAGGTTTCCCACAAATTAAAATTTCTGGTAAGAGTGGCGACATGGTTTCTTTGCGCTATGCTGAAATGAAATACCCGAATTTGCCAGAGCATAAGAATTATGTAGGAATGATCATGATGGAAAACATCAGGGCTGCATTAACTACAGATAAATGGATTTTAAAAGGAGGAGAAGAAACCATAAAACCAACATTCACTTTTCATGGCTTTAGATATATAGAAATTACAGGCATCAAAAAAGCGATTCCTAAAGAAGATGTAAAGGGTTTAGTAGTAAGCTCCATTGAAAATTTGGCTTCATCTTACGAAACTTCTAACCAACAAGTAAATCGACTTTGGAAGAATATCACATGGTCTTTTAGAGGAAATTTCTTGTCGATTCCTACAGATACGCCTGCTCGAAATGAGCGAATGGGCTGGAATGGAGATATTAATGTATTTGCCAAAACAGCCACTTACCTCGGCAATGTCGATCAGTTTTTAAGGAGACATTTATTGGCAAATAGAGAACTACAAAGCAAAAATGGTAGATTCCCAGATATTGCTCCGGTCGGTACTGGCTTTGGTGGAACACTTTGGGGAAGTGCCGGAGTTACCATTCCTTGGGAAGTTTATCAGCAATATGGCGATTTAAAAATCTTGGAAGAAAATTTTGATGCGATGAAGGCTTATGTAGATTTTCTGGAATCTAAACAAAACGCTGAAGGTGTACTTGATGAAGGACCTTTGGGTGATTGGCTCAGTCCAGAAGGCTATAAAAATGATAATAGCATGATTTGGACAGCCTATCAGATTTATGATTTAATGATTTTGACTGAATCTGCCAAACTTTTAGGCAAAAATGAAGACGCAAAGAAATACGCAGAAAAACATCAGCAGAGAAAAGACTTCTTTAACAAAACCTATGTAGACCCAACGACGCATAAAACCATCCATTCGGGTTACAGCGGAATGTCTCTAGCTGCCAAACCCGAAGACTATAGTTTTGAAAAAGGTGGTTTCGTAGACTCACAAGCGTCTTATGCAATTCCATTGGCTTTGGGTGCATTTAAAGAAGAATATGAAGCAGATATTGCCAAACATTTAGCCGAAACAGTAAAGCGCAAAAATGTAGACCACATGGGTAAATCTAGGCCAGAATATTCGCTCATGACTGGTTTTATCGGTACAGCCACCATGGCTCCGGCTCTTTCGGGATTTGGCTACGATCAAGCTGCTTATAGTTTGTTGCAACAAGATTCTTATCCTTCTTGGTTATATTCTGTTAAAAATGGAGCTACAACCATTTGGGAGCGCCTAAATTCTTATACGGTAGAAGATGGTTTTGGTGGAAATAATGGGATGAACTCTTTCAACCATTATTCATTTGGTGCCATCGGTTCTTGGATGTATAATTATTCATTGGGTATACAAAGAGCTGAGCCGGGCTTTAAATCATTCATTTTGCAACCAACTCCAGACCCAACTGGAGAAATGAATTGGGCAAAAGGCTACTACGATGCTATGTATGGAAGAATTGAAAGTGAATGGAAAAAAGAAGGAAATCTTTTCATCTATAAAACTACTGTACCTGCAAATACCACAGCTACTTTGTATTTGCCAACTACATCTCAAAAACTTGTAAAAGAGTCTGGGAAAAAAGCAGCAAAGGCAAAAGGGGTTGAGTTTGTCAAATTCGAAAATAGCAAAGCAGTCTATCAACTAAGTGCAGGTAGCTATGAGTTTACGTCTGAGGTAAATGAATGAAATGAGTAGCACATGTTATTTTGTGCTATTCTTTCGTACATACGTGTTATTTTGCCAGACTGATTGCCGGTAATTTTGTGTCATTATTTAATCATAAAAACATTAAAAAATGTCAAAAACAATATTTATTACCGGCGCATCAAGAGGTTTCGGAAAATTATGGGCAGATGCATTTTTACAGAGAGGAGATAAAGTAGCTGCTACTGCAAGAAAACTTTCAGACTTAGACGATTTAGTTGAAAAATATGGTGAGAATGTTTTACCCATTCAATTAGATGTAAGAGACAAACAAGCTAGTTCAGATGCAGTTGACCTCATCATCGAAAAGTTTGGAAACATTGATGTACTTATCAATAATGCGGGTTACGGTTTGTTTGGCACAGTAGAAGAATCGACCGAAGAATATGCCAGAGCACAAATGGAAACTAACTTCTTTGGCTTGTTATGGGTAACTCAAGCTGTTTTACCAGTAATGAGAGCACAAAAAAGCGGGCACATTATTCAAGTTTCCAGCTTACTTGGCCTCATGACTATGCCAATGCTCGGTATCTACAATGCCTCTAAATTTGCCGTAGAAGGTTTAAGTGAAACACTTGCTAGTGAAGTTGCTCATTTGGGTATTAAAGTGACTATTATTGAGCCTAATGGTTATGCTACAGATTGGGCTGGTGCTTCTGCTTTGCAAACTTCTAATAACATTACCGATTACAACGCAGTAAGAGAAGGCTTTGCTGAGGCTTCATCAGATACAGATATGTATGGCATACCTGAAGCGACTGTAAAACCAGTTTTAGATATAATTGATAATGAAAATCCACCCGCAAGATTACTACTCGGTAGAATGGGTTACCATGTGATGAAGGATGTTTACACCAAAAGACAAGCAGAAATTGATACTTGGAAAGAAGTAAGTATTGCTGCTCACGGACATTAATTTGAGTCCAGAACATCAAGGCTGAACTTGTATTTACATCAATTTGTAGTAAATTAAAACGAATTTGTTTAGGGCTTAACAAACACCAAAATGCGCAAAGTAACCCATCATAAAACATTAGCAGATTTACACAGAGCTTATAACTGGCCTGCTCCCGAACATCCACTTTTAAGTATTGTAACTTGTACATCAGATTGCCCATTGGGAGATAGAGAGTTTACGAGCGATTGCTATTTGATAGGTTTTAAAAAATTACGTGCAGGAGTAATCTTGTATGGTCGTACCAAATACGACCATAGCAATGGTTCTATGATGTTTGTTAAGCCCAGACAAATTATAGAAATGAAACATTTAGAGTTTGAAGAAGCCGGATTTATGATACTCGTTCACGAAGATTATCTAGCTGGAAATGAGTTACATAACAACATACAGAAATACAGCTTTTTTGAATACGAAACCAATGAGGCATTGCATCTATCTCCAAAAGAAGAAGACATTATCTGGGAGTTATTCAACAAAATAACTTTGGAGTATAACAGCAATCAAGATGAATACAGCAGAGAAATTATTATTAGCCATGTGGCTTCTATATTGATGTATTCGCAGCGCTTTTACAAAAGACAATTTATTAACCGAACAGATATGTCTGGTAAAACGGTTACAAAATTTAATGAAGCTTTGCGTGCTTATTTCGATGCCGGTTACCTCATTTCTAAAGGACTTCCATCGGTAAATGCATTGGCACAAGAGTTATATGTTTCCCCTAGATATTTGAGCGATTTACTAAAGCAGGAAACTGGCAAAACTGCGATAGATTTAATCCATATTTCCCTAATTACCGAAGCGAAAAACATGCTGCGCATAGAGAACCAAAACGTAGCTGAAGTTGCTTACCAATTAGGTTTTGAAAACACGTCTTACTTTACCCGACTGTTTAAAAAGCAAACCGGAATGAAACCCCTCGAATTCAAAAAAATGCAGTTGAATTAATTCTGTAATATGTATTAGTAATTCGGGAATAAGTATTCATCCTGTAAGTTGGCTCTTGGTAATTTTGTGCTGTACAAAAATCAAAGTATGGGAAAATTAGCATTAATCACAGGAGCATCTACAGGCATTGGTAAAGAACTTAGCTATATTCATGCAGCGACTGGTGGTGATTTAATTATTGTTGCCAGAAGAAAAGAGAAGTTAGATCAACTAAAAGTCGATCTTGAAAATAAGTATTCAATTCATGTAAAAGTGATTGTAAAAGACCTCAGTTTACCAAATGCAGCTAAAGAGATTTATACTGAAATTAAAGACTCTGGACTAAAAGTAGACTACCTGATAAACAATGCTGGTTTCGGTGGAGTAGGTAAATTCTATGAAAGAAAATGGGAAGAAGACCATGCTATGTTGATGGTAAACATCATGGCATTAACTTCACTTAGTCGATTATTTTTACCTGATTTTGTTAGAAGGAATAGTGGCAGAATATTAAATGTATCTTCGTCAGCGGCATTCTTACCCGGCCCGTTACAAGCTGTTTATTACGCCTCAAAATCTTATGTAACTTCATTAAGCAATGCCTTGGCAGAAGAATTACACGATACCAATGTAACCGTTACGGCTTTAATGCCTGGAGCTACCGAAACGGAATTTGCCAAGGTTTCAGGTATGGATAAAACAGCTGGGTTTTCAACAGGTTATAATGCGCACAAAGTAGCTTTAGAAGGTTACAATGGAATGTTAAAAGGCGAACTCAATATTGTTTCAGCATTATTCTCACAAAAGTTGATGGTGAAATTAATTCCTTTTATGCCACGCAAAATGCTATTAAAAGAAATTCGTAAAATGCAGGAAGTTTAATAGCAAATTATACTGATGAAAGAAGTAATTCATGTGAAATCCATTTCTCAAGCACACGAAATTTTTAGCTTAAATAAGCCGAAACATCCGCTTGTAAGTATCTATCAACATAAAGATATTGATACCAATGCCATTCCTGTAGGTATTAAATATTCATTTGAGCTTTACCACATCATATTTAAATCTGGTTATTCTGGCACTTTGCAATATGGAAGAAACTCATACGATTTTCAAGACGGTACAATCATTTTAACTAGTCCAGGGCAAGTTGTTACTTCTGGTGGATGGCACAATACGGTGGAAGCCAAAGGTTGGTCTTTGTTATTTCATCCAGATTTGATTCGAAAATCTGAACTAGGGAAACATATCAACTCTTATTCTTTTTTCTCTTATGATGTACATGAAGCATTGCACGTGTCAGAAGATGAAGAACAAAACATTACTGAACTGGCAAAAAAAATAGAGAAAGAATACACCCAAAACATCGATAGACACAGCCAAAACTTAATTATCTCAAACATCCAATTGATGCTTGATTACTGTATTCGCTATTACGATCGGCAATTTTACACCAGAACTAATCTTAACAAAGACCTTGTAAGCCAGTTTGAGCAGTTACTCAGCGAGTATTTTGATTCCGACAAAGTTTTAGAAATAGGTATTCCCACTGTTAAAAGTTGTGGGCTTCAACTGAATATGTCTCCAAATTATCTAAGCGATTTGTTAAAGAAAGAAACTGGTAAAAATGCCCAAGAGCATATCCATTATTTTTTGATAGAAAAAGCAAAAAATAAGCTCTTAGGAACCACAGAATCGGTAAGCCAAATTGCATTTAGTTTAGGTTTTGAATACCCACAACATTTTAGCAAGATTTTCAAAACTAAAACAGGAATGAGTCCTATAGAATACCGCAATAAGAATTAGAAGACTTCTCCACCTTAGAAAAGTCTTCTACATCAACTTACTTCTCAAACTTTAAATAATAATCGAAGAAGGGCAGCATCTGGTTTGGTACTCTTCCATCTTTGGTGAAAATACCGCTCACATGCGTACCAATGTATTCTTCGGCAAAATGAGTAAGCCCAACATTCTCTAATTTCTGGCTAAACATATCGCATTGTATAGTAAATCG
>PBYL01000090.1 GCA_002729595.1 Thalassovita sp. | reverse complement strand
TGTTGCTTTTGTAATGTGGCAATTTTGCTTTTCTATAATGTCACTGCCATATGTGCTATGATAATGATAGTTGAAACTCGTCATGTTATAAGATGAAGGGTCAGCCGCTAATTTCTTATCCACTGCCTGTGTAAAAGTCAATTCAAATCCATCGGCTAAAGCACTCATAGTTTTAATTTCAAAAGGAGTTTTTCCTGTCCAAACCAATCTTTGCAAACCAAACAATTCTGGTCCGGTTGAAGACCAACCTCTGCTAGTCATGCCCACGAAAACGGAACCGTCTTCCCCCCAAAGCATTCTTAACAATCCAGAAGAAAAACCTTCTCTAAATGGAAAGCAAGCTCCTTGATAAACTCCATTCACTTTCTCCATATACACCCGCATAATTTTGCTATGGCCTTGGTCGCCCACAAACATTTGCCCTTCAAAAGGGCCAAACTTGCCGCCAGTATTATCGGTGATAAATCCAGAGGTGGAAATTCCCATCAAAGTATGCGGAAACCAGATGGCAGGTATTTTTAACTCAGGTACAAATTGAGCTGCTTCATACATGGTGATTCCTTTATCTGGTATTTGATCTTTTTTGAGCTTAAGTGGTGAAGCAGGATCGTCTGTCCAGCGTAAGCCGGCAGGATTACCAGCAAAATCGCCTACTTCTAAATGTGTCATTCGGCCTGAACCCACCCAGTCTCCTTGATTCTCTGTATAAAAGATATCTCCATCTTTGTTTACATCGAAACCTGATGGAGAGCGCAATCCTGTTGCGATGGGTGTCATCTCACCATCGGGAGTAATTTTGAGCATCCAACCACGCCACTTTACCAAGCTTTCCCCATAACCAATCCAAGAAAGATTTAGGGTAACTAGCATATCATTGTTTGGTAAGATTACTGGCCCATATGAATAATCGTGATAGTTACCAGAGAGTGGCCAAGAATAAATGGTTTTAAAAACATCTGCTTCACCATCGCCATTACTATCTTCGATTCGGCTCAACTCACTTCTTTGAGAAAGAAAAAATCCATTGTCTTTATATGCCAAACCCAATGGCTCATGTAAGCCGGAAGCAAATCTCTTATAAGTCGGATTTTTACTGTAAGGTTTGTCTATTAACCAAATCTCTCCTCTTCGGGTAGAAACACCCAATTGTCCTTTATCAGTTAAAGACAAACCACCTACTTCTAGCATAATATCCTCTGGAATCGGCACAGAAACAATCCTGTAATATTTTGCTTCTTCCAGTGTATCAGTAGGGTCAGTTGTTACAAAATTCAGGTTTTCACCTGCAAAGTTTAGATGAGGTATTAACAACATCAACCCAACAAATTGCAGCGTGAGTTTGTAGTAATTCTTGATATTCAATTTCATTTTCTGTATTTACCAAATTGTTTCATAAATAATGTCACTGCTTTCTCCTTCTACCTTGTAAAGTAGCTCTTGCTTGTCTCCCACTTTTCGCACTAGTAATTCCTTATCAGGTTCGCTCATTGCCAAGTAATATTCCTTATCGTTAATAGCATAAGTGCCATCAGGCAGTTTTTCAATTTCCTTTCCTTCGGCAAGCTTCACATACGTTTTCGCATCAGCATGTTCGATCTTAATTGTGCGGGTAAATTTGTGCGAATCTGAATCGGGTAAAATCTTATCTGTCATCAGCGTTTCACCAATATTCATTTTAAATTCTGGATAGCCTTCATTATCTAAAGTATAGCCCAAATGTTTATAAGGTTTGTCTAACCAAAGTGTATCTGGCCAAAGTGCATTTTCGCTCTTCAGTTTTGCTACTGCTGGCCCAGCATAGAATTCTGTTTTAGGCCCAAGTGTTTCTGCTAACTGAGGCTCACCTCTTTCGAACCACATATCTGAAACATTTAGAAAACCTCCTTGCCAAGCTTGCAAAAATGTACCAGTGCTCATATCATAAGAATAATGAATATGATAAGGCGTACCCACTGAAATTACGTGTGTCCTCTTAATATCTTTATGCATGATAAAGCTCCTTTGGGTAACTACTTTTTCTGCATTAAGGACGATGGGAGAATCTGGCTTCACCTCAAAAATAGAACTTGGTGCATTTAGAGTTTGACGGGTGGTGTTTTCACTTTCTACATAAATCGCCATACCTCTTCGCCACCAATCGTCAAACTTGTTATATACAAACTTGAATGGGTAAGTACCAGCTTTCAAGTTCTTCTTCATATAAAACATTTCTGCAAATTGATGGTCACCAACAGCATTCAATAAAGTATCTTCACCAACAATTAGAAAACCGCCACCATGCATGCGCATAGAGAAGATATAACTCGCATCATCTGGAATATTCATTTCCCCCTCATAATATAATAGATACTTATCACCTGCGGTAGATTGCGTATAAGAAATGGTATCTGTTTTTATATTTTGAGTAGGTTGTTGAGATAGAAAATCTCCCAGAGTATCACCAGTACTTGCATATTGTTTTAGGGTTAAATTCTGCAAAGTAACCTGATGCCCATTGTAAGATTTGTATTTTATATTTCTGAAAGCTACTGGTCCATGGTCTCCCTGAATCATTAGAGGTGCCGAGGCAACTTCATCTTGAAAAGCAGCAGAACGAGTTGGCCCACTTACCTCTGCATCTTTCTGAATGAGTGTTCCGTTTAGGTAGACTTCTTTAAAAACAGCATTTTTAATTTTCTGCCCATTGCTATCAAATCTCGGTGCTTGAAAAACAATTTTCAAATGCTGCCATAAACCCGGTGCTTTTGCCGCATTTATTTTGGGAGCGATCCCTTCAAATCCGTTTTCACCTTCTGGTTTACTATCATCCCAGCGTTCATAAATACCTCCGATATCACTGTGTTGTGGTTCATCCACTCCCCAACTATCGAAAAGCTGAACTTCATACCGACTCATTAGATAAATACCTGAATTAGAATTTTTCGGCATCATCACATCTAGTTCAATATCTAGATCGGTATATTCAAAATTGGTAAAAAGGTTATCATGTTGATTTTCATTCGGGAGGTTTACCAAAATTCCACTTCCACTTTCAGGTTCTAAAGACTGCTCCTGATTTCGGTTGGCATATACATTACCGGCGACTTGCCAGTTTTGTCCCGGATCTTTGAAAGTGCTGAGATCATTCAACACGATCGTTTTCATCGGAAATGTAGCTTCTGGTTTTTTACTTTTAGGTGTTTCTTCTTTGCAGCCAAAAAAAAGAAGTGCGGTTAATATCAGCACACCACTTCTCACTTGTTTCATCAAATAAATCGGTTTTCTATTTTCATATTCAAAAAATGGATCAACTTTCAAATTAGTCATCCATCCAAAAAAATACAGTGCTTCATCTACTAAAACACTAATTATTAGTACTGAATGTAGATTATATTTAATTAAGCACCCAATAAATGAGAGAGATTTTTTAAAGCTAATCGTAGATAATTACCTCAATTAGCCCTTTACTTTCATCATTTAAATATTTTGATGTACTTTTTTTAGGGTATAATTGATTTCTTTTTACGAATGGATAATTAGGGATTTAGGGAAAAAGGGATGTGTCAATAAAAAAGGCAACAAATAATTGTTGCCTTGATATTCTAATTAATGTAATTGAAATTCTTATTATTCAGCGTTGTAAACTTCCCACTCAGCAATGGTTGGTACATCGCCAGTAGTTTCTAATTCGAGTTTTATTTTTGATGCTGAAACTTCTGAGAACGTTAAAATTCTTTTAAGACCAATGGTTGTCCCTGCAGTAATCTCTTTCCAACTTTCTCCATCTTGAGCGTAAACTGTAAAACTGTTTACTCTTTGACCAAGTGGTGTGTACTCTTGTAAAACTAAATGGTCGAAACTTGTTTCTGCACCTAAATCTAAAGTAAGAGTAGCTACTTTTTTACCTTGCTCTGCAGCCCAATAAGTATCAAAACTTCCATCAGTCACTTTAGATGCTGCGTAATCTGGATGTGAACCCCAATAAGTGTCGGCAGTTGCTTCTTTGCCTTTAGCCAAGTTATCATCGAAAATTTGATCTCTTATTTGCTTAAAGTCATTGAGGTTTTTAACATCATTTTCGTGAAGTAAACCTCTTCTATCTGGAGGTAAGTTGAGTAATAGAATAGCATTTCTACCCACAGACTTATAATAGATATCTAATAAATGTTCTGGTGTTTTTACCTCTTCATCTTCTTTAGCATGGTAGAACCATCCCGGACGAATAGACACATCGCACTGACCTACTATCCAAGAATTTCCATCAGGATCACCTGAGTTAAGGTATGCAGATTCTGAACCTCCAATAACCAATTTACTTTTATCTATGGTAGACCAGAAAGTTTCACCTGCAAAACCTTTTTCGTTACCAATCCAGTGGATATCAGGACCAGCATCAGAAAATACCAATATGTTTGGTTGTAGTTTTTTAACTAAAGCAATGGTATTGTCCCAATCGTAGTAAGTCAATTTATCGATTCTTCTTTCTTCATTGGCTCCTCCATAATAGCCATCACCACCATTAGCGCCATCGAACCAAATTTCGCTTATCTCTCCATAATTGGTAAGCAACTCTGTTAATTGGTTTCTGTAATACTCAATGTATTCTGGCTTTCCGTAATCGGCATGGTTTCTATCCCAAGGTGAAAGGTAAAGTCCGGCTTTGATACCATATTTTTTACAAGCATCAGTAAATTCTTTTACAATATCACCTTTGCCATCTTTATATGGGCTGTTTTTCACAGAATGTTCGGTATACTCAGAAGGCCACAAACAAAAACCATCGTGGTGTTTAGCTGTTAAGATTAATTCTTTTAGGCCTGCTTCTTTCGCCACTTTTACCCATTGTTCTGTATCTAATTCTGATGGATTAAAAATTGCATTTTCTTCGTCTCCCATCCCCCACTCTTTATCAGTAAATGTGTTTACCGTAAAATGGATGAAACCAATCATTTCCATTTGTTGGTACTTTACCTGAGATTCTGTTGGGATTACACTCGATGGTGGTGGAGGTGGAACATCTTTCACTTCTTTTTCACAAGAAAACAGTGAAAGTGATGAGATTAAAATTGTAACTAGCAGTAAGTCTTTAACTTTCATATGAGCAGTGTTGGTTGATTTAACCAGAAAATTACGAGAAAAATAGTTTTTCGGGCAATTTAATTAATTACTTCTGCTGTGCAAGGAAAAAGACTTACTGAAAATGGACTTAATTTATGGTTATAGCATCTAATCGTCTTTGAGCATGTAAGCCGGATTTATATAAGCTGTTCTAATTGTTTGAACCGAAATCGTGAGAAAAGCAAAGAATAAAACTGCCAAGCCGGCATAAACAAAGTAGATAAATTCTATATCAACTCGATAGGCAAACTGATTTAACCAAAAGTCTAAACCAAAGTATGCCAGAGGACAAGCGATTACAAAAGCAATTAAAATGAGATTCATAAAATTACCACTCAGCAAAACAATTACTTGCCAGATCGAACTACCTAACACTTTTCTAATGCTAATTTCTTTTTTACGCTGTTCGGTCATGTATGCAGAAAGTCCGAGTAAACCTAAAGACGCAACAATAATCGCGATTACAGCAAAAATACCTGCAATGCTACTTAATTTCTCTTCGGCTTCGTAAAGCTGTTGCAAATTTTGATCGAGGAAGAAGTATTCAAAAGGTCTTTCAGGAATTATCTTTTCCCATTCATTTTGCAAGTAGCCAAGTGTTTTTGTCATGTCTTGATCATCAACACGAATAGCCATGTATTTTATAAAGAGGTTAAATGCACCAGGTCTCACATCTAAATCCAATACCAATGGTGTAATTGCTTTGTGTCTAGAGGTAAAATGGAAATCATCTACAACGCCAATTACATTTCCTTTTACTTTGCCCAAATCAAAACTTTTGCCTATTGCTTCTTCTGGTGACCAACCTTGTGTTTCGGCAAGTTTCTTATTGATCATCAATGAATAGGCGTGATCCTGTTTCATATCCATTGAATATGCTCTACCTGATAATAGTTTTATATCAAAAGTTTCTAAGAAATCGTGACGGATGCAAAGTCTAGAAAAAAGCTGAGATTCTACCATTCCTTCAAACTGATAATTACCTCCTTGATGCTTCGCACCCAGAATTTCTTCTAATGCAGTTACCGATTTCACACTATTATGCTTTAATATTTCCTCTTTATAAGTTTCGTAAAAATCGGCCATGGGAGTTCTTAAAACGGGAACCATCACAATATTTTCTTGCTGAAAACCCGTGTCGGTTGATTGGAGGTATCGAAGTTGTTTAACAGCTACGAATGTACCGATAATCAAAATAATAGAAACCACAAACTGAAGGGTAACCAGTAACTTTCTAAACATGGCTCCTTTGTTATCTGCCTTTAAAGATTTGAGTACAGTTACAGGTTTAAAGCTGGACAATATCATTGCCGGATAAAACCCAGATATTAAACCAATACAAACAGTAAATGCGATTACACCAATTAGCAAGACTGGCTCATTTATCAAGTTGATTTCTTCTGCTTTGCCAGTAAAATTATTGAACCAAGGCATAATTAAAGAAATACCAACAATGGCAAGAAACACCGAGAAGGCACTCATTAAAACAGATTCGGTTAAAAACTGATAAACCAATTGGTATTTTCTGCCTCCTAGGGTTTTGCGGATTCCTACTTCTTTTGCTCTTTGGATAGAAGTTGCAGTAGATAGATTTACAAAGTTGATACAAGCAATTAATAACACAAAAATGGCAATACCGGCAAAAATGTAGATAGATGAAATATTGCTATTGGGTTGAATCTCAAAATCGAGGTCTGAGTTTAAATGTATATCGGAAAGTGGTTGCAGACCTAAAACTATTGAAGCGTTAAATTCTTTACTAAAAGCTTTATTTACAAAAGCAGGTAATTGAGATTCTAATTGTTGCGCATCCACTCCTTCTTTTAATAATAGGTACGTCCAGCATGGATTCCAATACCAATTGTTATCTGGCAGATGCCCACCAAACATCGGTTTTAAACTTGAAAACGAAGCCAGAAAATCATATTGAAAGTGCGAATCTAATCTAGCATCTTTTAGAATACCTGTAATCGTTAAATCATACTCCCCTTGAAACTTAATGCTCTCCCCTATTACTTTTTCTTGTTGCCAATTTTCTCCAAAATACTTTTTAGCAATGCTTTCGGTAATTAAAACTGTATTTGGCTTTGCAAGTGCATTTTCGGGATTGCCTTGGCTTAATTCAAAATCGAAAACTTTGTAATAGTTCTCATCGACAAAGAAAAACCGTTTTTCATTAAAGGCTTTTTCGGCAGCTTGATACTCTACAGAAAGCATGGGAGCCTGAAAATTAAAAAACCTCACACCTTCTTCTACCAAATTTGGATATTCGCCCACAATAGCTTCTGCCACTGGAAATGGTAAACTCGATGAACGTTCTGCATATGCCCCTCCTTCACCTTTAAAAAACTCCTTCATTCTGTAAATCCGATCAGATTTGCTATGGTACTGATCGTAACTCAACTCATCGCTTACATAAATGTAAATAAGGAAGAAACAAATTATGCCTAGTGCGAAACCAGATATGTTTATCAAAGAAAACAATCTGTTCCTCAGTAGATGTCTGATAGTGGTAAGTAGGTAATTTTTAATCATGTTAGATGGAAGTTAATTTGACACTTAATAAATTTAAGCAT
Organism: Thalassovita sp.; assembly: GCA_002729595.1. Taxonomy (GTDB): domain Bacteria; phylum Bacteroidota; class Bacteroidia; order Cytophagales; family Flammeovirgaceae; genus Chondrinema. Next base: position 11,804 of record PBYL01000090.1, on the reverse strand, counting down.
TTAGAAGAACATTCCTGAAAATTTCATCAAGGATTATATAAGCGAAGATATATAGTGATAAATGGCATCAGAATATTACTTCAAAAAGGTGAAAAGCTTGTTATTGCAAAGATAATTTGGTCTCTGTTAAGCCTTTTTCTTCCAAATAATCGTACAAATCTTTTGCATCTTCGCCTCCTACTTTCGCATGATGCAATAAAGTAAAACCATGAGCACCTTTGGCATTTATTAATTGTGGGTAAGCTTCTAAGATGGGTTTTACCAAATCTGTTTTGCCTAACATCGTCATCACAAACAAGTTTACTCTTGCCCCATTTTCGATTAAATAGTTAGCTATCTCTTTGTTCCCTACGTGTCCAGCACCTTCTATGGCTTCTTCAAAATCACCATTACCCCAATCGTATCTACTATAAATTAAAGTAGGATAATCGATGAGCATTTCTTTTACTTTGTCTATTTTACTATGCCCTGCACCAACAAATTCTTTCACCAAAGATGTTTTCAATGGTTCTGGCTCAATCAAATTGATCGGATTTGCATACAAAGATGGAATACCCAAACTCATCATTCCACCTAGGCTGTTTCGGATAAATGTTTTCCTTTTCATGATAATAGCTTTAATGTATATTTCGAGATAGTTCTGTCGGATAACAGTGTATACTAAAGCTATATAATCCATCAAAAAAAATGCATGCCTTTTATATAAAAGGCATGCATACTTTATTATCGGGTGGCTCTTTTAGCTCAGATACCGTTCATTTCTGTAAGAATGATCGGTTTATCATCTGTAACTACAATGGTGTGTTCGTGCTGGGCTACAAATCCACCTTTGTTGCCTACCAATGTCCAGCCATCGCGAGTTTTGAGTGCAAACGTAGACTTTGTTGATATAAAGGTTTCAATTGCCACAACAGAGTTTTTCTTAAATCTTCTGATATTAAATCTGTCGTAACAGTTTAGAATTTCTTCTGGCTCTTCGTGAAGGCTTAAACCCACGCCATGACCAGCTAGGTTTCTAATTACTTTATAACCTTTTTTCTTCGCTTCGTCTTCTATCAATTTTCCGATTGAAGAAATCCTCACACCACCTTTGATATTACTAATCGCTTTTGTTAAAATATCGCGAGATGCATCTACTAAATGCTGTTGGTTGTTAATATCCTCTCCCAAAACAAAAGAGCAACCATTATCTGCCCAGTAACCATCTAGCTCTGCCGAAACATCTACATTTACTAAATCTCCTTCTTTTAATACTTTAGAAGAGTAAGGTATTCCGTGTGCAATCTCTTCATTTACACTGATACAAGTATAACCTGGGAATTTATAGGCAAGTTGAGGAGCCGATTGTGCTCCAAACTGTTTCATTATTAAGCCTCCGAATTCGTCCAAAGCTTTTGCTGTCATTCCCGAACTAGCGTATTTGACCATTTCTCGAAGTACAATTCCAACAACTTCGCTTACTTTTTTCATTCCTTCCATCTCAGAAGGTTGTCTTATTGACATAATATTAGATAGTCTTGAGTTTTTAAAAATTAATTTTTCGCTAAGTGGATAAGAGTTTATCCAGATTGCAAGCGTGTATTTGAAGCAACAAATTAACTATTTTTTTACCAAAAAAGCTGTATAAATTAATTTATACAGCTTTTACAATTATTTATAAGAAACTAAATTTTATCTGATTTCGAATTTTAATGTAGCCCAATTAGAAATATAATCCACTTCATCAGTATCACTTTCTACCATATCAATTGTGCGAATATACCATTTGCCTTTGTGATCAATCTTAATGGTCACTTCTCCATTTGCATCCGTTTTAGCAGCACCTTCATCATCATCGTGAAAATGGCCATGCCCATGCTCTGCTTTTATACTTTTTCCAAAATACACTAGATGATTGGCAAATGGTTTTGAGTCTTTTAAGAGGGTAAATGTAATTTCATCACCTTGTTTGGTAAGATATGGGTTAGATGCTGGCACAAACTCCACTGGATAGCCAAACACTTTTTTATAGTGCTTGCTTTTTTCGAAAGATACCTGCATAATTGCCTTTACATGCTTGGCGTATTTCTCTTTTACAGGTTCATTAAGCAAATGTTTGTTCTTTCGGCTTTCCAAAATATCTATAACTCCATCGTGTTCTAGATAATCATTAAAATCTGCTGGACTCATTTCAATTATTCTCTCGGAGGTTGAAATACCTGCTACATAAGTACCAGAAGCACCAGTTTCGAACTTTAGATAAGTTGCATCATCATGATCGTACCAATCTTTTTCCTCTGGAATAAAATCGTAGTCATTGCCAACAATCTCTGCATGTATTATCCTGTCTTTGTTCAAAGTATTATCCCTCTTATTATGCGTAAAGCTGAAAGGAAAAATCTCGCTTTCTTCGTAAGTTCCTAAATAATACGCATTGGTTTTTAGAAATAAACCATGAGAGCAGAAAATGAGAATAGAAGCTAATAAAACCAGAACTTTTTTCATTGTGAGGGAGAATGTTTTGTTAATTTACCTATCGCTAGTAGTGTCGCAAATACAATATTACACTTAAATAATATTGTATCATATATCTTCTTCTATCATCCTCTTTAATAAGGGCAATCAATATGTAATGTATAGTATTATGCGTAAGATCTTAAATGTATAATTTACTTTATACTTCAATAAAGATTGATACCTATTACAAGTAAAATGAATAGTTATAGAGTAAAATAATTAAAAAACAGCTTTAAATGAAAAATGAGCTATAATATTAATTGTGTAAGTGAATAGCCAATAATGTAACCAAGCTCTTGTTACTCCAACTAAACGAATATTTTGCAGGGTATTATTAGATTTTGCTGAATGTTATGAATACCAATATTATATACGTGATAGCTCTTTCTAAAAGAGTAAACAAAAAAAAGAGGCTTTAACCAGCCTCTCTCTATAATTTCTTAATCTTAAGATTACTTGTTTAAGGTAATCACATATTTTAAACCTCCATATTTCGATTTTGCTTCTTCAAATTTCAAGATAATTCCCAACTTTAAAGCAGTCTTAAACGCTTTCTCTATAGTTGGTTTGATTCTTTTGTGGTGGTTGTTCTTTTTATATTTTTCAAGCTTCATTATTTCCACCAACTTGTTATAACCATATTCAATGGTATTGCTTTTAGCGCAATGTAAAGATTGGTACAAACATTTTATAAAAAGTTCAATTCCAACATTTGGTCTACCTGGATTTATTTCTCTTAATCTGTTATTAAGATTTACTGGTAAATTAAAATAAGAATTCTGTTTCTCATTAATGTTGAAAAAGATACCAGAAACAGTCATCTTATATAATTGAGTTTTCTTTCTGTTGCTCAAATCGTCCCACTGCTCAACTGCATGTATTTGCAAAAGCGGAACAATTGAAATACCTCGTACCTCTTTCTTACCATCCATAAATTGATATGGAATTAAAAATTCTTTACGATGAAGAGATAACAAAGCTGTATTTATTGAGTCTTTAGATTTTTTGGCAAACTTTCCATGCTTGTTTTTATCCATACCACTAGCCAAATAGAAAGAAGACAGATCAAACTCAAAATAAGCTTGGTGAGTTTTTTCCATGTAAACAAGTTCATTTCTATCATTGGCAGATTGTGCTAGTGATAAAACCGCAGTTAAAACTCTAATTTCTGTTCCGGAAAGTTCGCGGCAAATTTTATTTTTAATATCCTCACTCAGCTTCGACTCTATCTCAGAGGGAAACTCAACAGCATATTGGTTTTCGTTTTTTTCATTAAGATTCAATACCCTTTCAATGGAATTATTAATGGTAATGGAATACTCCTTTTTTAGAGTACCATCATCATCAAATAATCGCAATTGCTTTACTTGCTGACCGGTTTCAATTTTTAGCAGATTATCAGGGTATCTTAATATTTCCATAATTATTAAATCTTTGTATACAAATTAGCTAAGGTTAATCGATTATTAAAAATTTTTGGCAGTTGTATTTTTCTCAGAATAAAATTTTGAGGGGTATTAAGGCTAGTATAGGATTACCTTATGGCTAAAAGGGATACCCTTATGGCTAAAATGGGATTACCTTTTGGCTTATTTATTTGGATTACCTTTTGGCTGCTATGGGATATACATATGGCTAGTTTGGGATACCCTTATGGCTAAATTGGATTACCCTTTGGCTAAAAATAGTGCCTCTATACGCTTATTTTGCCATTTTCAATTGATTACCAAATATCAGAAAGTTTAAAAATTCAGCTTAAATCGGTAATTTGTTCAAAGCAAAAAATTCTTTAAAAAGCACCTTTATGCTAGTTTGGGATACCCTTATGGCTAAATGGGATTACCTTTTGGCTAAATTAATGGATACCTCTTTTGCTAGAATAGCATACCCTTATGGCTAATAAAGGATAACCTTTTGGCTAAAATTACTTTACCTTATGGCTAAAATGGGATTACCTTATGGCTGTGAGTCGATTTGTAAGTAATTGTATATCAACAAGTTAAGGTGCTATTTCAAAAGTGTAAAAGTATATATAAATTATAAAATCAATATAATTTATAATTAGTACTTCATATTAGAAATGATGAAGTACTTTGAAAATAATGCCTTAATAATGTGAAAAAAGTGTTTACCATCTTTACTTTTAACTAATTAAGGTAAAAGCAAATTTATATTTAATGATAATGAAAAAGGTATTTACAATCTTCTGTGTTTTTCTATTTATAAATACTTACCTAAAAGCACAACAAATAATTACAACAACTGAATTCTTTTTTAAAGTACCAGTTGGTTGGGAAGCATCATCTGCTGAAGGCGCTTATTTTCTGACATCAAACACCAACAAAGGATTTATTATGGTGGGTACTGATGCCTTAGCTTCAAAGGAAAAAATCCGTCAAGATTTACTTACTCCTTACAATGATGGTAATGTAATACTGCAAAGTACTGGAGTAATTGACGATTATACAGCAAATATTATAGGGAGTAAAGTAACAGGCAGTATGCAAGGCGTAAATTGCGACGCTTATTTGGTAAATATCATTGTACCAGATGTAACTCTTGTAAATGTGATGGCTATAGTAGAATCGGAAGCTTACAGTGATCTTTATAAGCAACTGGCTTTAGAAATATCACAAAGTGTTACTAAACTTTCTAATTCTAATAACAATGTTTCATCTGGCAATAGAAATTCTAATTCAGGTGGTAACTTGGGCAATGCGGCTAATAAATTTGCAGGACGTAGAATTGCGAGCATTAGTACTAATGGAGAATACGCTAGAGAAAAAGAGGTGATCGATTTTTGCAGCAATGGCACTTTTTCTATTTACAGTTTTAGTGGCTATTCAGTGGGTACTGCTGCAGATATGGGAGAAGCCAACCAAAGTGGCTATTGGAAATTTAACGGCTCGGGCAATTCTTACACACTTACACTAACTACAGCAGATGGTAATACTGGTGATATAGCTGTAAAAACTTTTATAGATCAATACGGTGATGAGATGTTTGCTATTGGAGGCAAGAACTACGGCTATTACGGAGAAGCGAAGAACTGTTATTAAAATATAAAGGTAGAAATAGGGATTTAGGGAAATCCCTATTTCTACTAAACCCTTCTAGGGATGATTCTCCCTGTAGAAATCCCACATAGCAAAAAACAAGTCGTGCATAGACATATCTCTTGCCGCAGCATACATTTTAAATTCTCTATGCTCGTCGGGGCTTGCTTTAATATTAATATCCTTCATTTTACCAGAAGCAACCTTATTTAGGTTTTGCGCAGGAGCATAAGTTGGCTCCTCTGTCGCAGTACTTTTTTCTAGTTTTCTGTTTCTTTTTTTGGGTTTGAGATTAGATGTAGCCATATGTTAAACATTTTGCATGATGGTTTCAATTCGATTCATTATTGCCTGTGCTACTTCATCCGCTTTCTGGTTGGTAGAAGTATGGGTAGTTTCAGTAGCAGCCTTGCCGTCATCACTGGCTCTGCGATAACTGGTTTTTTCTGGCAAATAAGGCCCAATTACATATAAGCCTTTATCTTTTATATATTCAGTAGCTTCTTCCAATTCTGCTTGGCTAGAACCTACATGGTTAAATACTACCACTATTTTTTCTTTGGGAATACCTTTACCAAGTAATTCCTTAGCTAAATCTTTTGCTGGTTCCAGATCGTCTAGTGCCACTCCTGTTGGCATTATAATAATGTCTGAATGTTTTGCTAAATCAATAGTTTGTTTGGTAGCATGAGGTGCACCGTCAAATACGATTAAGTCGTAATTGGGTGCAAGTTTTAATGCTTTGTCTACAGAACCAAAAAGCTGAACATCAATTACTGGTTCAAGTTGATCTCTTAATCTCCTTTTATTCCAGTGTACACAAGTACTTTGCGAAATATCCATATCGGCAATAAGTACCTGAAAATCGTTTACGGCAAACTCTCGGCTAATTAATCTTGAAATGGTTGATTTACCCACTCCACCTTTTTGGCTGGCAACTGATATTATTAAACTCATAGTTATTTTAAAAAATATGAAATTCCCTATTTAGGGAAAAGTGAATTTAGGGATATGCAAGTATAATTATTCCTGACCTTTTGCCAAAAAAATTTCTAAGTTTTGAAAGAACTTCTTTAAATAAAATTCAAAATCAGATTTACACTGAATTTTTTGTGCTAAAATGTTAGATTTAGAGAGAAAAAATTTGATGATTTTGAAAACAAAGCATCAAATTCTTAAAAATATAGGGAAATCCCTAAAGAGGGAAATCTATATATCCATAATTCCCTACAAAATATGCCTATAAATGGATAATTTATCTATTTTTACCTGATGAGTGTTGAAATACAGATGGATATTTCTAGAAATGATTTCAATTTTAATTAAAATTAGACAGATGATTCAATTTTCTTTGATCTAATTTCTCATTAATCGAAATGTGATTATCAATCCTTTAAAACGCTTTATTTTGATGTAGTTTTTATCAGAAGTTTTAAAATATCTCCCTAAATTAAGAAAAAGGGAAATCTGTAATTCCCTAAATAGGGAAAATTTGAAGAATATTGCTTTAATTAGTCTTTTTTTGCTTCATCATTTTATCAAAAAATTGAATTCTGATTCTAAAATTTTCAAAACCTAGATTCAGATTGACTTGGTCTTCTAATTATTCAAGAAATCTCCTTCATTTTTCAAATACAAAATCAAATAAATTTTAATAATCAAGAAAAGTATTCCCTAAATAAAGAAATAGGGATTTAGGGAAATTCAGTAGTTTGTTAATTTATTTTTTAAATTAGGTTGTCAGACAAAATTGTTAGCATGAAATTTCAAAAAGCAACTATTAAAGATTTAGAATCAATAGTAAGGTTATTAGCCGATGATAAATTAGGTAGTCAAAGAGAGTCTTATCAAATCCCGTTACCAGATTTTTATATTGAAGCTTTCGAGAAAATTACTAAAGATGAAAATCAGGAACTAATCGTCTTAAAAGATCAAGACGAAAAAGTTATTGGTACGATGCATCTTACCTTTATACAATACCTTACTTATAGAGGTGGAATAAGAATGCAGATTGAAGCCGTTCGGATAGACAAAGAAAATAGGGGAGAAGGCTTAGGTGAAAAAATGTTTCTTTGGGCCATAGAAAGGGCTAAAGAAAGAAAAGCACATGTTGTACAATTAACAACAGATAAACAAAGACCAGATGCTTTGAGATTTTATGAAAAGTTAGGCTTTAAAGCCAGTCACGAAGGGATGAAACTCCATCTATAACTGGCTTCATTTTATACTTCTGCTTTTACAAATGGAATAACATGTTCTAGATTACATATTTTTTGAATAGCAACCTCATCAATATTAGAAGTAATTGCCATGGCTGCACCAGATGCAGTAGATTCTTTTAGCTCCGCAATGTAAATTTCATAAGATGGTAGTAACGAAGCTAACAACCTTTTATATAAGGTACTTTTTGCAAAGCCTCCACTTATAATCAACTTATTAATTTTTGAGCTGCCTATTGCCAATTTGATCGACTGGCATTGCAAAGTGATGAGAACAAAAAATAGATGATGATAAGCTGTGCTTAAATCTTTGTATTCTTCAAATGGGAAATCTGGTGTGAGTTTACCTTCAGTATTTATCGTATATTTATCATATCGATAATTTCCATTTAAAAATGCCGAGATTAATTCAATGTCAGGTTCAATTTGATGGATTTGATATACGCCTGCATTAAAGTGCTTTTCAATCTTTCTACTTAAAGTATCATGCACATGACCGAGAAAGAGTCTAGATGCTCGCACAGTTTTACCTTTATAGGTGAGAAAGTTCAAGCAATCTCTTTCTAACATTTCTTCTGTTAGGGGGTCTTTACTGAAAGGATTTAAAACGATGCTCCAAGTTCCTGTAGATATTAAAGCAAATGGTTCCATCACACCTTGCAAATAGGGAATTAGGGAAGCACTACTATCGTGTAATCCTGCACCAACTTGTAAACCTGGATAATCAGCCGCTGGCAAAGTAAGATCTGATCGGGTAATATCTGGAAACTTTAAACTAATGCTTTCATCTTCTACCCATTGGTGGTAACTATCATTTTCGTAGTTCCACAAAAAAGTATGGCAGCCAATGCTGGTTATTTCAGCAAAAGGTTTCTTACTAAACAAATAGCTAAAGTATTGCGGTAGATGGAGTGCGTATTTTACCTTTTTAAATTTTTCAGGTTTTGTATGTTTTAGCCAGTAGACTTGCAAACCAGAATTAAGCATGCCCAAAGAAGGTGAAGCTGTTTTTCGGCAAACATCAATTTTACCTCCATAAGTATCATAAAATTGCTGAAGCAATGCTTCGGGCATTGGTTTGAGGTAATTGTAAAGTGGTGTGCAAGGTTTACCATTTTCGTCCAGATACACAAAGCTTGCTCCATAAGAAGCGAAGTTTAATTTAGTAATCTGGTACTTATCGTTTTGGTAGTTTTTATTAAATGTATCGTAAACCCATTGAGTAATTACTTCGATGTTATCACAAGAAAAACCATCGTCGTCTACTGTTTCGGGTACATGTATACTTTCTTCATGCAGAATCTCAAACTCATCATTAAAAACCAAAAACTTTTTATTGGTTTTACCAATATCAAAAATGGCTATTGCTTTTTCCATATCTACTGCTCGTTATTTTAACCAAATCTAGAAGTTAAGATTGATTAAACTATGATGCACTGTTCTAAGCTTTAAAGCCTTTTCTTAATATTTAGATAATATTTAATTCATGTAAAAAATTCTGGTTGTTTGAGGCATTGTTATGAAAGATATTGGGAACTTTAAAACATAAATGGCTTTCTGGAAAAACCAGAAAACCATTACAAAACCGTTTTCAAATTTGCTTAATGCTATTACTCTACTGAGTCGGTAACAACTTCCATTGCAGTAGAATCCATCATGGTTGAATCCATGGCAGCCATAGAAGAATCAGCCTCTTCCATTGCAGCAGAATCAATTTCTACCATAACAGTATCTTCCACTGCTACAGAATCTTCTGCCACTTCTTGACGGCTACCACCACAAGATGCTAACAAAAATACTATTGACGCTGTAAGGATTAATTCAATAACTCTTTTCATAATTCGAATGAATAAAAAATGATTAAAAAAACGGGTTAGTTTGAATTATGTCTATGGAGTAAGGTGTGTTTTACTTAAGTAATTAGAAGTAAATAAGTTGATCCTTGTGTGCTGTGGTAATCAATAGTTGATCTGATTTGTATTACAATTTTAATCGACTTTTGTTGATAAACAAAAATTTATTTCAAGGTTTTTTTACCAAATAATCATTTAAACAGCCAATTTGTTATGAAAAAGACAATGTTTTTGAATTTTATTTTGATTCAGTATTAAAATATTGATGTCTTGTTTTAGCGATCAGGAGGGATTATCTACTAAAAGATTAGATGAGTTCAACTAAAACTTGAATGTATTTCAAGAAAATACCTATATAAAATGACAACTCCTTTTCCTTTTAAACTACTTGATTTTTATCAGCCAAAATTTTTTTGGCAACTGCATCCACTTAAGTAACTTAAAGGATCAAATAACATATTAACTACAACAGGTATGCAAAACAATTACAAAGGAAACGTTGTGAAACTCCTACTCGGAGTTTTAACCTTATTTTTTATGCATCCACTTTTAGCACAGAAAATTGACTCTGAAAAACTAAAAGGGATGAAAGTCCGGAACATCGGTCCGGCCGGTATGAGTGGTCGGGTAACCAGTATCGATGCAGTAACAAGCAATCCGGATATTATTTATGTAGGTACTGCTTCTGGTGGTTTATGGAAATCTGAAAGTGGGGGAATTGCTTGGGAACCCATCTTTGACCACGAAAAAGCAGCATCTATAGGTGCAGTGTCAATCAATCAGCAAAACCCCGATGTAATTTGGGTAGGCACAGGAGAAGGCAACCCAAGAAATAGCCAGTCTAGCGGTTACGGGATTTACAAAAGTCTCGATGCTGGTAAAACTTGGACTTTAATGGGATTGGAAAATACCAGAAACATCCATAAGATCATCATTAATAAAAACAATCCTGATATAGTGTATGCAGGAGTGCAAGGTTCTGCTTGGGGAGCACATCCTGAACGTGGTGTTTTTAAAACTACAGATGGAGGCAAAACTTGGGAAAAGGTTTTATATGTGAATGATAGAACCGGAATTGCCGATATGGTGGTTGATCCGCAAAATCCAGATAAGTTGGTAGCAGCACTTTGGGAATTTAAAAGAGATGCGTGGTATTTTAAATCTGGTGGCGAAGGTTCTGGATTGTATGTAACGATAGATGGAGGTAAAAACTGGGAAAAGCAAAGCTCAGAAGATGGCATGGCAGAAGGTGAACTCGGAAGAATGGGATTGGCAATTGCCCCAAGTAACCCGAACATTATATATGTATTGGTAGAAGCAAAGAAAAATGCTTTGTATAAATCAGAAGATGGTGGAGTTACATGGAAAATGGTAAGCGACAAAGATGTTGGTAACCGCCCTTTCTATTATTCAGATTTATATGTTGATCCAAAGAATGAAAACAGACTATATAATGTATATGGGATTGTAAAAGTGAGTGAAGATGGGGGCAAGACTTTTAGCGATTTGCTAGCTTGGCATAATAAACCAACCGATATACATGTAGACCACCATGCTTGGTATATCCACCCAGAGAACCCTGAACTTATGATGGATGGCAACGATGGTGGTATGGCGATTACCAGAGATCACGGTAAAAGCTGGCGATTTGTTGAGAATCTTCCAGTAGGGCAGTTTTATCACATCAATGTAGATAATGAAATTCCATATAATGTGTATGGTGGAATGCAAGATAATGGAAGTTGGAGAGGTCCGGCCTATGTTTGGCGAAAAGGAGGGATTAAAAATGAATATTTTGAAGAGGTTTCTTTCGGTGATGGTTTCGATGTAGTGCCAGACCCAGAAGATAGCCGCTATGGCTATACCATGTGGCAAGGTGGTAACTTACTTCGCTACGATTTTGAAACTGGTCAGCAAGATTACATGAAACCACTGCATCCAAACGAAGATGAATTGAGGTATAACTGGAACACAGGAATTGCCCTTGACCCACTAAAACCCGGAACTGTTTATTATGGTAGCCAGTATCTTTTCAAAAGCACAGACAAAGGTTATACATGGGAAGTAATTTCGCCAGACTTAACTACAAACGATCCAGAAAAAGCAAAGCTACAAAAAGAAACAGGCGGTTTAACTTATGATGTGACCAATGCAGAAAACTTTATGACCATTATCTCCAT
>PBYL01000089.1 GCA_002729595.1 Thalassovita sp. | reverse complement strand
TTGGAGGTAAATCATAGTCTTTACGGTCATTATCTTGAGATAGCTCGTAGCTCTCATTATATCCGAAAGAAGGTAAGTTTGAGTTGTTGATGAATGTTCCATTATACACCACACTGGTGTTAGAACCACTCTCCACAAAGCCAGTCGTGGTAAATGTTTGCTTAAACGAAAGCTTTATGGTGTCTCCCGGATTTAAAGGAGTATTTAGCTTATGGATGTAGTAATCGAAGTCATCAAAAGTTTCTGTAATGGTTGAGCCAGATTCAAAAACTAGTTCTTCCACTTTATACTGCTTATCTCCATTTAATTGGATGTGCACTTCAGGAATTGGCTCATCAGATTTGTTGGTGATGAGGTAATAACCTTCTGCCACATAATCTCTTTCTTTTGGATATAAATCTACTTTAAGGTTTACATCTACAATCTTTGGCTGTACGAGGTATTTATATTTTTTGAGTGTTTTTTCGTAGTTGGCTTGTCTTTCTTCTCTCTCATCTGAATTGCTATACTCATTTAAAACATTGGTATTGTAATAGATGTAGCAGCCAGATAAACTAAAAGTGATAAAGCAGAAAATGCCGAGTGTAAGTAATGGTCTGCTCAATCTGAGTTTACCGATTTTCCATCTGGTTTTAAGAATAGACTCAGAACCTCTAACTGAAAATACAACAGCAATTACAAACAGAATTAAGGTAAAGCCAATCCAATATAATTTGAACCAACTGTAAGCGGTAGGGAAGTGTCCATAACCATTCATGTCTGAATACGAACCTAAAGAACCACTATTAAACTGGATTAAGCCGTGTTCGATGCCAAGGTTAGAAAGTACAATGGTTGTAATGAAAAAGGCGATCATAATCGCATGCCCGATAAACTTGTGGTTTACCATTACTTGTACAAAAAAGGCAAGTAGGGTAAATACAACTAAGAAAGGTAAGGTTGAACTAAAGGTTCTTGAGAAATACAACCCAAGTTCGTAGTTGTAATAGTCTTTTACAGTTTGGATGATTACACCAGATAATATTAAAGCAAATATGATGGCTACATAGCAAAATACCATTGCCAGAAACTTACTCACCAAGTTGATGAAATCTGGAATTGGCATGGCATCGTAAATGAGGTTGATTTTTACATCACGCTCTTTCCAGATTAATTCGCCAGAGTAGAATACTACTATAATGATAAAGAATAAGTTAAAACCTTGTATTTGCTGAAGTACCAGATAAGTAGTTGGGTAAGTATAAGTGCCAAATGTTTCGCCCATATACATGGAGTTAACAAAGAGTATCAGCATACCGCAGATTACAATGCCCAAGAATGGAATGTCTTTTAGCAGAGAGAAAAGATAAAACTTGGTTTGAGAAAATAGCTGCTGTAGGTTGGTGCCGATACTGTATTGTAAAGAAACCTTAGGTACAGGAATTTCTATTTGGTTTACAGTGCTTGCTTCTTCTTTTATCTTTTTCTTTCTAAATAAACCTTTTCTAACCACATTAAAGCTAAAGCCAAAATAAACGCCTACTAGTGCTGCAATGCCAAGTATTACCCATAAAATTCTGTTGTATAAGATAATGCCTTCGAAAGGAACTAGCTGGCTATTTTGCTCGGCTACTGTCCAGTACTGGGTTACAATGTCTGCTGTTGAAATAGCAAATGGATCGAATAAAGCTGCTAAATCTTGCTTTTCTATATCTTCTGCGAGTGTTAAGCCAACCTCGTAGCAAACAAACAGTATTACCCATTGGATATAAACAACAATCATTTTTCGGCTTAAAGAGCCAACTGCAAAAAACAAGGCTCCTGAGAAAAATACATTGGGAACAATAAACAAAAGATATGGCTGAATGTAATTCCAGAAATTAAAAGGTAAGAGTTTATCTACATCACGCCAAGGCATAAATTCTCCCATCATAAAACCAATAGGAACGCCTAAATAAATGATTAAGGCAACTAGGTAAGAACCTAAAAATCTACCAAACAGATAATCGCCTTTGCCTATAGGGTTTGTAAACATGAGCGATTCTGTATGGTGCTCAAAATCTCTCAGTACTGCAACACCCATTACCGCAGAAGTAATCATCATCATCGCGGCGGAGAGGATGATCATCATAGTTGCAATAGTTGTTGGAGCATTTTCTTTCACCAATCCGCTACCACCACCAATTTGAACCACATCGCTAGACATAGCCCCAAAAGAAAGCAGAAACAGAATGAGAAAGTATATATAAGTAGCAGGTCTTTTTTTCCTGTACTGTAATTCAAACTTGAATATTTCGTACCACATGCTGAAATTCAGTAAGTCTTAAAAATCTTCTAAAATGGAAATTGGTTTAGGCAAGTTCTTTAGATGTATTGCCAAAAATGTAAGAGAAGTACACGTCTTCCAGATCGGCTTCTACACCTTGGAAAGAGCTATCTGGCTGTAAATCGCTATAAACATGAATAAGCGGCTTACCTGCAATCATTTTTTCTGTAATTACATTGTACTGTGCTCTGTAAGCTTCTAGTTCAGTTTTTTCGATGGTTTTGCGCCATACTTTGCCAGCAATTTCATCGATGGCTTTTAGCGGGTTACCTTCTAATAGCACTTGTCCTTTGTTTATTATAGCCATGTTGGTACAAAGCTCTTTTACATCTTCTACAATGTGGGTAGAGAGAATTACTACTGTATTTTCACCAAGTTCACTTAACAAGTTGTGGAAACGGTTTCTTTCTGCCGGATCGAGACCAGCGGTAGGTTCATCAACAATAATGAGTTTTGGGTTTGATAGAAGTGCTTGCGCGATACCAAAGCGTTGTTTCATACCGCCTGAATAACCACCCAAGTTTTTCTTTCTGGCATCGTACAAATTGGTTTTGTGTAACAATGCTTTTACTAGCTCTTTTCTTTCTTTTTTGTTATTAACTCCTTTGAGCACAGCTAGGTGATCGAGTAGTACTTCCGCAGATATTTTAGGATATACACCAAACTCCTGAGGTAGGTAACCTAAAATTTTTCTTACTTCTTCTTTTTGAGTTAAAACATTTAGGTTGTCAAAAGTAATGCTGCCTTCATCAGGTTCTTGCAAAGTAGCAATGGTTCGCATAAGGCTCGACTTACCAGCGCCGTTTGGTCCAAGCAGTCCAAACATGCCGCTACTAATTGTAAGGTTAACATTTTTAAGAGCCTGTACTCCGTTTGAGTAAGTTTTAGAGAGATTCGTAATCTTCAGTTCCATTTATCTTATTTTATTTGTTCCTGATATTCAGATTAATGTATGCTAATAATGGTTGCTTGGTTATAAAAAATTATACGAGAGGGTATATATCACCCTAAATGGTTGATTTTATTTCTTTAGTTAAGCAGATTACTTTTTTATTACATCGATTTAGAAAAAAATGCAGATTGTTATGGAATTTATAGGTATTTGTAATGAAAAGTGCATCAACTTAATCTAGTTGCTTGGCTTAGTTTGGTGATTATAGTTGATTGATGCTAAATGCAGGGAAACTACTTTAAATTCTATTTGTTTTATGCATAAATATACATCTTACTGAAGATAGATTATGAAATTTTTTACTTTTCTTTTATTCCCATTATTTCTCATTATTTCAAGTTGCAGCAAGGTTGAATTTAAAGAAACGGATGATGTAGCTTATAAAAATGCAAGTGCCAGCGGTTTTAATGAATACTGGTACGATGGCTTAGCAGAGCTCAATTCTTATGAGTTGGAGCAAATCCGATATGGACAAGTTCATTCAGGCGAGGCAGTTTTGATATTTGTTACCGAAGATTTTTCTAAGAGCAAGCAAGTAAAGCTAGATAATCCGCAAGCAAACCCTCAAGACTCTGCGAAGGTGCTCAAGCTAAATTTTACCAAAAAGTTTCTTACAGGTATTTATCCTTATTCTTTAATGATGAGCGTATTCACTCCGGTGAATCAAGAGGAATATCCTCATTCTATGAAAGTAAGTACCACTACGCAAGATTGGTGTGGGCATACTTTTGCTCAATTAAATTTACAGAAAAAAGGCTTTGAGTTTAGCGGTAATTCTTATTTTGAGACAGAAGGAGATAGAAAATATCAACTAGATGATGTATTGCTAGAAGATGAAATCTGGAATATGATTCGCCTAAATCCAGAAAATTTACCCCTTGGTGAAATAGATATAATTCCGGGAACATTCTTTTCGAGGTTGAGGCATAAGAAAACAGAGGTGGTAAAAGCGACAGCGCGCTTTTCTAGTGAAAGCGATTCATTAAGTACTTACCATTTAGATTATCCAGAATATGAGCGACAATTGTCTATTACTTTCCAAAAAGAGTTTCCTTACCAAATAACTGCTTTTGAAGAAACACATATTAGTGGTTTTGGCAGTGATGCCAAAAAGCTAACTACCAAAGCGGTGAAGAAAGAAACAATTAAGCTCGATTATTGGAAAAGACACTTTAACGAAGACCGCAAATACAGACAAGAATTAGGTTTGGGAATATAGCTTAAGCGTAATGATTTATTAATATCATCTTATATCAAAAGGAGCAAGTTGGGGAATTTCTATAAAAATAGATGCTGAAATTTTATATGATGAATTAGTTAAAGACAGCATTAAAATTTCTGATAATATTTTCCTGAGCCTAGATATAAACTTCAATCTAACAGATGAGGAATTAAGCTTTTTAATACGAGGAATACAAAGTAAACTAGATGATCTAAAACATTTAGCTAAAAATAGGTTTATTACTATCAAGCTAAATGATCTTATTTTTCAAGATACTGATTTTCAACCAGAAGGGCTTTATGTCGCCATTGTTGGATGGATTTGTAAAACATATCAACTACCAGAACCTGTCTATCATGTTGATTATAACAAAACCTTGAACAAGTATATCTTTAAACTTTAAATTAGTTTACCCCCAATTCTTTCTCCTCGTCTCTATCGAGCTTTAAATCAGCAGAGATTTTTCTTAGGTCTGGTCTGGTAGGTATATAAACTAATAAGATGGCGAGGAAAAACACTAAAGGGATTTTATTCGCAGTAACAATAAATATCACTACATTTGCCATATTAGCACCTTCCAATAAAGCCCACGTAACTAAACAGGCAGTTGTATATGTCTTTAGTTTATCATCCAGCGAATTTTTAGTAAGAGCCGTTTCAATCAGTTTGGGCTTTAACATATAAGAGGCACCAATAGCCGACATACTTAAAAATACAGAGACGTACACCAGCATGTTATTTTCGTCTGAATGTATTTCGCTTTGCATCCCAAAAATAAAATAAGCTACGGCAGCAAACATGGTTTGCCCCATAAGGAGTGCAAAAAATAAAATCTTGATTTTAAAATAAAATTGTTTGGGTTGCATCGTATTACAATCAAAAATTTTCCTTTTAAGATAAAGGATTTTTTAGCGAATACGAAAATGAATTATATCATATTTTTAACATTCAATTCATATTTGAATACAAATTTTTTCTCTATAGCAGATTTATTAATATTAATTTCTCAGAAGTGATAAATATATATTTTTATTTTGCTACTTTTGCGCCCTTAAATTTCAGCCTATTATGGAGAAACAAGATATTAGGAATATTGCGATTATCGCACACGTTGACCACGGTAAAACAACATTGGTTGACAAAATTTTGCACGAAAGTCGCCTTTTCAGGGATAACCAGGAAACGGGTGAGCTAATTCTGGATAACAATGATCTGGAAAGAGAAAGAGGTATTACCATTCTTTCTAAAAATGTTTCTGTAAACTATAAGGGAACAAAAATCAATATTATTGATACTCCTGGTCACGCCGATTTTGGTGGTGAAGTTGAGCGCGTGCTCAAAATGGCAGATGGTGTATTACTTTTAGTAGATGCTTTTGAAGGTCCGATGCCTCAAACACGTTACGTACTTCAAAAAGCAATCGAGTTGGGTTTAAAGCCAATTGTAGTTATTAACAAAGTAGACAAGCAAAACTGCCGTCCTGATGAGGTTCACGAAGCAGTATTTGATTTGATGTTTAACTTGAATGCTACAGAAGATCAGTTAGACTTCCCTACAGCTTATGGTTCTGCAAAACAAGGCTGGATGTCTACAGATTGGCAAAAACCAACTGAAGATATTACTGCTCTTCTTGATTTGGTAATCGAGCATATTCCATCTCCAGTATACAAAGAAGGTACAGTACAATTGCAAATTACCAGTATCGATTATTCTTCATATGTAGGTAGAATCGCAGTAGGTAGAGTAGCAAGAGGTAAACTGGAAGCAGGTAAGCCAGTTTCATTAGTGAAGATGGATGGAGAAACCATCAAATCTAGAATAAAAGAATTATTCGTATTTGAAGGTTTAACTCGTAATAAAACAGAAGAAGTATATTGCGGTGACTTGTGTGCTATTACAGGTATAGAAGGTTTTGATATTGGTGATACTGTTGCTGATTTCGAAAATCCAGAAGCTTTACCTCCAATCGATATCGATGAGCCAACAATGAGTATGTTCTTTACAGTGAACAATTCTCCATTCTTTGGTAAAGAGGGTAAATTTGTTACTTCTAGACACTTAAGAGATAGACTTTTCAAAGAAACTGAAAAGAACCTTGCGCTTAAAATTGAAGAAACTCCATCTCCAGATTCTTACATTGTATACGGTAGAGGTGTACTTCACTTGTCTGTTTTGATCGAAACAATGAGAAGAGAAGGATACGAGTTACAAATTGGACAGCCAAGAGTAATTATAAAAGAGATTGATGGTAAAAAACACGAACCAGTTGAGTTGTTAACCATCGATACTCCTGAAACATCTTCGGGTAAAGTAATTGAGCTAGTTAGCCAAAGAAAAGGTGAATTAAAAGTTATGGAGCCTAGAGGTGACGTAATTCACTTGGAATTTGAAGTTCCTTCTAGAGGTCTAATTGGTTTAAGAAACTATATCTTGAATGCTACTGCTGGTGAGGCTATTATGGCACACCGTTTTACAAGTTTCGAACTTTGGAAAGGAGATATTCCATCTAGAAACAACGGAGCATTAATTTCTTCTGAAACAGGAACAACTTTCCCTTACTCTTTAGATAAACTACAAGACAGAGGTAAGTTCTTTGTTGATCCAGGTGAAGAAATTTACGAAGGTCAAGTAATTGGTGAGCACATCAGACAAAACGATTTGGCTGTAAATGCAACCAAAATGAAAAAGCTTTCTAACGTAAGGGCTTCTGGTTCTGACGATAAAGCGAAGATTGCTCCAGCAATTAAATTCTCTTTAGAAGAAGCTTTGGAATATATCCAAAAAGACGAATATGTGGAGGTTACCCCAAAAAGTCTCAGATTGAGGAAAATTCACCTCAACGAGAACGATAGAAAGCGTGCAGCTTCTAGCGCAGGTAACTAATTAAACATACGGGATA
>PBYL01000088.1 GCA_002729595.1 Thalassovita sp. | reverse complement strand
TTGAGCGTCATCAGCACTGTTGTAGCGAATATTGTAGCTAATTACTCTCATTGTATTGCTATCGTCTTTAGGCAAAAGAGTAAAACTGCTCAACAAAAGCAGTATAGGTATTAATAAATAGTTTTTTACCATTATAGTTTTGAATATTAGTTGTTTAAAGTTTCTCTTTGAGTAACATGGCTTTTTTATGGCCAACAATTCTTGAAATATCTGTTACCGATGCTTTTTTGATATTCGCTATCGACTTAAATTCTATGAGTAATTTTTCTATTGTACTTTGTCCAATTCCGGGGATTTCTTCTAAGGCAGAAGTAAGACTACTATTACTCCTTTTTTGCCTGTGAAAAGTTATACCAAAGCGGTGGGCTTCGTCTCTGGCTTTTTGTAAAAGTGCCAGCGAGCTCGATTTTTTATTGATATGTAATGGGATTGAATCTCCGGGAAAATAGATTTCTTCTAACCTCTTAGCAATACCAACTATTGGAATTTTGCCATATAGATCGAGGTCTTTTAAGGCATTACAAGCCGAACTAAGCTGTCCTTTACCACCATCAATCACTATTAAATTTGGCAAAGGTTTTTCTTCTTCTTTTAATCTTTTATATCTTCTAAAAACCACCTCATACATAGAGGCAAAATCGTCTGGACCAACTACGGTTTTAATATTATAATGCCTATATTCCTTTTTGGCTGGTTTGCCATCAATAAAACAAACCATGGCAGAAACCGGGTTGGTACCTTGAATATTGGAGTTATCAAAACACTCGATATGGCGAGGTAAATCTTGTAGACTTAGGTCTTCTTTTAACTGAATGAGTGCATAATTTTTACTTTTGCTTTTCTGTATTTCGATCTTAGCAGTATCTTTCTCCTTCTTAAAATATAAAGCATTCTTTTTAGAAAGATCGACTAGTTTTTTAAGATCGCCTATTTTAGGAACTGTCGCTTCTACCCTACCCAAATCAATATCTAAAGCTAGGTTTGTAATAATTTTGGAAGATGCACTATTAAACTTCTCTCTAAAATCTAAAATAGCAAAAGCCAAAATATCTTCTTTAGACTCATCTAGCTTCTTTTTTATTTGAATGGTCTCTGTTTGAGTAATACAACCATTGGTGATTTTGATGAAATTGACATAAGCATTTTCATCATCGGCTATAATCGAATAAGCTTCAAGCTCAGGAATATTTGGATTTGTAACCAGTGACTTATTTTGGAAGTTGCTTACCAAATCGAACTTATTCTTCATTTCTGCTGCTTTTTCGAACTCCATCGTAGCAGCAGCTTCTTGCATTTTGTCTTTATAATAGTTTTTTACAGGCGAAATATTTCCTTTTAAAATATTGATAACCTGCTGTATATCATTATCATAATCACTTTCTTCTTGCAAACCCTCACAAGGACCTTTACAGTTTTGGATGTGGTATTCCAAACAGACTTTAAACTTACCTTGCTTCACATTCTCTTTGCTCAATATGTAATTACAAGTTCTTATATGATACAATTGCCTAATTAGCTCTAGCAAAGTATTCATCGTTTTTACACTGGCATAAGGGCCAAAATATGTGTGGGTTTTATTTTCGATATTTCTGGTAGAAAATACTCTTGGAAACCGCTCATTTGTTACACATATGTATGGATAAGTCTTATCGTCTTTGAGCAGTATATTATATTTTGGTTGGTTCTCCTTTATGAGATTATTTTCAAGTAGCAAAGCATCAAACTCTGAGTTTACCACTACATATTCAATATCTCTTATTTCGCTTACCAACTTTCTAGTTTTTCGATTAACAGCACCATGCTTATTAAAATAGCTGCTAACTCTGTTTTTTAATTGTTTGGCCTTTCCTATATAAATAATAGTTCCTTCCTCATTTTTATACTTGTATATTCCCGGCTCGTGAGGAAGTTGTGCTATTGTTTTTTCAAGTTTATCTCGAACGCTCTCTTTCATTATGCTTTCCCGAATATTTTTTGAAATTTCGATATTACATCAAAGTAATAATTAATATCAAAACCAGCTAAGTTCCCAGTGGTTTTACAATTCAGGCAAACAAGTTTGAAAACACAAACTTATTAAACCTGATGTTTTCTAAATATTAAGAAATTTTTAATAAAAAAAGCTACTTGTTCTAAAACAAGCAGCTCTTATTTATGGGATAACTTTAAACGCTTACTTACCTTCTCGTTAATCTACCATCACCTTTTTAACCCAATAGTTTTCTAGATTTCTAAATCTAACAATATAAATTCCAGATGAAAGATTATTTTTTATTTGCAGATTATATAGGTAGTCATTTACATCTACCTCAGACTGGTAAATTAACTTTCCGCTCAAAGCAATTACTTCTAAACTACCAGACTCGATATACTCATCAAAACTCAGTTGGAGATTAGCATTATCAACAGCTACCAGCATGCCTTCTGAAGTAGACTTTCTATTTTCATAAAACTGTACCATTACTTCTGTATAGAAATAATTGCCATCTACATCGAGCTGTTTTATTCGGTAGTATTGCTTGCCATATTTCGGATTTGCATCATTAAAATTATAAGTAGTTACAGCTTCTGTATTTCCGGCAGCATATACCTCTCCTATTTTATCAAACTCATATCCATCTATCGATTTTTCTATTTCAAAAGAATAACTATTTACCTCTGAAGAAGTAGACCAAGAAACCTTAACACTATTATTAGAATAATCTGCTGTAGTACCGTAGCTAACATAAGTAACTGGTAATAAAGAAGAACAGTCGCAAGTAGTTATTGAAGCATCAAAAGTTACGTCATTCGTTGCATCTGGATCAGTGCTGTTACAAACATCCAAATCATGTAGTGCACTTGTTTGGTTTAATACAATACTTCCATAAGTAATACCTTCGCAACTTCCACTTGTACCGCTACCCACAATATCACTCCCACTATCTACAGTAAGTGTACCTGATATTTGTAAGCCAGCACCATTTAAGGTTACATCAGAACCACTATTGGCAGTAAAGTTTCCATTAACCACTATGCCACCATCTGTATTAAAATTTGCTCCATTATCTACATTTACATCACCATTAATATCTACAGCACCAAAAGTGGTATTGTAATTATTAAAGGTTCCGCTACTGTTTACATTAATACCACTAGTAATAGATACTGAACCATAATTGTTGAAAGTAGCACTATAAGAAAGCCAGGCTAACTCAAGAGTACCGTAGTTATTTATTGTAGTATTTGACTTATTTATATTCAAACTACCTTTAAAAATAACATCTTCTCCTATACATAAAATTGAGTTCGCATTATCTAAATTTATTGTACCTGTAAACTCTCCAGAACCTGTTATACAAATTGTTTTATTATTTCCGGGTGTATAGTTCCCAGCATCGGGTACGGTAACTGTTGCATCGCAAGAGCTACACTGAGCATAAATAAAGTTGATTGTAAGCAAAAAAATTGCTAATGACAGTAATAAGCGTTTCATAAGTAGTCGTGTTGTTTTTTTGACATTATAACATCAAATCTTACACGTTACTTTCTTCCATTTATCTCTCTTAACAATTAAAATCAAACAATTTCACCCTTTTATTATGTCAATTCATCATTTATATTACAATTCTAAGAAAATGTTGAAATCATGTATTATTTACATTAAATTTCATTAAGAACTCCATTTTCTGTTTTTGTTTAGCTCGTTCTTTTTTCGGAAAGCTTGTTCCAAATTGATATCGAAATAATTGGCCAAATCCAGTAAGTAATTAAATACATCGGCAAACTCTTCTTCTAATTCAAAGCCTGCTGTTTTGCCTTCTTCTTGATAGAGCTTATCTGCATTTCTCATCGATTTTGCCAATTCTCCTACTTCTTCCATAAAGAGTAAGAAAATCTCAAGATGGTTATTTTTATTCCATCCTTTCTCAATACATAATTGCTTTATATATTCTTGAAAGTCTTTCAGTTCTGGTTTGTCGGGTAATTGAGGCATATAAAAAAAATATAAGGCTGTGTATCTATCAACCTGAGTAGAATAAAAAATTACGATTCAAAAAATCACACTGATACAAGTATATGATTTCAATACGAATAGATGTCTAATTTATCAAAATTGTATTAATACAGGTCAAAATCAGGACAGTGATTAAGCTCTCAGTCAGTAAATTTGTGTACACTTATTTAAGTATTACAAAAAATAAATTAAGCGATTACAGAAATTACTTATATTGAATTATGAATAAAATTACTCTAGCATTATTAGCTCTACTCATTAACTTTTCGCTATATGCTCAAAACTATCAAACCTCTTCTCCAGACAAAAACATTACACTAAAAATCGATGCTGGTAATTTGCTCCGCTGGTCGGTAGAATACAATGGCAAAGCTGTGATTGATAAAAGTGAAATCTCGATGTCGGTGAATGATGAAGTTCTAGGTGAAAATGTAAAAGTGAGAAAGAAAACCGAAAAGATTGTAGATGGAACGCTAACCCCTGTAGTCGCTTTAAAAACATCTAGCATTAAAAACAATTACAATGAAATTACTCTAAACTGTAAAGGAAATTATGCAATAACCTTTAGGGTTTTTAATGATGGTGTCGCATATCGTTTTAGCACTTCTTTTAAAAATGATATTACTGTAAATAACGAGAATCTTCTACTCAACTTTGCTGAAAACGGTACTAGCTTTTTCCCTGAAGAAGAAAGTTACATGTCGCACTTCGAAAGATCTTACATCACATATAATCTCAAAGAAATTACCAACAAGCAATTTTGCTCATTGCCAGTTCTTACAAAACTAGACGATGGTGTAAGTGTACTTTTTACTGAAGCAGATTTGTACGATTACCCTAACTTATTTTTTTATGGAACAGGTGGAACAAGTTTTAAAGCAGATTTCCCAAAAAAACCTAAAAAAATAAGTGTACCAGAAAGAGGTGCAGATCGATCTGAGGTAATTGATGAAACATACGATTACATTGCTGCTACTTCTGGCACTCGTACTTTTCCTTGGAGAGTGCTGTGTATTGGAGATGATAAAACCCTTTTAGAAAACAACCTTGTTTTCCAACTTTCTAGTGAACTTAAGATTGAAGACCCTTCTTGGATAAAACCCGGAAAAGTTGCTTGGGATTGGTACAATGCCAACAATATATATGGAGTCGATTTCGAGTCGGGTATTAATACAGAAACCTACAAATATTATATAGACTTCGCTTCTGAATATGGTTTAGAGTATATTATTCTTGATGAAGGTTGGACAAAAACCACTACAGAAGTTTTAGCGACCAACCCTGATATTGACATTAAAGAACTAGTGAGCTATGGAAAATCTAAAAATGTAGACATCATACTTTGGTTGCTTTGGAAACCACTCGATAAAAACTTAGAAGAGATTCTAAAAACATATCATGAATGGGGCATCAAAGGCGTAAAGGTAGATTTTATGCAAAGGGCAGATCAAGACATGGTAAATTACTATGAAAGAGTAGCAAAAACTGCTGCCAAATACGAATTGCTTGTAGATTTCCATGGAGCATATAAGCCAGCCGGTTTAAGAAGAGCTTACCCAAATGTAATTTCTTATGAAGGTGTAAAAGGAAACGAGAACAACAAATGGAGTCAAGATATTACACCTGAGCATAATGTAACCTTACCATTTATTAGAATGCAAGCTGGCCCAATGGATTTTACTCCCGGGGCTATGACAAATGCCCATTTAATTAACCACAAAATATCGCATTACCGTCCAGAAGCTTTAGGTACAAGAGCACATCAAGTTGCCATGTATGTTGTATTTGAGAGCCCTTTACAAATGCTTTGTGATGCTCCTTCTGCTTATTACAAAGAAAAGGAAACCACTGAATTTATTACTCAAATTCCATCTGTTTGGGATGAGACTATCGCTCTTCATGCTCAAACTGGCGATTATGTTGCCATTGCAAGAAGAAAAGGTGACAAATGGTATATCGGTGCAATGACTGACGACACTGCTAGAGATATGGAGATTAAATTTGATTTTTTAGACGCAGGAAACTACAAAGCTGAAATAATGCAAGATGGCGTAAATGCTGATAAGTATGCACAAGATTATAAGAAAACCTCTCAGCAAATAAATAAAGATACACAACTTACAATTAAGCTTGCTTCTGGAGGCGGTTGGACAGCTATTTTAACCAAAGAATAAATAAAAAACCTGTTGCAGCTAATTAATTTCTGCAACAGGTAACTCTATTATTACAAGATGTTAGTCCACTTTAACTTTTTTGACCCAGTAGTTTTCAGTACTATTAAATTTTACAATATAAATACCAGCCGCCAAAGGTTTATCAGGCTGTAAAGAATAGGTATAGTTATCAACCTCAATGCTTTGTTGAAATACGATTTGTCCGCCCACGCTAATTATTTCAACATTACCTTCGCCAACATTTTTATTAAAACTTAATTGAATAGTGCCCTCGCTAGCAGAAACAAACATTTCAGCACCTGCCACTTTATTTTCATAATACTGCACCATTACATCAGTATAAGCATAAGTCCCATCAATATCTATTTGCTTTATTCGGTAATAAGCCTTACCATATGTGGGGTTTGTATCATTAAAACTATAGTAAGCAATACTTTCTGTATTGCCCATCGCAGTTACTTCACCCAATACTTCAAAGGAGTAACCATCGGAAGATTTCTCAATAACAAAATAAGCACTATTAGTTTCTGATGATGTTGACCAGGCTACTTTCACTTGTGCATTATCATAATCTGCAGTTGTATTATATCCAATAAACTCAACTGGTAATAAAGTTGAGCAATTACAGGTTGTTACACTTGAATCAAACTGAGAGGGATCGGTTGCATCTGGATCAGTACTATTACAAACATCCACATTAGTAATACTTGCATCAGTGGGGTCATACCATTCCCATAATTCGCCAAAAGAGATACCTTCGCAACCTGAACCTGAGCCTGTACCAGTAAGAGAGCCTGAATAAGGATAGAATGTGCCTCCAATCATCATTCCTGCACCATCTAAAATCAAATCTGCACCAGATAGATATACATCTCCATCAATTACCATATCTCCAGTAGTCTCAAAGTTTCCTGAATTTAAATTTGCATCTCCTCCAATTACAATAGCATTATCACCAGTATATGTACTAGTAAAATCTCCTCCATTTCCCTCTAAATTTCCAGTAATTTCAATACCTCCAGCAGTATTAAAATTTCCTGAATTAAGTGATAAGTCACCATCAATTAAAACTGCATCGCTAGCGGTATTATAGTTATTAAATGTGCTATTTGAATTCATATTAAAATTTGATGAAGCAAGAGTACCATTGTTATTTAAAGTACTTCCATTATTCAACTTAATATTCCCAACATCCAGACTACCATTATTTGTAAAAGTACTTCCACTATTTAATTGAAAGTTGGTCGATGAAAATGACCCATTGTTTATAAAGGTTCCTTGCATAGAGAAACTACCAATATCGATAGTCCCATAGTTGGTAACAGTTAATGTATTATCGTTTAAGCCAACATTACCTGTCACAATTACATTTTCACCAATACATAGAGTAGAATTTTCACCATACATATTAATATTTCCAGAAAATGTTCCTGTTCCTGTAATACAAACTTGGTCATTATCTGCAATACTTAAACCTGAACTGCTGGGTACTGTAATGGTTATTGTACAAGAGCTACATTGGGCTTGAGCGGAAAAAGAAGAAACAGTTAAGGCTAGTAATGCTAGTAGTGTGTAAATAGATCGGCACATCCAAAGTTTAGTTTATTTAGTAATTAGTCATTAGATGAATTATACCTCCATTATTCTTCCAAAGTTGTTTTTTGCTATACTTGAGTAAAACCAAACTTTTACAGTTTTAAGCCATAATCTTCAAGTTTATAATTGAGTCATGCAGTAATCGAAAAATTTATCACTTCTTAATTACAACCTAATTTTGAGCAAACCTTTCATTGTAATTAAATTTTCATAAAGCGCTTTAATTATTATTTGCAGCTTTTTATAGTAACTGCACTCTCTATTTTGAATTGGGATATTATAATTTTTATTTATTATAGTTATCTTTCAAAAAAATCTGAGAAAAGTATAAAAATGCTCAAATACCCCTACATCCTCATCTTTCTAATTATTTTTTCAAGTTGTTCAACTCCTAAAACTGAGGTAGATATTATTTTAAGCGGTGGTGAAGTTTATGATGGAGAAAATATCAATCCTGAAAGAAAAGACATTATTATTCAAGGAGACAGTATTTTAGAATTGACTACAAACTGGAAAGAAAAATACACATGTAATAATGTTATCGATTTAACAAATTACGTAGTAAGTCCTGGCTTTATTGATCCACATACTCATGCCTTTGACGACCTTTCTTCTACTACCAACAATGCTAACCTCAACTTCCTTAAGCAAGGTGTAACCACTGTAATTACTGGTAATGATGGTGGCGGCCCTGTAAAAATTGCTGATACATTTGCCAAATGGAAAGAACAAGGAATTGGTGTTAATGCAGGTTTGTTAGTTGGACATGGCACAGTGAGAAAGCTAGCAATGGGTTTGAGAGACGAAAAACCTACAGAAGAAGCCTTAAACACCATGAGAATGTTTGTGAAGCAGGCAATGGAAGAAGGAGCTTTAGGTCTATCAAGTGGTTTGTATTACTCCCCCGGCAGTTTTGCTCAAACCGAAGAAGTAATAGAACTTGCCAAAGTAGCTTCGGCTTACAATGGCATATACGATACCCATATGCGCGACGAAAGCTCATATAACATCGGATTAAAAGCAGCAGTTGAAGAAGCTGTAGAAATCGCTGTAAAAGGAAACATTCCACTCCAAATTTCACACATTAAATGTTTAGGAACTGATGTTTGGAATACCAGTTCAGACTTAATCAATTATATAGATAGTTGCAGAAATGCTGGTGTAAATATTACAGCCAATCAATATCCTTATAATGCTTCGGGCACAAATGTAATCTCAGCAATTTTCCCAAGATGGACGCAAGCGGGTGGTCCAGATGCATTTCTTCAACGCATACACGATCCAGCTCAAAGGCCAAAAATATATAAAGAGATAACAGAGAACATCCGTAAGAGAGGTGGTGCATCTTCGCTACTGATTACGAGATATAAAGATGCTAGTTTGATAAAACACAATTTGCAAGAAGTAGCTGACATCTGGCAGTTAACTCCAGAAGAAGCCGCTTTTAGAATTGCAGAAAATGGCAATGCAAGATTAGCTTCATTTAATATGATCGAAGAAGATATTACTAATTTTATGAAGCAAGATTGGGTTGTTACTGGTTCCGATGGTTCAACTGGTCACCCAAGAAAGTTTGGTACTTTCCCGAGAAAATTGGAGAAATATGTAATGGAAGGAAAAGTAATGAGCTTGGGTGAATTCATCAACAAATCTTCTGCAAAAACTGCTGAGATTTTCGGTATTACAGATAGAGGAAAAATAGCCAAAGGTTATAAAGCAGATCTGATTATTTTTAAGCCTGAACAGGTAGCAGAAAAAGCTACTTTTCAAGAACCAGAATTATATGCAGAAGGCATTCAGTACCTTATTATTAATGGAAAGTTAGCAATTAAAGACGGAGAATACACCGGCATTTTAGCAGGAGAAATTGTTAAAAAGCAAGTAGCATTAGAAAACTAAGATTACTCAGCAGCCTTATTAATAATATTGCCATATTTCTTTTCTAGCATATTATAAAAAGAAACTCTGTCTTTACCGTACCTGAGCTCTTCTTCGTAATTCTGCCAAATGTTATATAGAGACTGGTAATTAGCCTGATTCTCGGTAAGCCTATTACCATTCTTTCTGTATTCTTTAAGCGCAGTTTCTATTTGCTTATCTACATCTTTTAGTCGATTATAAACATCTACTGGTTGGATGAGCTTTTTCTCTTTAAAAAGATGTTTAAAATAAGATGA
This sequence comes from Thalassovita sp., assembly GCA_002729595.1. Classification (GTDB taxonomy): domain Bacteria; phylum Bacteroidota; class Bacteroidia; order Cytophagales; family Flammeovirgaceae; genus Chondrinema. Next base: position 1,856 of record PBYL01000088.1, on the reverse strand, counting down.
AACCTCTGCCAAACTCTTACTCCACTCAATCGCTTTGTCAATCTCCATTTTAGATTGCACTACAATTCTATCATAATGGTATAGCTCACTTAAAGGAACAATATCATTCAAAACCAAGGCAAAATCCATCCCTTTGGTTCTAAGGCTTGTATATACATCACCAGCAGTTTGATTACTGGCTTGATTTAAAATTTCTTGAGAATTTATTCTTACATAAGAGGTAAGAGAGGCTCGATCAATGAGCTTTCTTAAACTATCTATTCTGCTTTGGGCTTGGGTGTATTCATTCAATGCAAATTGGTAGGCTTCTTTCTTTTTCAGGTATTCCTGATTTTCAGAAAGGTATGAATGGTACTTTCCAGATAATATACCTTGGTAAGATATATTCTGTAAATTTTCGGAAACATTTTGACCGAAAATGTGAAAGCTGAATAAGACAAATAATATCAAAGGAAACAGGCTTCGCATAGTTTCAGTGTTTATACCATATTTATTGGTTATTGTAAATAAGCCCGAAATTTGTGCAAAACTAATATTTTATTGTTACAAAAATAAAAGCTTTCTACTCATAAATATAATAAATTTTCAAGAATGGCGTTGCAACCTTCCTTTTGAGCAAAAAAAATCCCTTTAGCAATAAGCAAAGGGATTTAATTGGTAAGGTTATAAAAAATTATCTGTTTAAATTAAAATTCTAATGTTTTGCCTAAATAGAAATCGAGCACTTTCGTCTTAAACACATAATCGTACTTTGTTCTCAATAAATCCGATTGGGCATTAATCATATTATTTCTGGCTACATTGTAATCTGTTTGGTTGGCTGCGCCAATATTAAATTGAGACTCTGTTATTCTAAAAGTCTCACTTAGAGATTCTAATCTTTTCGTGTTTGCATCAAAAGTCTTACTGGCAGCAAGTACATCTTGTCTAGCAGTTTCAATCGTTTGTCTTAACTGATTTTTTACCTGCTTAGAAGTAACTTGTGCACGTTGGTATTGAATCTTCGCTCGGTTTACTCCAGTTTTTACTTGATGTCTGTTGTAAATCGGAATAGAAAGGTTAAAGCCGATGCTTTTTCTCAAACTTTCTTCTAACTGATCCCAAAATGGAAAGTCTGATTCTGTTATTTGAGTTTGAGGATATTGACTAAATACTGGATATTGAATCGGCACACCATCTGGCGATAAATCTGCAGGAATGTTGATATAACCGATGGCTGTTTCCTCGTAACCCACAACTTCAGAAGAATACTGAATAGCCTGTGCACTTGAGTAAAATGTATTAACACCTGCTTGTAAAGTTAAAGTCGGGTAATAAGCTCCTTGCGCAATTTTAACTCCTGTTTCAGCACTCATAATGTTTAAATCTGCACTCTGTACTTCAGGCATGGTGGCTTCAGCAGTGTTATAAATTTCAGAAGCACTTTCTATCAATAGATCTGTTTCAGGATCTGAAATATCAGGTATAATTATATCAAATGGCTCTTCATACGGAATTTGCAAAAGCTGCTTCAAACTTAAGATTGAAAAAGCCAAAGCATTTTCGTTAGTTACCACTTGTACTTCGTCAGTAGCTTTTTGAGCTAATAATTCGAGCAAGTTGGTTTCTGCCAAAACTCCCCCATTTACTAATTTCTCTGTTCTCTCAATTTGAGATTCGGTATTGCCTAATAACCTTTGAGAGTTATCTAGGTTTTCTTGATCAAACATAATTTGCAAGTACAAAGAAACCACATTTAGCTGGAGGTCGTTTTGTGCTTTTTCCATATCAGCTTTGCTGGCACTGTAATTTTGCTGGCTTTGCTTAATGGTATTATGTATTTGCATACCATTAAAAAGTGTAAGGTTTGAGCTAAC
>PBYL01000087.1 GCA_002729595.1 Thalassovita sp. | reverse complement strand
TCAGCTCTAAAAGTAGGGCCGAAAGTATAAACCTCACCTAAAGCCATTGCACCAACTTCACCTTCTAACTGGCCAGAAACTGTAAGGTTAGTTTCTTTACCAAAGAAATCTTCCTTGTAGTTAATTTTGCCTTCCTCGCCTTTTGGAGGATTGTTCATGTCTAGTGTAGTTACTCTAAACATTTCACCAGCTCCCTCAGCATCAGACCCAGTAATAATAGGCGTATGCAGGTAGTAAAATCCTTTGTCGTTAAAGAATTTATGGATAGCAAAAGATAATGCGTGTCTTATTCTCAAAACAGCACTAATCGTATTGGTTCTAGGTCTTAAGTGAGCAATACTTCTCAAAAACTCCATAGAGTGCTTTTTAGGCTGTAATGGATATTTTTGAGGATCAGCTTTACCTAAAATAGTAACACTATCTGCCTGAATTTCAAACGCTTGACCTTTACCTTGAGATTCTACTAATTTACCTGTTGCTGAGATACAAGCACCAGTATTTATATCTTTAAGAAGTTCTTCATCAGCAACTTCTGGAGTAGTTACAATCTGAATATTATTAATAGTTGAACCGTCATTCAATGCAATAAAAGCCACATTTTTATTATCCCTCATAGTGCGTACCCATCCAGATACTTTAACCTGTTTGTCTTTTTCGCTTCCTTCAAGCAGTTTCTTAATCTTGATTCTTTTCATGTGTAAAATGTTTGCTGAATGTTCAAATTCAATTATTCAGAAAATGACTGGTTAATAATAACCGCATTTTTAGCAAAAAAATAAAACCCTCGAAGTAGTTTTCGAGGGAAATAAATTTCTATAGCAAAGGAAATGTATTTTAATATTTAATCAAAAAAACTGCATGTTAAGTTAAAAAAACTTAGATTTTAATATTGTTGATATGCAGTTTATATAAGTCTTTATTTGAGGTATGGTCTTAATTCTTCCCAGTATATTTTAACTTCTGTAGCGCAGAACTCATCAGGGAGTGTATGTTCATCAAGGATAATTAATAAGTTATCTTGTTCGAGGCAGAAGCTACCTAATCTGGTATTCTTATTAAGTTTACAATTGGAGTATTTACTATTAATAATATCAATCAGTAATTCTCTGGCATTTACATTTTCGCTAAATAAGTCTTGTAGTTGGATAAACTCTTGTGTTTCAACATTGTAATTAATAGTACGGTAAAGCTCAGTTACTTTAGACATGCCTGGGTAATATACTCTCTTCATAAAGCGAATACCCATTACATTACCATAACTATTGCAAATGCTATAATCTAGATTTAAGTAGCTGAAGCTATTTTTATCTGAGATTTTATTAATATTTTTCTGAAATTCTGAAATAGCCGAAACCATTACATCTTGCACTTGCATGCTCCAATCGTAATGCTTTTCGTTTTGAGATGTTCTTATTTCAGGGTATGTGATGTTCAGTTGATAATTTTTGTAGTTCTTGTTAAAAGATTTTTTAACTACATTAAAATCAACAACATTACTATACTCAGCTTTTTTCATAGATACATCACTATTGAAAAAAGGGAATTGTAGTAATATGAGAAAAAGACTTATTCTTACCATAGCTCAGCCATTCTACTGATTGAATATAAATTAGCTTTACGATGGATTATCTGGTCTTTTGTAGGATAGGTAATAGCTTTTGGTTCAATTATAGAACCAATTCTTTAGAAATTATTATTTTTTTTAGATCAACCCTGTGTTAAGACACAATTGTCCCGCAAAAAATATAGAAATTTTAAGATTTAGATGGCTTAAAAAAGTTTGTAGGAATGTTTTGTTAAAGTAAGGATATTATAATTTAAAACGCAAAAGGCGTATGTAATATATTTTATGTAAACGATTTATTTTAACAATTGTTTGAAATTGACTTTTAAATCGAACATTTCTAAAACACACTTTAGCTAAGTTACATTAAAAAAATGGGGGTATAACTTCTTTGTACCAAATTATCTGTTTTTACACAAATAAAATTCTAGTGGGTTTTCTAGCCTGTAGAGTGTTTAAAAGGCATTATTCTCATACCTGTAATCTTACAGTGCTAACATAAATGCATATTTTAACTTTTTTTAATATGGCTGTAAGTAGCTGGTTTTCATGTACTTACTTTAATTGAAGATTTTGCCTTTAACTGTGCTGTTAATATTAGCTTCTCGCTGTTGTTTTTTATATTAATTTTGAAACTGTTAAAACACCTGTAATAGGTTCTAAGTTGTTTTAGTATTGTGCTAAAATGACTGATATAATTTTAGTTTTAAACAAAATCAATGTATTTGATTTTATATTTATGTAAATAATAAATAGATATAAAATGAGTGTATTTGAGCTAATTTGAGATCTAAAACTACCTAAACTTAACAGGTGTGGATTTTTCAATATCTAAAATTTGAAAAAAAGAAGCATGAAACTTCAAGCGGATCATCTGATCAAAATGTACAAAGGGAGGAAAGTTGTAAATGATGTTTCAGTAGAGGTGAGTCAGGGAGAAATAGTTGGGTTACTTGGACCAAACGGAGCTGGAAAAACTACTACATTTTACATGATTGTGGGGTTGATTAAACCGAATCAGGGCAAGATTTATTTAGAAAAAGACGATATCACCAAATTGCCAATGTATCAGCGGGCAAAATTGGGTGTGGGTTATTTGGCGCAGGAGCCTTCTGTTTTTAGAACATTAAGCGTAGAAGAAAATATTCTTGCTCCTTTACAAATGACCAAGCTTTCTAAAAAAGAGCAATACGATAAGATGGAGTCTTTGCTTGAAGAGTTTAGCTTAACCCATGTTAGAAAAAATAAAGGTATGGTGCTATCTGGAGGTGAGAGAAGAAGAACTGAGATTGCAAGAGCTTTAGCAACCGACCCAAACTTTGTATTACTCGATGAGCCATTTGCAGGTGTTGACCCAATTGCGGTAGAAGAAATACAAAGAATTGTATTTAAATTGATACATAAAAACATTGGTATTCTAATAACTGACCACAATGTGACAGAAACGCTTTCTATTACTTCTAGAGCTTATATCTTGTCGCAGGGAAGTATTTTGAGAGAAGGAGTGCCAGAAGAACTCGTAGCTGACCCAGTCGTAAGATCAGCTTATTTGGGTGAAAAATATGAGTTTAAAAGAAAGATATTTGAAGATTAAATAGAAGATTACTTTTTACTGGGTAAACTGTATTTTTATCACGTCTAAGTATTCTGATAAATAATATTATTATATTAATAGACTAAATAAAGCATTTAAGAAAAGTGCAGAATTTAAGCTGAAAACTATAGATATCAGCGACTAGCAAAAGTAAACGTCACATGGAAATACTGAACTCTTTTTTTAACTGGATAATGAGCAAGCGGATTACCCAGATCCAAGAATTTATGGATAATCCACATGAAGTACAGGAGAATATTTTTGATTACCTCATTGGAATGGCCAGACATACTGAATGGGGAAAAAAATATGGTTATTCAGATATAAGTAGTTATGAGCAGTTTAAAGAGCGAGTTCCAGTATCCAGTTACGAACAGTTTTTTCCATACATTGAGCGAATGATGCATGGAGAGCAGCAGTTACTTTGGCCAACCAAAGTAAAGTGGTTTGCAAAGTCTTCTGGTACTACAAATGCCCGTAGTAAATTTATTCCAGTTACAGACGAGTCGCTCGAAGAATGCCATTTTAAAGGAGGAAAAGATTTGGTTTCGTTGTATGTAAACAAGAAACCTGATACAAAACTTTTTGCTGGTAAAACCATTGGAATTGGTGGTACCTATCAAAAAAATGAATTAAACCCCAAAATGTATTATGGTGATGTTTCGGCAATCATTATGAAAAACCTGCCAATTTGGGCAGAATATATGCGTGCGCCAGGTATCGAAGTTGCTCTTATGGACAACTGGGAGGAGAAGATCGAAAAAATGGCTCGCTTAACCACCGAAGAAGATATTACAAATATTTCTGGTGTACCTACTTGGACAATCGTACTTTTAGAGCGAATTCTTGAGATCACTGGTAAAGATAATATTGCAGAAGTTTGGCCAAATATTGAATTGTTTTCTCATGGTGCTGTAGCATTTGACCCATACAGAGAAACATTTAAAAAGCTCATCCCAAAGGAAGATATGAATTACCTCGAAATTTATAATGCCTCAGAGGGATTCTTCGGAATGCAAGATACAGACAAGCCTAACGAGATGCTTTTAATGCTGGATTATGGCGTATTCTATGAGTTTATTCCAAGTAGCGAGTTTGATAAAGAATATCCTAACACAATTGGTTTAGCAGATGTAAAAGTGGGAGAGAACTATGCAGTAGTTATTTCTACCAATGCTGGACTTTGGCGTTATAAAATTGGCGATACAATTAGATTTACATCAACCTCTCCATATAGATTCAAAATATCTGGTAGAACCAAACACTTTATTAATGCTTTCGGGGAAGAAGTAATTGTAGAAAATGCGGAGGAGGCACTAACCGAAGCGTGTAAAGTTTCTGGTGCAGAAGTAGTGAACTTTACTGTAGCACCAGTTTATTTGGAAACAGGAAAAAAGGGTGGCCATCAATGGTTAATTGAGTTTGAAAAACTTCCTGATAATAAAGAGTTATTCAGAAATACATTAGACGAAACACTCAGAAAAATCAATTCTGATTACGATGCTAAAAGAGCTCACGATTTAGCTTTGGTAATGCTAGAGGTGGTAGAACTTCCTAAAAATACCTTTTACGATTGGATGAAGCGAAGAGGAAAATTAGGGGGGCAACATAAAGTGCCCCGTTTGTCTAATAACAGAGAATATGTAGAAGATATACTTTTAATGCTAAGTGAATCGAGAACACCGACTCCTTAAAATTAAGAAGCCAGTACAGAAGTTTTTACAGTAGACTCTCTAATCATAAGCTTAGTTTTTAAAATCTTAGTTTGATAGTTATAATCCTGCTCAGAATCGCTGTGTAGGTACTTTATCTCATCAATCAGTAATGAGGTGGCTATTTTACCCATCTCGAAACCGGGTTGAGCTACTGTAGTAAGTGCCGGCTCAACCACCGAAGCCATTGCCCAATCGCTAAAACCAACTACTGCGATGTCTTCAGGAATTCTTAAGCCTGCTTCTTTTATGGCAACCATTGCCCCAATGGCTACTAAATCTGTTACTGCAAAAACAGCATTTGGCCTATTCGGCATATTTATCAATTGTTTTGTAATCTCATAGCCTTCTTGCTGAGTTACTTTATCACATCCGACAATGTAATCTTCATTTTTTGGAATGTTATGGTCTTTTAATGCTTTGAGATAAGCATTTAATCTATTCTGGCTTGTAATCGGGTTTAAAGGGCCGTGTAAGTGGGCGATTCTATCATATCCAGCATCAATTAAATGTTCAATTACATTATATGCACCTTCAAAATCGTCTATAATCACCATAGAATGATCTTTCATATCATAGCAAACCTTGTCAAATGAGACGATTGGCAAGCCATAATTCTTCATTTTTCTTAGGTGATCGATGTTTGCAGTTTCATTGGCTAAAGAAATCAAAATGCCATCTACTCTGCTAGAAAACAGCGCTTCAACATCTTCCACTTCTTTAGAATACATTTCCATAGATTGGCAAATCATTACTCTGTAACCTGCAGCATTTGCAGCCTCCATAATGCCACTTATTACAGAAGAAAAGAAGTGATGAACAATCTCTGGAATAATTACACCCAATATTTTAGATTCTTGCTTTCTAAGGCCTTGAGCTATTGAATTTGGTCTGTAATTTAACTTTTGGGCTAGGTCTTTAACTTTTTGTCGAGTTTCGAGACTAATGTCAGGGTGATCTTTAAGGGCTCTGGATACTGTAGCAGAGCTCACATTTAATTCTTTCGCTAAATCGGCAAGCGTAATTTGTCTCGCTTTCATTTAAGTTTTGTCTGGTTAATAATTTACATATTTACTAATGGTAATCAAAAATTGGTAGTTTTTGTTATAAGAGGACAGGTTGAGAATTTTGAAAAAATTATAACTAATCCCTCTTAAGCTGGTTAAACGAAAGATGCAACTAAAAAAATTCCTTATTTTATTTTGTTTAATAAATGATAGTTGAGGTAAATTCTAGACTGGTTGTTTACTCATCCATTAAAATACTGTTTTTATCCTGAAAAAATATCTAATGGCAATAAAATTGTGTGGATTTTTTTATAGAAGTGCTAAACTCTTCTGCATTACCCATGAAATAAATTATATTTGTCCGGTTTAATTTTTTGGATATTTTTAAGGTATAAACAATAAGATTTATAACTTTTTTTACTACTAAGCCGTTTATCGCGGAATAATGTTATATAGGGTTTAATTGAATTTTTGGAAATGACATAGATTTTTTTTCCGACCCGTCTGATTAATTATTTTAATTTGAAATTTTACTGTATAAACTGACCAATTAGTCCTAAAACAATCAATTTACTCCAGAAGTATTTATGCTGAAGCACATATTCATTTTTTTAATTTTACTAGTTTCTGTAACAAGCAATTCATTTTCTCAGAATACACAGGCTGATGTAGCAGATAACAGAATTTACAGAGATGCTTTTGAGTTGTTCGACAAAGAACAATACAGAGCAGCTCAGGTAAAGTTCAGAGAATACATGACAGTTTCGGGTGATCCTTCAGAAGAATATTATATTCAATCTGCATTCTACGAAGGAATTTGTGCACTCGAACTCGAACAGTCTGACTTTGAGGTAAACATCAGAAACTTTATAGCCAATTACCCAACACATCCAAAAGCTCAAAGAGCCTATTATTATCTTGGGAGCTATTACTTTGACCAAGGTAAGTATGAAGAAGCCTTAAAAAACTTTATGCATACTAACCTAGAAAGTGTTCGCGACGATAGCGATGCTGAGGTAGCTTTTAAGTTGGGTTATACATTCTTTGTTCTCGAAAGGTACGACAGAGCCAAAAATTATCTGGCTTTAGTAAGTAACAGTACACATCAATATGCGCCTGCTGCTAGCTATTATTCAGGTTTTATTTCGTACAAAGAAGGAGACAACGAAGAAGCGCTTAGTTACCTGCACCGATCTAGAGAAGACATTAACTACAGAGATAAATCTTTAGAATTGATTGCTGCTATTTACTATAGGCAACAACGATATAATGAGGTTTTGGAGCTGGCAAATTCAGTTACAAACGATCCTCCTCCAGGGCTAACCTTATTAGCAGGTGAATGCTACTTTATTAGAACCGATTTTAATAATGCAGCTACTTATTTTGATCAGTATTTGAGTGAAGTTCCTAAGCCTGAAGATAGAGGAACAAACTATAGAATTGGTTATACAAAATTAAAAAGTGGCAAACCAGAAGAAGCAATCGATTTTCTTTCTGTAGCTGCCAATGGTGAAGATACGCTCGGGCAAGCTGGCGCTTTCCATTTGGGTTTAGCCTACATCGCTGCAGATAAAAAAGAGCCTGCAATTCTAGCATTTGATAGATGTAGAAAAATGAATTTTTCTCCTGAAGTGCAAGAACAGGCAGCATACTATTATGTAAAGGTTTCTTACGATATGGGGCAATTTACCGAAGCCATTCGTGGTGGAGAAGATTATTTGTCTCAATTTGCTAATGGAACTCACGCTCAAGAAGTTTACTCACTTGCCAGTGAAGCATTTCTTAATACTGGGAATTACGATCGAGCACTTTCTTATTTAGAAAAGGTGAATAATAAGAGTAGTAGACTGCAAGAAGCTTATCAAGAAATAGCTTTTAATAAAGCAGTGCAAGAGTTTAATGATGCAAACTATAGAACTGCTGTAGCTTCATTAAAAAATGCATTAACTTATAAGGTAAACCCAACAATTACCAACTCTGCAAACTACTGGTTAGGCGAAACTTATTCAATAGGAAATAAGTATGATTCTGCCATTATGTATTATGGCAAAGTTTCTCCAGCAGACCCTGTTTTTTCAGAAACTACTTATGGTATTGGTTATGCTTATTATAACAATAAGAACTACAATAGCGCATCTCGATATTTCTTGCAATACATTCAAAATGCCACCGCTACATCATCACCTACAAAGCAAGTAGATGCTTTAGTGAGATTGGCAGACTGCTATTATGTAATGAAAAGTTACCAGCAGGCAATGGAATATTACGATGCAGCATTGCAAAACAGCACTATTGAACCTGACTATGTATACTTCCAAAAAGGGCAGGTTTCTAGATTCTTGAATAAGTTGAATGATGCAGTTGCTAATTTTGATGCAGTAATTACTCAGTATACTACTTCTACTTACAGAGATAAAGCCTTGTTTAATAAAGCAGAGATTTACTTCGAAAATGGAAGAAGAGATGAGGCTAATCAACATTATACTTCATTAATTAATGAATATCCGCAGAGTCAAGTAGTTCCTTATGCTTTGGCAAAGAGAGCATTGGCAGCGAGTGCGAATGGCAATCAACAAACTGCGGTAGCTGATTATAAAAGAATTCTTGATGAGTTTATGTCGAATAAATCTCTAGCAGAAACAGCTATTCAATCATTGCAAGAGATTAATGGAGGTGGTTTCCCTATTTACGATTTGCAAGATTATGTAAATAAATTCTCAACGGTTTATGCAGGTAGCGAAGTAGTACTTAAATCTCAGTTTGAAAGTGCTCAAAAACCATTTACCGATGAGAACTACCAACAAGCTACTCAAACGCTTACGCAGTTTATTCAAACAACTCCAACAACAGCTTATACTTATGAAGCCTATTACAAACTAGGTTTCTCTTATGAAATGTTGAACGATCTGGGTAATGCTATCCAAAGCTACAATCAGGTACAAGGAGATTACAAAGAAAGATCAGTGAGAAACGTAGCCGATTTGGAATACCAGCGTAGAAATTACTCAGTAGCTGCTGAAAAATACGGTGAACTTCAACAAATTGCTAGTAAGAAAAGATACATTAAAGATGCTTTAATCGGTCTTACTAAATCTTATTTCGAAATAAATGATCTTGAAGCTACAGGTTATTATGCAGATCAGATCATCAACGAAAATCTTACTGGTAGCATCAACATTGCTGAGCTTTACAAAGGCAAAGTGCTTTTGGCTAAAAACGAGCCTGATGCAGCCATCTCTCAGTTTGAAAAAGCCATTGCTTTAGCTCAAGATAAATATGCTGCTGAAGCTCAATACAATATAGGTCTTGCATTTAGAAAGAAAGGTAACTTCGAAGGAAGTACACAAGCGATGATAGAAGTGAAGAACAAGTATGAAACTTATACTGAGTGGGTGTACGAAGCCTTCTTAATTATTGCTGAGAACTACATCAGTCTGGATAATAACTTTCAGGCTAAAGCTACACTGGAATCTATTGTAGAGTACAGTAACGATCCTGGTGTAAAAGAAAGAGCTGCAAACAGACTTGCAGAAATAGACTAAATACTGATTAAAATTATCAATAAAAATATTTCATTTTGAGGATGAATATAAAGATAAGAATAGGACTGACAACTTTTTTGATGTTAATAGCTGTTTTGCAAGGTATGTCTCAACAGTGGGAAGAAGGTGGTGACCTAAACGATGCCCGATTACTCATTGAAAAAGAAAGTGTGCTGGAATTGCCTACAAAGCCAAAGCAGCTCGATAAAATGCAAAAAATTGAGCGAGAAAGGAGCACAGCACCACAACAATATAGCTTAAATCCGCTAGTGCTAGATTTACCCGGCATTATGCCAGATCTTGATGCAGCTCAGTTAAGAAGACCCGCAGAAGATTATTTACAACCAGTTGATGGATATCTAAAAGCTGGTTTAGGTAACTACTTTACCACTTATTTAGAAGGCCATTACTACGGTGGTGATGAAGGTATCTTTCAATATGGAGGTAATGTAAAACATCTCTCTTCTCAACGAGGACCGGTTGACAAAGAAAACTCTGCAAACAGTTATAACAGTATCGACCTTTCTGGAAAGTACTTTTTAACTGGTGGAATTCTAAAAGGTAATATCGGATACGAAAGAAATGCTGTACATTTTTATGGTTACGATACCATTCCATTGGCAGCAGATTTCGATGTAGATAATATCAAGCAGGTTTATAATGTATTTGATATCGGAACCAGTTTTATGAACGACGATCCATTAGCTGATATTCATTACGAAGCTGGTGTTGATTTTTATGCACTTAGTGATAGTTATGAAGCTTCAGAAACTAACCTAAACCTTCACGGAAAAGGCAAATACGAATTTAGCGACGAGTCTTTTATTGATGTAAATGCGAATTTTATTTTTGCATCTAAGAACGATTCTGCCAAAGTAAACAGAAACTTATTCTTAATGGGTGGTGCATATCACTATCAGTACGATCAGTTCAATATTACTGCAGGTGTTAAGATTGCTTACAATGGTGATTCTACTTTTGTTAAAAATAGATTCAGAATCTACCCAGATATTCACGCAAAGTATGGCTTAATTGAAGATAAAGTAGCACTTTACGGAAGACTAACCGGAGGTTTAGAACAGGTTACACTAAGAAGCTTAAGCAGAGAGAATCCGTTTATTGGGCCAAATGTCGCTTTAGCACATACCGATAAGCAAATAGAATTAGCAGCTGGTGTAGAAACTGCTCCAAATGGCAAACTTGGTTTTAAAGCAGAAGCAGGTTATAGCAGTATTAAAAACTTATATTACTTTATAAATAGTGATGCAGACCAGTCTAAGTTTGATGTATTTTATGAAAATAGTGGGGTAGGTGTATTAAACTTAAAAGTTGAAGCATCTGCTGATATTGGTCCAGTTCGTGCGGTTTACAGTACCAACTATTATAACTATGGAACAGACTCATTGGATGCGCCATTCCACCGTCCGAGTTTGGTAAATACCCTTTCAGCTAGTTACAACCATCAGGATAAGTTGTTTTTAAATCTAGACTTTTATCACATGTCTGGCTTACAAGCACTAGAACCTGTTACCGGTAATACAATTGATTTAAATAGTATAATAGACTTAAACCTAAAAGCCGACTATGTAATTAATAGTAATTTTTCAGCTTTTATGGCTTTAAATAATATTATATCAAAAAAATACGAAAGATATTTGTATTATGATCGCAAAGGAATAAATGTATTGTTGGGAGTGACTTACCGATTAAATAGTTTTGGGTTTTAATCGATTTTTAATAGAAAATAGCAATTCTTAGCTAAAAAAAATACAATTTATTCCATTTAGCGGTTTATACATTTTAGGGCTTCAAATTTTTATAGTAATGATTTCAGATTTTTTAGCAGAAGCTTTACAGGAAAAAAACACAGTGTCTGTTCCGGGTTTCGGTACCTTTACTTCCCAACCTGTAAGTGCGCATATGGATGAAGAAACTGGCATTCTCAAACCACCATCTTCTGAGATAGTATTTATTGATGATATTGGTTATGGTGATGCGGAAGATTCTTTGGTAGAATTTATCATGGCCAAAACTCAAAGAGATAGAGAAGAGGTGGTGGATGAAGTAAACGAGTTTGGTGAGAAGGTAAAAGAAGAAGTAAACCAAAACGATACTTATGCCATAGATGGCTTTGGTGTTTTTGAAAAAGGTTTATACGGAAACATCACCTTTAAAAACGAAGGAGCTTCTTTTAGTGGTAATAGCTTCGGTTTGCCTAAATTGACACTTACTCCATTAAGCGAAGACGAAATCATTACAGACGAAACTGTAACCGAAGAGGAAGAAGAAGAAAAAGCTAAGAAGTTTCCAGAAGCTACTTTGTGGGCTATTTTAATCCCATCTATCATTATCGTATTGTTAGCCGTTTGGTTGATGATCGACGAAGGAGCCAGAACCAAAGCAACAAATATGCTTGCTAGTGCAGAAGCTGGTATTTTCGGTGGCGATAAAGCTGATGATACTGCTAATTCTGATGTAACAAGCGATTCAACAAATAATGCAGTTACAGAAGATAATATAGCAGATAGTACTGCCGAAACTACTTCTGAATCAACAGATGAGGGTACTGATAATACAACTGCTGAAGATCAAAAAAAGGAAGAAGCGCCTAAAGAAGAAGTGAAACCTCCTGTTTCAAATCCATTATCTAGTTCTTCTGAAGCATTTGTCGATTCTAAAACAGGTCATTACTATTTGAGTATTGCTAGTTATCCTGATAAAGAGAATGCTATGAAAAGAAGACAAAAACTAGTTGCTCAAGGTTACTCAGATGCTAAAGTGGTAGAAGCTGGTCCGGGTAAATACAGAGTTTCATTAGCAGATTTTGCTAGTAAATCTGATGCAGACAAAAAAGTACAAGATGCTAAAGGCGATTACGATAGCATTTGGGTATTCAAATTCTGATAGTATTTTTTAGATAGCTTTTACTATAGAATAATAAAATGTTAATGCCTGTTAAATGCTGAAAAAATTTTAAGAATTAAACATTTCTCAGGTTTTTCGTTTGAAAAATTATATAAGTTTGTTTTAATTTGATAAGCCTTATTTTTTAAAAAATTAAGATTTTTTCAAGCATTCTTATTAGATGCATTTTTATACCATTAATATAAATAATCTCAACTAAATCAATGAATCTCATGCTACAGCCTTCAGAGGATACGCTTAATGTGGTAAAAGAGGGAATCACCAGCCCTGTATTACAAGATCAAATAGAACTTTGGGAATTGGTGACGAAAGGGGGATGGATTATGGCCATACTTGGAGTATTGGCATTGGTAGCCCTTGTAGTTTTTATTGAGCGATTAATTCTTCTTAAAAAAGCGCAGGGAGATCCTGAGCCATTATTGAATAAAGTAAATACTGCTGTTTTAAGAGGTGATATTGATGGTGCTACAGCTGCTTGCCGTGAGGTTACTACACCAATGTCTCGCATGCTTACTACAGGTTTAACACACATTGGTTCATCATTAAAAAATATTGAAGCTGCTGTTGAAAACGTAGGTAAGATTGAAATCTACAGACTAGAAAAGAATATTTCAATTTTAGGTACTATATCTGGTGCAGCACCAATGATCGGTTTCTTTGGTACTGTAATCGGTATGATTAACGCCTTTATTGCGATTTCCCAAGAAGAAGGTTCTGTAAGCCCTAAATTACTTTCTTCTGGTATCTACGAAGCGATGATTACCACTGCTGGAGGTCTATTTGTTGGTATTTTGGCTTATGTGTGCTACAACTATTTAGTAAGACAGGTATCTGAGGTAATCCACAAAATGGAAGTAACATCTATTGAGTTTATAGACCTGCTTCAAAGACCTAACTAAACAGTTTCAGGTAATACCTGTTTCAATCTTTACACAGATAATCAAATAAAAATATTATGGGTTTTCAGTCTAAAAATAAAGTTGATCCCAATTTTAATATGTCTTCAATGACAGACATGATATTTCTGTTGTTGATCTTTTTTATGCTTACATCAAACTTTGTTACTCCTTCTGGACTCGACATAAGCGTGCCTTCTAGCAAGGCTTCTAAGAAGGTTTTGCCTAAAATTAATGTAGGTATAGATAAAGATTTTAAATACTATGTGAATGAAGTAAACATTCCATTTGATCTTTTAGAAGACGAATTGCGTTACCAGTTATCAGGAGAGGAGCAAGGAGTTGTTGTAATTTCGATTGATAAAGACGTGCCAGTGCAATATCTGGTAAACGTAGCCGGAATTGCAACCAAGCTAAATGCTAAAGTAACTCTTGCAACAAAACCTGATTAATTTTTTATTCACAAAAAGCAGCAAGATATGTATGATCTAAAAGCTGAAGAACGCAAAGCCAGAAATATAGGCATGGTTACAGGAGTGATCATATTTGCTTTATTCATTGTGTTTTTGATGAATATGGTAGTGTGGCGCCCATCTATAGAGCCTATTACAGATTATGGCATGGAGATAAATTTCGGAACTGATGATTTTGGCTCTGGAGATGCGCAAAGCAAAGCTCCGGCAAACCTTAACGAAAGTCTGGATGAAGCCAAACCAACTCCCGAAACAATACAACCTGTTACAGAAAATAACCAAACTGTACAAGAAGTAGAACCTGTACAAGAGTCTAACGAGACTGTAGATAATACAGAAGTGCCAAATCAAACAGTAGCTGTTACAGATGCCCAAGTGGAAGAGTCTGTAGAAGCAGTGCCAGAAGAAAAAGTAAAAAAAGAAGAGGTTAAAGAAAAAGCTGAGGAGAAAAAAGTAGAGGAAAAGAAAAAAGAAGCAAACCCGGCTACTTTACTTGGAGGAGAAGGTACAGCTGATGAAAATAAGAAAAACAGCAATGGTAATACTACTGGTACAGGCGACCAAGGTAAGCAAAATGGTAGCCTAAACTCGGATGCCTTACTAGGTGGCGGCGGTTCTGGAGGTTCATCTCTTGATATGCCAGGCTGGCAGTGGGAAAGCGCACCAAAAGTAGTAGATAATTCTTCTATGACTGGTAAGCTAGTTTTCGAAGTAAAGATTGATGATGAAGGTGAAGTAATTAGTGCTGAAAGAGTTTATTCAGATATTGCAGATAGAAACGTAATTAACTCCTATAAAAATGCAATTATGGATTTGATCTTTGAGCAAGAAAGTGATATGATCGATCCACCAAGAATTACCACTGGTAGAATTACTTTTATCATCACTGCAAGATAAATACGCAAGTTTAATCTTTTTGAATTGAACTATAAGGAAGCCCTTGATTTTATGTATGCCTGTTTGCCCTTTTTTCAGAAAACGGGTGATAAGGCATACAAACCCGGTTTTTACAACATCCTGAAGCTATGTCAAAAACTTGGAAACCCCCAAAATGCATTTAAATCTATTCATGTAGCAGGAACTAATGGCAAGGGAAGCTCTTCTCATATGCTAGCTGCCATTTTGCAACAAGCTGGAAATAAAACTGGTCTTTATACCTCTCCTCATCTTAAAAGCTTTACGGAAAGGATTAAAATAAATGGTAATGAGGTAGAAGAGGAGTTTATTGCTCAGTGGATTACGACATACCAAGCTACAATAGAAGAAATTCAACCATCTTTTTTTGAAGTAACAGTAGCTTTGGCTTTTGATTACTTTGCAAAGCAAAATATAGATATCGCCATTGTCGAAACTGGTTTAGGAGGTAGGTTAGATGCAACAAATATTATCTTACCAGAAGTAGCACTCATTACCAATATTGGTTTAGACCATGTGCATATTTTTAATGC
>PBYL01000086.1 GCA_002729595.1 Thalassovita sp. | reverse complement strand
GAAAAGAAAAGGTTACAAATCTATGTTGGACTATTACTTGGAATTCCGTCTTCAGATTCAATGAACCGCACAGTAAGAAAACCGTATGCTGGGTGGTGTGAGGCACTCGCCAGAGAGGCGCATTGACTACCATTTGGTAGTCAACCGTCTACTCAATTGGTAGCTTTTATTTTTCAAAAGGTAAATTATACCCCTTTTTTGATGTCTTTATGGAGTATAAATTTTTTCCGGTAGTAATAAATAAAGTATTACTATTTTCACCTCTTCCAAACACCATATTTGTAATTGGTTCGTTTGGTAGTCTAATCTCATCAATTTTTCCTCCTTTAGTAGTATAAACAGCTAATCTATTTTGCATCGGATGTGCTACATATATATTTCCATCAGTGTCAACCGCCATACCATCACCAATTGAGGGGCCAAAATCAGCTATCTTACCTTTAAATTTTACTTGCTCTTCAGATGTTATATCATAAGCTAGTAACGCACTACTTTTATTAGATGTGGATATATACAAAGTTGTTTGATCAGGTGAAATAATGATTCCATTAGGTTGTTTAATATCCTCTATAATAAGCTGGGTCGTTAAATTAGTATCTACCCTATATATCCCATGTACAGGTTGCTCCATGATTTCGTGTCCCATAAATTTAGGATCTGTAAAATACATTCTACCCTGTTCATCAATCGCAATATCATTGGGGCCATTAAATGGCTTATCATTGTATAATCCTACTATTAACTCACTAATACCTGTCTTCAAATCTGTTCGAGTAATCCTCCTGCCACCAAATAAAGAGCCTTCACACACCACTAGCCTGCCTTGCTTGTCAACCATCATTCCATTTGCCTGTCCACTCGGAGATCGGTACACACTAGCTTTTTTATTCTCAACATCATATTTCCATATCAAGCTTGTCTTATCCCCCGGGTTCATTGAAAAGCCAATCAAATCAGTGAAATAAAGAAACCCCTTTGGTGAAAAAGTGGGTCCCTCTAAAAGAAGGCCTTGACCGCCAGAGAAAAGTAGCTCTGGTTGCTCTACAAATATTTTGTCCTCCTGTTGAGCTTTCAATAAGCTTATTGCTGCAAAGAGCAGTACAACAGCTAGAATGTAATTTTTCATTGGAAAGTATTGAATTTGTAATTTATAATTGCTACCAATACTAAGATAAAAACTTTGCTGGTTTAACAGCAATAAAAGGTAGGTCGCAAGAAAAATAAGTTGCCAAAAACCTTATAGTCTCACTAAGCCCAGCATGGGTTTTATTACTCGATTGAATGTAGTTTATTGATTTATTCTCAGCATCTGACAATTACAGTCACCATTGTAATTCAACTTATCAATATTTCAATTCTTCTAAGAGCTGAATTACTTCCTTGCAGATGATATCGGCATTTCCCTTTTTGGTGAAAATAGAGGTGTGATTTCCTATAATTCCAATGTATTTCCCGTTGGTGGAAAGTTCAGCATAATCCTTATGGTCTCCTACCTTTGGGCTCTTTTCAGGTTTATTCTCTTCAGAGTTGCTATGTTCTGGCATGGCAGAAAAAGCCCTGATAGGCAATATTCCGAAATCCTCGATTTCACCAGAGCGCTTTAATGTGCCGTGGTAATATTTCATTTCCTCTTTATATGCTCGAAATACCTTTCCATTCTTTAAAAATTCCTTTATCTGTTTATTTGTCTCATCAGGGAGTCCTTCACCGAAATAGGGAAACCCGAAAAACTTATCATAAAGAGATATAATACCTATACCTGCTAAAATAGCCTGCACTTCTAATGACTGAACATATACCTTATACTTTAAGGAAGATGGTTTCGGAGCATTATATCGCTCAAGATGGTCAGGATGGGTGGCATCCAGAAAAAACATGGCTACTACCTCATCAGGATACAACTCTGTAAATACACGTATATATGGCCCTCCTAGCGAATGCCCCATCATAATATAAGGAGGTGATTCTCCGACCTTTTCTAGGAGGGTATGTAACTCACGGGCAATAGTTTCGGGATTGCGTGGTGTAGTGCATTTATCACTGTGACCGATTCCTGCCCTGTCATAACGGACAACTCTCATGGTGTCCTTAAGACCTTCATTCAGCCAATGAAAGAATTCGGTGGATAAGCCCCCACCCCCTTCAATAACCAGTGTTGGTTTATTCCTTTTTTCTCCGGAACTATTGATGTGAAGTTTGAACCCACCAATATCAACGAGTTGCCCCATAGGTGGATGTGGTTCGGGACTAAATAAGCGAAGTGATAAACCAGCTAAAATGATTAGTATCAAAAGGGATAAGAACAAAATGCCACTCCACTTTAAAACCTTAAGGAAAGTTTTCATGATAATGTTTGATGTTTGAATAGTGGTTGAAAACTTCTTAAGAGATTTCTACGCACTCATTATTTAGTTTTTAAATTTGATTCAAACCTCAATTTCCTTTTATTGATAACCAATTTATAATGATTAACTGAGCCGAAACGCACATACACTCTTTCCAAAAAGACATCAATCTAATTCAATGAAAAAATAATATTGTTGGACACGAAAATGGTAGCTTTTATCAAGTTTATTTTTTTAACATCGGTGGGAGCGCTATTTTTAAAAGCAAAGGATTGCACGAATTCAAAAACCAAAATATCTTGTGGATACGATATTTAGCTATCTTAAAAGGAGCTCCATAACAACGTTTAGTATTATGCATGGTTTTCTTCAAAAGTATTACAAAGCTTTAATAAAAGGAGGAATCATTGCTATTGGATTGGCCATCATGCTCAGTGGAGCAGGTTTATTCATAATTAGTCCCGCTTACGTCTCCACACCTGTTTACATTTCAATAAACATCCTCAGTGTTGTTTTTTGTTGGCTGGTGCTTACTTTTTTAATTCAAAAATTTCCCATTTATAAAATTTTAGTGGTTTTAGGGTTACTCGTTGCAGTAGTGGTGGTAGAGCGTTATATGTACATTCCATTCAACCCTGTTACTTTTCCGCTGTTGATTCTGTTTTGGTTGGGGGTAGCTTACCTGATATTGCCTGAATTTTTCAAAAAATATAAAATCGCCATCCTTTCTGTCTATGGTGCAAATTTATCTTACTTCTTCATCTATAGAGTTTCACCAGATTACATAGAGAATCATCACCAGAATTTTCTCAATTTTCTGTTAATTCCTATTCCGGTTTTAGCTGCTTTGTGGGTTTACGAGCAATGGCGTTGGTTAAGAACACTCAAATCGGATAAAGCAAAGGCAGAATTAATGGTACTCAAAAATCAGATTGATCCTCATTTTTTCTTCAATACTTTGAATAACTTATATGGACTGACGGTAGAAAAATCGGAGCTGGCACCGACCATGATCCTGAAGTTGTCTGACATCATGCGCTATACAATTTACGATGGAAAAGCGGAATATGTGCCTCTGGAAAATGAAGTCGCTTATTTAGAAGATTATATTGAGTTACATAAAATTCGTTACCAGAAAAAAGTTGAAATTACGCTTCAAAAAGACATTCAACACGCACAGAAAATTGCTCCTTTATTATTGGTTGTTCCTTTAGAAAACGCTTTTAAACATGGCGTGGAAAGCATAGCAAAGCATGCATTTATAGCACTTGAAATCAGTACAACATCTACAAGCCTATTTTTCCAAATAAGCAATAATTTCGAATCCAAAATAAAGAAACCGGAAGGAATCGGATTGATGAATTTAAAGAAAAGGCTCGCGCTTATTTATCCTAATCAACATCAAATAGAGATTACAAAAACGACTGATACCTACACATTAAGCTTAGAAATTAGATCTTATGAACTATCTAATCATAGATGATGAACCCATCGCACACCGCATCATTGAAGGCTATTGTGCAGAACTTCCTCATTTACGAAAAATAAACAATGCTTACAATGCTTTGGAGGCTTCTGCCATAGTTGCCGAGCAAAAAGTAGATTTAATTTTTTTGGACATCAATATGCCTAAGCTGACAGGTTTTGAGTGGTTAAAAACTTTGCCTCAGCCACCTAAAATTATTGTGACTACTGCCTACAAAGAATATGCTTTAGAGGGTTATGAATTAGATATAATTGACTATCTGCTCAAGCCTTTTTCTTTGTCACGTTTCTTAAAGGCGGTCAATAAAGTCTTTGAAACAGAAATAGCAAGCTCTCCGGAATCTATCAATATCAATAGTTTGCAGCATAGTCGTTTTTTTCTAAAGGGTGATAAGAAGCATCATCAAATTAGTACTGGTGATATATTATTCGTTGAGGCCTTTGGTAATTATTCCAAGGTTTATTTGACGGAAGAAATGATTCTGAGTCATGAAAAAATCTCCAACTTAGAAACCTTACTGCCCAAAGAAAACTTTCTACGCATTCATAAATCCTTTCTGGTAGCTACTGATAAAATTAAGCTCATCCAAGGAAATCTAGTCTACCTAAAAGATCATCAAATTCCCATTGGTCAGACCTACCGGAATAGAATTTATCAGTTATTGGAGGGGAAGTAATAACCTGTGTTTTTTTCTTGAGTACACTTTTGAGACATCTTCAACATTCTATTATGTTACGTGATGCTTGGTTTATTTTACAATATTTCTAATTCTGACGCCATAAAACGGCTTTTTTAACTGTTTTACTTCGGTTTGTATTTCTATTCTGAGATCGATAAAGTGATTATCCAGAAGAGTACAATCTGTTAATTAGGTCTCTATTTTTGGTATTACATATTTAACATATAATTACAAGATACACATATATGGAAGCAAAGGAGAGTATATATTTAGATAACATACATGTCACTGTCCATTTATTGGTATTTGTTTAAATGCCCTCTAGCTCCACATGCAAAATGTAAGAATAAAATTTGAGTTTTAACAATGAGATTAAAATCACATAGTAAAATTTATAAAAAAGGCATAGTGTCCTACATATAAAATGTGCCTTATATTGCTGTAAGATACTGAAGACATAGATAATATTTTTGACAGGTTTGAACAGCTTCAAAATCAACCTTAAAAAAATCAGAGTCAAAAGTTAGAGAAAAAAATTATAATAAGAAGTGCTGTAAACATGGGATTACACTATCCATCTTTATGAATGGATGCTCTTGAATACCTAGACCGAAATGATTGCAGATTTGTTTTTAGCCATTTAAACATACAACAGTTATGAATAAGCATTTTTTATTACCCTCTTGCCTGTTCGTTACAAACAATCAATATGAAATTACTACAATTTTAGGTTCATGTGTTTCAGTATGTTTATATGATTCTGAAAATAAAATTGCCGGTATAAATCATTATCTATTGCCTGTTTGGGATGGAAATGGTCTTGCAACGCTAAAATTTGGCAATATATCAACCAAAAAATTAGTGTTTGAGATGGAAAAAAAAGGAGCGCTACGAAAGAATTTGGTTGCAAAAGTATTTGGAGGAATGACCAGAAAGAACTGTGTTTTTAATATTGGCGACAAAAATGCAGAAATAGCTATTAGAACACTCAAAGAGCTGAATATCAAGATTGAAGTAATACAAGTTGGAGGTACTTTAGGAAGGAGAATACTATTTAATACCAATACAGGAAAGGTACACATGAAAATGATTAGCCAAGAGGAAAATAACACAGTATGCCACGTATAAAGAAATAACCTTGCATAAAACTTGGAGCTTTTGATGAACTATCTTTTTAATGTGTGATAGTCCAATAGATAAACTACATTTAAGTGGCTTTTAAAATTAGCCTTTATTATTTTTTAGAAGCCTTAAATTCTGCATGATTCATTTTCTCATCCAATATGTAAATAAGAGTATTTACCATTCAAATTGGTATAAGGTCAGTGCCAAATCTCATTTATAATTTTAAAGCAATCTATATATAACTACAAAGAAGGTTTTGATTTGTATTATGTGGGGATTGAGAGGTTAGATGATATTGAAGATTAGCTTTTGGCTAATTGAAGAGTTTAAAAAATTTAGGCAATTTCTCTTAGGTGAACCATGTTGGGTAAGGTTAATCGGAAACATACTTCGTTTGATTCGTTGAAGCAAATAATATTTCCTCCAAGAATTTCAACAGTCTTTTTCACGAGGTATAGCCCCAAACCAGGATGGTTCCCAATCTTCTTGCCTCTGTTAAACATGTTAAACATTTTCTCGCAAAAATCATCTGGAATTGTTGGGCCGTTATTTCTAAATTCAAGCACCAATTCATTATTCATATTTGAATCGATAGAAATTTTTAACTCCCCTCCTTTCTTATCTTCAAATGCTTCTATGGCATTGGCTATTAAATGCTGAAAAATAACTTCGATATAGTAATACTGACTTATAAACTCAGTTTCGGCCTTTTTATCTACCTTAAAAAATAAATTACTTATGTCTTTTTCCTTATTTATTTTATCTAGCGTTTTATAAATCACTTCTTCAAAATCTATTGCAGCGGCTTCTACCTGCGATTTTGATTTCACATTTACAATATCCAATAATTTGTAAATAAGATCGTCGAGTCTATCTGTAAGAGAGAAGAGTTTTGAGTGAATATCTTGAACTGGCTTGGAGTTATTTTCGGTTTCGAGCAACGATAATAAGCCTTTCATAGATTTTACCGGACCTTGTATATCGTGTGATACTTTGTAGATAAAATGCTGAAACTCCAATTTCTCTTGGAGGTACATTTCTTCAAAAGCATTTGCATTTACTTTATACAACCAGCAATCCCAAGCGTATTCTTCGGAGAAAGAAGAAGGCAAAATAGTGCAGACAAACTTAATATTTTCCATTTGCTGCTCATTAATAAAAACACAATTGTAAGAAGCAAAACTCCTGGCAATCAGGTTTTCCATTATATCTAATACAGGAATCTGAGGTTGAATAAATTGAAAAAGAAAGTGCCCTTCTGCTTTGCAATTGTAAGTTGAAAAGTTCTGCTTTATTCCATCTGATATTTCCTGAATATTAAATTGTTTATCTAGTTTTAAATGATGCATATAGTATATATCCGTCAGAAGTTTGTTATTCTCCTTGTATCGAATTCATTTTTTCAATCCAGGCTTTTGCATTTTTGAAATCAGGGAAAAACCTCATTTCATAATCGCGGTTTATGCTAATTGTTCCCATAATTTCTTCTATTTCCATTTCGTTGAATTTAGCTTCTGAAACAATTACCGCTTTGTTAGATATACCAGCATTGATGAGTATAGAAGACCAGGCATAAATTACCTGGCCTTCATCTTCCAATTTACTCGCATATAATTGAGATGTATTTACAATCCAGTTTTTTACATTGTGTTCTTCAATAAATTCGCGTAATACAAACAAAATGGTTGTAAGACTTTTAGAATCTGGCAGCTCGTACCAGTTAAGCAGTATCGCTTTTAAACTTTCAAGATATTCGGCTTTTACATACTCTTTTTCTAAAATATTCATTTATTGACACTTCATGTAAAACTACTTTTTCGAAGCAGCAGCTTCCAGTTGTTTGATACGCTCCATGAGTTCTTGTTCTCTCGACTTAGCGCGTTTATCAAACTTCTCCATCATTTCCTGCTGTTCTTTAAGTAACGCTTCAGTTCGTGCTTTCTCTTCTTGGCGAATACTTTCAACTTCTTTATTTCGCTCATTAAGCATTTCCTGAATGGTTTTCATTTGCTCTAGGTTTTGTCTTAATTCCTCCTCACTTGCCATTAACTCGTCGTGTTTAGTAGCAACTTCTAAAGCATTTCGTTTTTCCTCGGTAATGTCTCTAGTAACTATACCCACTCCAACTATCTCTTTTCCCGATTTTAATGGGAATGTATGGGTGTGATAATAGTTATTGAACTCGCCCAAATCGTATTTCTTCTCTTCGTTGGTCGATTTACCTTTTAGTGCATTTTTAATATTTCGAGTGATGTTTTTCTTATCGTCTTCTGTTACAAGCTCGAAAAGAGACATACCTACTTTTACTTCAATATTATGCTGGCGATATACTTCTTTTACAGACTCATTCACCTGAATAATATTTGCATCTTTATCTAGTAAGAATATATTGTCTGAAGTACTATTCATGAAAGATTCCATACGACCTTTTTCAGTCACAATCATATCTTGCATGGTAGAAATTTCTTCCAGATTTTGTCTTAATTCTTCTTCACTAGCCATCAACTCTTCGTGTCTAGAAGCAGCTGAAGCTTCGAGGGTTTTGCGTTCAGTAATATCAGAAGACACTATGGAAACACCTATTATTTCGCCATTAGAATACAATGGGAAAGTATGAATATCTAAATAACCATTTAAAGTTTCAGACTCATATTTCATCTCTTTGTTGGTAGATTTACCAGCTAAAGCTAGCTCGATATCTTGTTTAGCACCTTCTCTTTCGTGTGGAGCAATAATATCGAATACCGACATTCCTGCTGTCACTTCCAAGCCATACTCCTTCATCGAGTTTTTAATTACAGCATTTGCCTGTATAATATTCGCATCCTTATCTAGTATAAAAATACTATCTGTTGTGCTATTCATAAAAGACTCCATTCGGCCTTTTTCTTCAAGAATCATATCTTGGATAGTGGTTAACTCTTCCATATTCTGGCGAAGTTCCTCTTCCTGAGATTTTAATTCTTCGGCTTGCTGTTGGCTTTCTTTTAAAAGATCTGCATTTTGACGCTTTGCAATTTCTTCTTGCGTAATATCTTTACCGAAGATCGAAGCAGCAATAATATTACCTTCATTATCTGTAATTGGGCTATATACAATACTGAAATACGACTCTGTATCACCAATTTGCTTGCTTACATTTAACTTAAGTTGTTCGCCAGAAAGCGTTTTTGATAGTAAACTCTTATGTTGTTTCCACTCTTCTGGGTCTTTATAGAAGCTTTGTAGTTCAACTCCTTTCACTACATTAAAGCCCAAAGCTTCCCATGTTTCTGCAAATACTTTATTAAAGTTGATCAGTTTTAGGTCTGTGTCTACAGTAAATATGGTATCTGATGTAGAATCTATTAATCCTCTTAAGAAAGACTCGTTATTTTGAACTTCCATCATAACGCGCTGCATCTCCTCCTGCGTAGAAGAAAGTTCTTCCATATTCTGGCGAAGCTCTTCTTCTTGTGCCTTTAACTCTTCAGCTTGTTGTTGACTTTCTTTTAACAACTCAGCATTTTCACGCTTGGCAATTTCTTCTTGTGTAACATCTTTACCAAAGACTGAAGCAGCAATTACTTTTCCATTTTTATCTTCAATCGGGCTGTATACAATGTTGAAATAGACTACAGTTTCCCCAATTTGCTTGCTTACATTTAAGTTAAATTGTTCACCAGAAAGTGCTTTATTTAAATAGCTTTTGTGGACTTTCAACTCTTCGGGGTCAGTGTAAAAAGCTTCTATGCTTACACCTTTTACTACTTCTATTCCCAATCCTTCCCAAGTATCTACAAATACCTTGTTAAAGTTGATCAGTTTTAAGTCTGTATCTACAGTAAATATGGTATCTGATGTAGAGTTGATTAAGCCTTTTAAAAATGCCTCGTTATCTTGTACTTCGAGCATAATTCGCTGCATCTCTTCTTGAGTGGCAGCAAGCTCTTCCATATTTTGGCGAAGCTCTTCTTCTTGCGCTTTTAACTCCTCAGTTTGTTGCTGGCTTTCTTTTAAAAGCTGTGCATTTTGGCGTTTGGCAATTTCAGATTCTGTAATATCTTTCGCAAAGACAGCCGCAGCAATTACTCTGTTAGAATTGTTACGAATTGGTGTATAAATGATATTGAAATACAGTGTTTCATTACCAATTTCTTTGCTTGTATCTAGTGTTACAACTTCACCAGATAAGGCTCTTCTAAATAAGCTCTCGTGTGTATCCCACTCTTTCGGGTTATTGTAGAAAACCTTCATCTCAGTGCCTTTTTCTACTTTAAAGCCCAACTGTTCCCAAGTATTTCTAAATACTTTGTTAAAGATTACCAGTCTTAAATCGTGGTCGAGTGTGAAGATTGTATCTGTAGTTGAGTTGATCAAACCCTTCATGAATGCCTCGCTATTCTGCACTTCGATCATGATGCGTTGCATCTCATCTTGTGTAGCAGAAAGCTCCTCCATATTCTGTCTCAACTCCTCTTCACTTGCCATTAACTCTTCGTGGCGTTTGGCAGCCTCTTCTTCCAATAATTTACGCTCGGTAATATCTCTGGTGATTAATGCTACACCGATTATACTACCTTCTGATTTTAAAGGAAATGTTTGAGTCTGTAAATAGACCTTATGGCCACCTATTTCGTGTCTTTCTTCTTGTATTTCGCTTTTGCCTTCAGCTGCATTTTTAATACGAGCACTTGTTCTCTCATAATCAGCTTCTTCATCAATATAGTCGAAAATTGGAGTGCCTATTTTAACTGCTTTACCAGACTGCTCAAATAGTTTAGCGGCATTACCATTCAAGTTTATAAATTTACCTTCAGTATCTAATAGCATAATACTGTCTGAGGTACTATTTATAAATGACTCTATTCTGCCTTTTTCTAGTACTACCTGATCTTGAATGGCCATCATCTCCTCTATATTCTGCCTCAATTCTTCTTCGCTAGCCATTAACTCTTCGTGCTTCTTAGCTGCCTCTTCTTCTAACTTCTTACGATCTGTAATATCTCTGGTAACTACACCAATACCTATTACCTCTCCATCAGATTTAAGAGGGAAAGTTTGAGTATGGAAGTAATTATTAAAACCTTCGAAAGTGTATTTAATTTCTTGGCTACTCGATTCACCATTTGACGCTTTTATTAGGTTTTCTTTGATGGTCTCTTTTTGATGCTCCTCTGTAAGACTTAAAAGAGACATACCCGCTTTTACCTCAACTCCTTGTAATCGGAAAACTGCTTTTACCGGCTCATTTACCTGAATTACATTGCCACCTTTATCAAGTATAAATATGTTGTCTGTGGTGCTATTCATGAAAGATTCCATGCGACCTTTCTCCTGCATTACCATTTCTTGTATTGCAGAAAGCTCTTCCATGTTTTGGCGAAGTTCTTCTTCTTGAGCTTTTAGCTCATCCGCTACTTCTTGAGTTTCTTTAAGTAATTCAGCGTTTTGCTGCTTGGTAAGTTCTTCTTCAGTAACATCTTTGGCAAAGATAGCGACAGAGATTACATTGTTAGAGCGATCGTAAATAGGGCTATATACAAACAAGAAATAGTGCATATTGCCACCAATCTCTTTGCTTCCACTAGTTGTAAACTGCTCACCACCAAAACATCTTTTGAAAAGCTTTACATAAGTCTCCCATTCTGCTGTATCTGTATAATAGGTAGACATATGTATTCCTTTATCTACTTTAAAACCTAGGTTTTCCCAAGTTTTGCGGAATACATCATTGTAAACTAATAGTCTAAAGTCTGTATCGAGAGTAAAAATGGTATCGGTCGTAGAATTGATTAGACCAGTCATAAAAGCTTCACTATCTTGGATTTCTTTCATCACACGCTGCATTTCTTCTTGCGTAGCTGAAAGTTCTTCCATGTTTTGTCTCAACTCTTCTTCACTGGCTAGGAGCTCTTCATTTTTAGCAGCAGATTCAAGTTCTAACTTCTTACGGTCTGTAATATCTCTACTAACAAGACCAATCCCGATAATTTCGTCATTAGATTTTAATGGGAAAATATTACTTTGGAAGTAGTTATCAAAAGTACCCATAATGTACTTCACTTCTTCGGTACTGGCTTTCCCTTCTAAGGCATTTTTAAATCGCCTTTTCATATTGACTAAGTCATCATCTGTTATAAAATCAAATAATGACATACCAATCTCAATGGTAATATTTTGCTTAGAATAGCTGTCTTCTACAGTCTTATTTATTTGAATAATTTTGGCTTCTTTATCTAGCAAAAAGATATTATCTGTTGTGCTATTCATAAAAGAATCCATCCTACCCTTCTCTTCAAATATCTGATTTTGAAGTAATTTCTGCTCTGTAATATCTCTGGTAATTATCCCGATACCTTCTACATTTCCTGAAACAATTAGAGGGAATACTACGATTTGCGAAAAGCTTCTTGAATCATTTTGGAAGACTACTTCTTTCTCAATGGTTAAAGTTTCTCCTTTTATAACTTTTGCAAAGTCTGCTTGCATCGATTTTCTATCCGCTTCCGAAAGGTACTCATATAAATTCTCACCTTCCTTTATCTCTAACCCATTCTTCTGATAGAAATCTTTTGACTGCTTATTAGCATTCTTAATCTTAAAGTCTAAATCCAATAACAGAATTTGATCTTTTGTGCTATCCATAAAAGAATCCATTCTGCCTTTCTCAGAGATAATCTGGTCTTGCAACAAACGCTGGTCAGTAATATCTCTAGAAACTAAACCGGCTCCAATTACTCCATCACCAGATCTTAGAGGGAAAAAGTTTACATTATAATAGCCGACTTGATCACCTAAATAATATTTTCTTACAGATGATACAGATTCTCCTTTAGCAATCGTATCAAAACAATGGTCAATAAATTTTTTGTTTAATAACTCATCTTCCTCATTGTCTTCAACATAGTTATAAACCGAAGAACCTGAAGTTACTTCTATACCGATACTTCCGAATTTTTCTTGAACAGATGTATTTACCTGAATCACATTTCTGTCTATATCTAGTATGAAAATATCATCAGTATAACTATTCATGAAAGATTCCATACGACCTTTTTCGGTCATAATCTGGTCTTGAATCTTTACAAGTTCTAACTCCTGTTCTTTACCATGAGTAATGTCTGATGCTACCATCAGAATTTTTTTGATCTGCTTCTGGTTGTCGAAAATTGGAGAATAGGTCTCAAACAACCATTTTTTCTGATCGTTAGCCGTAAATGAAGCTACTCTTGAAGTGTTCCCTCCATTAAATACATCTTCCAGAATTTTCTCAAAAGGAACTTTGGAGTTACTGTACTTTTTATAGTTTTCTCCTTCGAAATGGTGTACTCCAAAAACTTGATTAATAAGGTTAGCAAGCTGTTTATTAGAGCTTTGTACCTCACCATTTTTGTTAATCTCAGCAACAAAATAAGCTGTGTTTAATGCCGCCAATACACTTTGAGACTCAGCATCTTTTCTGGCAAGCTCTTCTTGGGTAGCTTGCATCTCTTCCAAGTTTTGCTTCATCTCCTCTTCCTGAGTTCTTAACTCTTCGGCCTGCTTCTGGCTTTGTGCCAGTAACTCTTGGGTTTTTTCGTTGATCTGGATGGTAGAGATGGAAGCCGCAATGTTTTCACCCAGCTTTTCTAGAAACTCAACTTGGTAAGCTTCAAAATTAGTAAATGATGCTAGCTCGATAATACCTAGCACTTCATCATTCACTTTTAGAGGAACAATTACCACTGAGCGTGGAGGAGCATCGCCCAATCCAGAAGTAATGTTAATGTAATTGTCAGGAATATCACTCATTAAAAGTGTTTCCTTTTCTAAATAAATTTGACCAATAAGCCCTTCACCAAATTCAAACTTCTTATCTATAAATTTCTTCCTATCGTAAGCATAGCAGCCTTTTAGCTCAAGTACTTGCTCATCGGTATTTACTATGTAAATGCCACCTTGATTAGCCTTTACATACTTTACCAGATTACAAATAATTTCATAGCTGGTTTCTTCAAGTTCTTGCTGGTTCTTTCTTAATACTTCGCTAAAATAAGCTAGTCCTTCTGTTATCCACTTTCTTTGAGACTCTGTCTCACTCATATTTTTGAGCTGGTTTCTCATACTAATTAAAGAACCAGAAAGTGAATTAGCATTAAAGTCATGTTCATTTACACCGGGGTAAGGTGTATCCAATTCTCCCTCTTCAATTTTTTTTACGAAGAGAGTCGCAGATGAAATCTCTTTTTTTAACTGCGCTAAAGTTTCTTGAGCGTCTAAAAGTTTGGTATTCGATGCTAAGTATTTCGATAGGTTGATCATTTGTATTATCTAGCCATTTGTTCTATAGCTAAACTATACTTTACACCTATATAATAATAGTGCGAATTTAAAGCTGGGAGAAACTATCTAATAAGTGGTCGGATTTTCCTAAAAAGTGGATTTCACCCATAACTTAATCCAGATGGATTTTACTTAGAAATGCCTGCTTTTTTCTTTTAGAAACATCTAGACTTTTATTATTTGTCATTACCACATAGCCACCTTCTCCCCTTACATATTTTACAATTTCATCGAGGTTGATTACATAGGAATTGTGTATTCTAAAAAAGTTTTTGGGCGCTAATAAACTCTCATATTCTTTCAGATTTTTGGTTACCAGATGCTTTTCTCCATTTTTTAAATAAAACATGGTATAGCTACCATCTGCTTCCAAATACACTATTTCTGAGAGGTTTACGAAAATGAGTCCATCTGATGTTGACAAAGCCATTTTGAAAGACTCAGACTTTGTATTTTTAAAATTATCTATGAGTGTTTCGAGCCTTTGAGATAATTTACTGTCAGAAGATTTTTTTCTATACTTATTAACAGCCAATTGAAGCTCCTGTATATCAATAGGTTTTAACAAATAATCTAATGCAGAAAACTTAATTGCTTCTATAGCATATTCCGAATGTGCCGTCGTAAATATCACCTCAAAACTAGCAGGCAGGGATTTTCTCAACAAGTCAAAACCTGTCTCAGAATTCATTTGAATATCCAGAAAAACAACATCTGGATCTACTTCTTCAATGAGTTTTAGTCCTTCTTTTACACTTCCGGCAGAACCTAAAACTTCTACACCTTTACAAAACTCGTTGAGCAAAACTACCAAGCTTTCACGGCTTTTTTTCTCGTCGTCTATAACAATTACTTGAACTTCCTTTTCTGTAATCATTCTTTTATCTTAATTATTAATTCTACTCTCGTACCAGCTGCACTCCCATCAGCATGAACTAAATCTAAAATTTTAGTTTGTACTGGGATGCTTTTATTTATAATATCTAGTCTTTCTTGTGTGAGCATCATCCCTACTGAAACATGCCCTAATGGATTTTCTCCTTTAATTTCCAAAGCTCGTTTTCTGCCAACACCATCGTCTTCTATTACACATTTAATGAAATTATCCATGTCTATTAACCTAACTTGCAAATAGCCTTTGCCGGCTTTGTTATTTATACCATGAATAATCGCATTCTCAATAAATGGTTGGATTAGCAAAGATGGAATTTGAATGCCTTCTGTATTTAGATCTTGATCGATATAGAAATCAAACTCGAACTTGTTTTCGAACCTCATGCTTTCTAGTTCTACATAGTATTTTATGGTCTCAATCTCTTCTTTTAACAGGATAGAACCCGATACAGAGCTATTAATTAACTTAGAAAACAAAGACAAATAAGAGAGTGCATCTGCTTTTTGATTGAGGGCTATAAAGTATTGTATAGAATTTAATGAGTTGAATAAGAAATGTGGATTCATTACAGCTCTTAGCGCCATCAGCTTATATTCTGCCATTTTTTTAGTTGTTTCCAACACTTCTTTTTGCTTTTGCCTAAGCCTAATCTCTTTGTTTCTTGAATCCGTTTTATCGAAAATAACACCAATTACAGAATTACATTCTTCGCCATCGTTTACAACAGGAGTTACAATTAACTCGAAATATTTGCGTGATTGCTTCTTTTTATCACAGCCCAGAGTAATTTCCATCTTGTGATTTTTAAATAGCTCTGGATGATAAATGGCATTTTCTAACTCTGCTTTTTGCCTTTCGTTTGTTATTTTATTGAGGAAATAATCTAAGGATACATCGTCTTCAATTTTAAGTTGAAGTAATTCTTTTGCCTGTTGGTCTTGTATCATTCCACCGCACTTCGGTTTAAAAATACAAATGCCTATTTTGGCAATTTTTGTAGCCAACATCAACTTGTTAGAAATCTGTTTTAATTCATTTTCTTTTTCTCTTAAAGAATGAATATCTGTTGCCACGCCAAGAAACTTCTTCCCTCCATCTTCATTTTTCAATTTTAATGAAACCTCTCTAATCATTGTCCATCTCCAATTGTCTTGATTATCTTTTAACCTCACAATTACTTCTGAGGCCGGATGATATAAACCTGCTTCACGGGCATGATAATGCTCGTAAAGTTTGGGCAAATCCTCTACATGACAGCGATCGTAGATGGGCTTATCTTGAAAATCAATCAGACTATTTTCTCCATTCTTGTATTGGATTGAATTAGGTCTATTTACATAGTGTACACTTTGTTGATCGGCTTCATCTATGTAAACTTGAACTGGCACCGTATTTAAAACATTATCTATAAATCTCTCTCTCTCTTTGAGTTTATCAAGTGATTTTTTTCTTGCGGTAATATTTTTTGAGAAGACGGCTATCCCTTCAATTTCATTATTGATATAAATTGGGTTTACTACTATTTCGTAAAACTCTTTGTTAATTTCGTATTCAAACAAAGCCGTTTTACCCGAAAAACCTCTTTCATGTATTGCCTCCCAAACATGCCTATGGATATGATTTACAGATTCTAAAATCTTTTTGCCTGTATATAGCTGCTCACCAAATTCTCTTTTAAAAAAGGCTGCCATATTTCTGTTGAAGAGCGTAATTTCTCCTTTGGTATTTACAGCCCAAATCGCATATTTCGTACTATTTATAATGGCTTTTAGATACGACTCACTTATTCTTAGATGCTGCTCAATAGACTTTTTCTCTGTAATATCTATCGAAATACCAATCAACTCTTTTTCTCCTGCTGCATTTACTCCTGGAACTGTATAAGTTCTAAAAGTTAAATCTTCTACATCTATTTCATAGCTTTCGGGTTTATTTGAGTTAAAAATTTTCTTAATTAACTCATGATTTTTAGTAGATTCTCCAAAATATTCAAATAAACTTTTACCAACGGCCTCATTTTCTTTAACCCCTAATATTTCCAAAGCATTACCTCGTATGTAAGTAAGTTTACCTTCCTTATTAATAGACCAAACTACAATCGGTAAAGAATTTAAGATTGGAGACATTTTTTGTTTAAGCTCAACTAACTTCAACTCGGCTTTCTTTTGGTTGGTAATATTTCTGCCAAATTGTGTAACCCCAATTACTTCGTCTCCCTCAAATACTGGATATAGATTTAGGTCTACATGCTGCGTCTCATTATTAATTAGATTCAATTCTAAAAATACCTGCACATGCTCACCTTGGTAAGCTCTACGCATTAGTTTTTCCCAATTGTCTCTTTTTACTTCATCTGGGTAGTGTTGGAGTAAATTATAGCCAGTATGAATATCTAAGCCTTTATTATCTTTTAGTAATCTTTTATAGCTATTATTCCATTTTAATAGACTAAAGTTTTTATCAAACAATGCTATATAATCAGTAGTACTTTCTACAATCGAGTTAAGTCTAATTTCTGATATTTTAAGGTTGTCTTCTATCTCTTTTGTTTTGGTAATATCTTCTACCAAGAACAAAATATTTTCTGCATGATTCCTACTATTCGTTTGAACTGGAACAACTGAAATTTTAATCCAGTTTTGAGAATCTCTTTTACTTCTCTTGTTAAGATCAATTGAAAAGTCGAGATATATTTCTTTATTAATGGTTTTAATGCCTTGTTTTGCCTTGTAGAAATATTGATCTATACCAAAATGTCTTACAAAAGGATTCTCAATAATATTTAGAACAGAGTCAACTTCATCCATTCTTAAGAATTCCTTAATAACAGTATTTGCATGAACAATATCTCCATCTAAATCGAAAACCAATATACCCACAGGTAAATTGGTTAGTAAACTTTTAGAAAATAACTCTTCTTTTTGAAGTGCCTCAAAGAGCTTGTCTTTAGCTTCTAGTAGCTCTTCTAATTCTTTTTGTTTCTCTTCTAGCTTTTTAGTTCGCTCAATTACTTTTTGTTCGAGCAAATCATTTATCTCGTGTATTACATTATTCTGTTCCTGAATAATATCATTTTGATCTGTAAGAATTGAATTTTGTTCGTTAACAATATCCTTTTCAATATCCAGATTTTCCTTTAAAGTATAGACCAAAAAAATAATAAATGAAGAACTGATTATCACCATGTAAGGAACTACACGATTTGTAAGTTCTGTAGGAAGCATTATAGCTTGTGGAAACTTTAATTGAAACCCAACTAAAACTAAAAGTAAAACAATACAAAAAACTGTAACTCGCTTTCTATACTCCCTAACCGTAACTGCACTTAATATAACAAAAAGTAAATTTAACCAGTAAGGTCCATGACTCAGGTATCCGCCAAGTAAATACCAGCAAATCAATGTGTTTATAGTAAATATTCCACTAAATAAAAGGACTGATACTTTATAGTTACTTGTTCTTTTGTAGTAGTAGAAAATACCCGAAAATGCTATAAATCCGAATCCATTTAACAAATAAAATTCTGCTCTAGCACCTATTAATACATTAAATAGTTCAATTATAATTGTAACTATAATTACTCCCACTAAAATAGTCCTGAGTACCTTTGTTTCGAATGAATAAATCATACTTAACTGTTATTAAAATGACTAATTCAATTGATTCAAAAACTAATTGGTGAGGCCATAAAAGATACTAAACTCTTGTTTGTTGCCCAGTCTATTAACCGTATATATTCTAAAAGTTGAAACATAATTCTATTTACCACATTAAGGTCGCACATCCGAAAAAATAATAGTTACTAAACCAGACTACAGCTTGTTATATGTAACTATTACTTAAACCCCGCTATTAAATAAAATTGCATTTTTCGCACTCAAAATATACTGTTTCAGATATCTAATTACTCACCCAGACAAGTAAGTAATTAAAACTAATTATAGGAATGGAGAGAATTAGTCACTTCAGAACTCACATACACATTGTTATATACCACTATTTAATGACCTTTATTCATTTTTGATAATGTTGACTGGATTGGTATTCGCCAGTGTGTAGATATGGTATGCAGAAACTAAAACTGCTAATAAAACAGCCAGTATTCCTGCCAAAGCAAAATTCCACCAGTCTATTTCTACTTGGTAGGCAAATACACTCATCCAATTCGCTCTTAACATAAAGAGGATAGGAATAGCTACTACAAATGATAATATAGTAACCCAAAATATTTCTTTGTTGAGTTTTAAAAACAAGTAGCCAGTTTCTGCACCAAACACTTTTCTAACCGCAATTTCTCTCGATCTTGTTTTGATCTGGTAAGAAGTAATTCCCAATAGCCCAGAGCAAGCTAACATAATTGCAATTGCAGAAAATATTCTGCTCATTGTTCTAAATTTTAAATCTTGCTGATGGAGAGATTCAAAGTTTTTGTCTGTAAAGAAATATCTAAAACTGATATCTGCTTGATGTTTTTTCCAGATAGATTCTAGTGTTTCCAAATTTTGTTGCATACTACTTCCTGTTTCCATTTTTACAGAAATGTAGCCTTTCCACCAAGACCAATGAGGCTTATTTAGTAAAATTACAGGAGCAATTTTTTCTCGGAAAGAACCCAAATGAAAATCGTTTACTACACCTATTACATACCCATCAAAATAATTAGACCACCTTACTTTTTTACCAATCGCCTCTGTAGGATTTTTAAAACCTAACATCTCAACTGCTGTTGCATTCAAAACCACAGCACCTGTATCAGACTGCATATCTTTTACAAAGTTTCTTCCCTCTACAAACTCTAGCTGATAAGTATCTGCAAATGCTTTGTCTGTAATAATGCTACGAATCTGGATGGGTTCTGCCAAAGTTGGTGTGGTAGCCAATCTTCCATCGTACCCACCAGCATAAGCAGGCACACTTTGAGAAATACTTACTGATTTGATAAAAGATTGCTCATTTAAAGCATTCAGCAAAGTGGCTTCACCTTCTTTATCACCATAAGGTATTACTACAACTTGCTCCTTATTAAAACCCAAATCGTGATTTAAAATAAAATCAATCTGCTTGTTTATAATCAAAGTAAAGCCAATAAGACAGATGGAAATTAGAAACTGAAAAGTGACCAAACCCTTTCTTAAAAAATAAGTAGAAGCACCAGTTTGTACTTTGTTTTTAATTGCCTTAACAGGCTGAAATTTAGAGGCTATTAATGCTGGATACAAACCCGAAAATAGACCCGTAGTAAATGCTGTACCAAAGATAAATGAGAGGGTTTTGATAGATTGCAGATCGAAAAAGATCGTAATACCAGCAAATTTTTCTAGATAAGGAATGGCTAACTTAGTTAAAGCCACCGCCAGTATAGTAGCTATAAAACTGATTAATAATGATTCGCTCAGGTATTGTAAAACCAACTGGCCTCGCTTAGCTCCTAAAGTTTTTCTTATGCCTATTTCTCTACTTCTCGATATAGAGCCAGCTGCTGAAAGATTTATGTAATTGATACAAGCCAGCAACAAAATAAACGCACCGATGCAACTGAATAAAATGAGATTATCTAAACTATTTCCGGGTTTTAACTGCCATCTCGATCTACTGTTGAGGTGGATATCAGCAATATTGATCAAATCAAATTCAAAATAATTGTCTTCGTGAACTCTGTCTGCTAGATACTTTTCTTTAAATGCAGGCAAAAGCGACTCTATTTTTTGTTCTTGTGTAGCATCAGATAATTTAAAATAAGCATAGACAGGCTTAAAAGAACCCCAATTATCTGCTTCGGTTTTTACACCTTCCAAACTAATTAACATATCAGCTTTGAGGTGGGTATTTTCTGGGAGATTATCCATTACACCTGTAACTACCAATTCTATCTCACCTGCGGGGTAACCTTTATACTTTAGTGTTTTGCCAATTGGCTCTACTTCTCCAAAATATTTTTGAGCGCTATTTTTACTTAAAACTATAGAATTTGGCTTAGCTAATACCTTAGATTTTTCTCCAAACAACAAAGGCAAAGAAAACACTTCGAAGAAAGATTTATCTACAAAACACACTTCATTTTCTTGCATATAGGTTTCTTCTGATGCTATGTAGCTTTGCGATGCCGACCAAATTCTCACATAATCATCAATACCTGAAACTTCGCCGCTTAATGTTGCTGCCAAAGGTACTGGCCCACCAGTATTCTGTGTTCGTTTTCCTTCTTTGAGAATAAAATAATCGAGCCTAAAAATCTTCTCTTTGTCTGTTAAAAATTGATCGAACGAAAATTCATAACCAACATATAGAAAGCAAAGTAAGAAGCTACTAATGCCAACAATAAAACCACTTAGATTAATTGTTGTATACAACTTTTCTCTAAAAAGAATTCGGAGGGAGGTAATCACATAATTACTAAACATGGCACTATTTATTAGTTGAAAACTTCTTGTTCGCTTCCATGCCCAAGGTCGGCAAAACATGAATACATTAAACCAGTAAAGCCAGTTTGCTTTGGGCTTGCCCATCTCTTTTACTCTTCGCTGGTACAGCTCGAATAAATCGCCACTTATCTCATCGTATAAAGATTCACTGCAAAACCATTGAAGCAGCTTTTCTGCTAATTTGGGTGGTTCTGATTTTTTCATAATAGACCTTTTAGTTTGGCAAAGTACCAACCTGATGAATGTATCTGTGTATTTTTCTGGTCGCTATTAACCTTGTTGCCAAAGTACTTTTGGTATGGCCGAATACATACTGTTTCTTAATTCTTTGGCCTCATTCAATGCATTTTTGCCATAGGCTGTAAGTGAGAATAACCTCTTTTGCCTACCTCCTCTTTCTTCGGTTGCCCCTCCCATTTTAGAGGTTAAAAAACCTTTCGCTTCAAGTCTGTTTAGCGCTTTATGTACAGAACTAATGGTTATGCTTCTACCTGTTCTATTTTCTATTTCATCTGTAATTGCCAAACCATAAGCATCTTCGTACAATATGCCTACCGTAAGAAGTACAATCTCTTCAAACTCTCCTAGGTGTGTTCCTTTCATAAGTTATTAGTTTCACCTTTGTCTAACAAATAAACAGACTTGGTTTACAAAAAGCAAATACGACTTTTAAAATTTGATGAGAGGTTAAATTATACTTTAAAGAGCAAAAGTTTTTGATTAGATTAGTATACTTAGCCAGTGATTTGCGTACTATAAGATAAATTTTTGTTGCTTTAGAAACTATTGAAGAAAGTTAATCATCAAATATTTTTTAAAATTATTCGGCTCTTATACTATTTATTCTTGTTATAATTGGCAGAACCAATAAAGTATAACCTGTAGACTCTGTTGCTAAGAGTGATTTACAGGAAATTAAGGTTACACAAATTTGTTATTCGAAAGATATAAACTAGCTATGAACCAAAACCATTCTGTTTCTAATAAAACTGAATCCACAAATTCAAATAGCATCAATAATATAGATCAATGCAATTTGCTGTTCGGTAAAGCAATTCAATATGCCCAAAATGATGAGCTAGAAAATGCAATTGTGCTAATTAATGAAATAATGGAAGGTTGCTGTAAATCTTCTATTATCAAAAGCTGGGACTGGTTTTATAATCAACTCACCATTACAAGTGGAGAAATAGAATTTCTTATAAATAAACTTATAGATACTTATGTAGAGATCGAAGACGATCAAAAAATGATATTTTATGCGCATTTGCACCTACTCAATAGCAAAGCAACGAGTGCATTATCTTTCTACCAAAGTATTAAAAATAAGCCTGTAAGCCCAGAAATAGATTTTTACAAGGGCATTGCTCACTTTCAATCTAGCCATTATATTAAAGCGGCTCATAGATTTACAGCTTTTATTAAAAAATATCCTCAGGCAGACTTTGCTTATTTTGCGAGAGCAAAAAGTTATCAGCAAGCCGAGAAGTTTATAGAAGCATCAGCAGATTTTGAAAGTGCCATCCAGATAAATTCAGTTTGGTATGAGTATTATTTCCAATTAGGAGATTTATACTACCAAAATGATAGAAAGGAAGAAGCTATATTTTTCTTTGGAAAATGCATTGAACTTAATCCATCATTTTACCGAGCTTATATGGCTCAGGCAAATTGCTATGCTTTTCTAAAAGAGTATGAAAAAGCCATAATTATCTATGGAAAGGCTGTTAAGCTAGACCCAGATAATGGAAATGCTTATACTGCTAGAGGCTTACAACTTTATTATTTAGGTCAATACGAAAGTGCGCTCGAAGATTATAATGCAGCGCTGCAATTGCCACATAAAGATATCGCGCATACCTTCTACAAGAGGGCAATGGTAAGAGAAAAGTTAGATGACAATGAGGGTTCGATAAGTGATTACAATGAGGCAATTAAAATTGCACCTAAATATTCAGCTGCTTTTTTAAACAGAGGCAATGTTTGGCTAAAATTAAATAAACCCGACAATGCTTTAAAAGACTTTTACAATGCATCCAAGTATCAACCAGATTTTGCTGATGCCTATTTTAACAGAGCATTGACCAAAGCTAAATTGGGAGATTACAAAGGCGCTATTAAAGATTATAGCGCAACAGTAAATATTAAAGCGAATGATATTGAGGCTTTATGCAACCTTGCCACTTTAGAGGCGAGTATTGGTAAATGGGAGCTAGCTCTCAATCACTTCGATCAGGCTTTATCTTTCCACATTTCTGATGCTTTTGTATACCATGAGCGAGGTAATGCAAAATTCACCTATGGAAATTTAGATGATGCACTAGTAGATTATAACAAGGCGATTCAACTCAATCCGGGTTATACTACTGCCTACTATTACCGAGCGCTGTATTACGAAAGAACTGGTGATTTTGAAGCTGCTATTGATGATGTAAACAATGCACTTAGAATTGATGATCAATATAGCGATGCCTATAACCTAAGAGCAAGTACTTACTCAAGGTTATTTCAATTAGAAAAAGCGATAGAAGATTACAATACAGCCTTAGAACTCGACCCAAATAATACTGAATATTTGAGCAACAGAGGCAGAGCATATAACAAGCAAAACGACCGCTTGGCTGCTATGGAAGATTTTAACTTGGTAATTAAGTTGAATCCTGAAATAGCTAGTTCATATGTTGACCGTGGTAGTTTATGGTTAGATTTAAAAGATCACTCAAGAGCTGTACAAGATTGTGATAAAGCTTTGGCATTAGAGCCAAATAATGAAATTGCTTTGTATAACCGTGCATTGTCTCATTTTAACCTCCAAAATTATAAGGAATCTGTAAGGGATTATAGCCAACTTATTAAGCTTGTTCCAGAAGATTTTGAGGCATATAATAACCGAGCAAGAGCCTATGAGCAATTAGGTGAAACTGATAGAGCACTCGATGATTTTAAAAGATGTATTGAGATAAATCCGAAGTGTGAATTTGCATATATGTATCGAGCCAGTTTAAAAGAAAACATAGGTTTGATACACGATGCTATTGAAGATTACAATCATCTAATTCAGTTGAACTCAAAGAATGTTGAGTATTACAACAACAGAGGCTTACTCAAAAAAGAGCTTGGCAAACACGAAGAAGCCATGATGGATTACGATACTGCCATCAAGATTAATCCTCAATATGAAGATGCCTATATCAACCAAGGCAATATTTTTCATGAAGAGGATAATCCGTCAAAAGCAATAGAGAGTTATTCTGCTGCTATAGAAATAAATCCAAAAAGCTTTGTGGCTTATGCTAATCGCGGGCTTATTTATTACGATTTAGGGCTTTTCGAGCAAAGTATGATAGATTGTGATAAAGCAATTGCAATCAATCCAGAATTTGCCCCATCGTACTATTATCGTGGTCTAATATACGGACAAGAAGAAAGTAACGAAGAGTTGGCATTAGAGGAGTTTAAGCAGACTGTAGACTTAGATCCGTTTTATCAAGATGCTTATTATGCTATTGCCATTCTTTATTATAATCGAGAAGACTTGCCTAATGCTAAAGAAACACTCGATAAATTAATTAATATGAATGATAAGCATGCTGAGGCTTATTATTTACGCTCGAAAGTAAACAGTGAGCTTTATGGTTATGCAGAAGGAATTGAAGATGCAATAAAAGCATTTGAGATTGATCCGGAGAATTTTCCTTTAGATAATGAATAGAAAA
Organism: Thalassovita sp.; assembly: GCA_002729595.1. Classification (GTDB taxonomy): domain Bacteria; phylum Bacteroidota; class Bacteroidia; order Cytophagales; family Flammeovirgaceae; genus Chondrinema. The sequence continues at coordinate 82,120 of PBYL01000086.1, read as the reverse complement.
GAGAATTAAGGCAAGTACTTCATTGTGATTAATACTTGCCTTAACCTTCTAATTAATTGAAGAAAACCTCATGTAAATACCTACCGGGGGCTAATGTAAAACCTCCAGCAATTACTATTGCACCAACATATAGAATTATCATTTTTCTTTTGTGAGACTTTACATCACCTTTTTTAATAGCAAGTATGGCTGTCGGTACAGTGTAAATAGTTAATAAACTAAAGACATGTATCCACCCGAAATGGCCTAAAATATTCCCTCCTACTCTTGCAGGCATCCACAAACTAACAAAAGCTGTAAATATCATTAAAGCCATATAAACTTTACCCCAATTACGGTGTATCGCCTGACCTTTTTTAGAAAAAAGTAAAAAAGCACCAATAAATATGCAAGGCACTACAGTTACTAAATGAACATACATTAGCTGATCGTAAGACATAAATAATTGATTAATGTTGAAAAAATAGCTTTTGTGCTGATATTAGTTAGTGCATTATGTTATTTCAATCTAATAGCTTATGCTTTTTTAAAGCATTGAACAATGGTTTTTCTAATTGATTTTTAAGTTCGCTATTGGCGTATCCTATCCAATCTATTTCATCATATAAATTCATGGCAGCATCAAACTTGTTGCCGTAGCCATCTGTAATTACAATGCCCACTTCTTCTGCAATCAAAATCACACATATATCGTATGGATGGCAGATGTGGCCTTTCTTTCTACCTTCTGCTTTCAAGCGTTTATTGAGCAGTGTTCGTACATCGGCAACAAAACGATCGTGACCAACCAATAACTCATACATTTGCCCACCTGTAGAAATGTACTGATCTTCGAAAACTATGGTCTTTCCCTCTTCTGCATCAGGAAAAACCTCACTCAACATATCTTCTTCAATGGCTGCTAGTATTTCTCTACCTGGAGGGAAAAACCTTGAAATCTGTCCGAAGCCTCCATAAAGCGTAGGCGATTTTGAAGGTCTTAAAGGCAACACTTTCAATTCGTTGCTTTCAAGGTGTCTGCTAAATCTATTTGCTCCTTGCTCTTTTATAGCCCATAACGTATCGCTGTAGGCACTTCTGGTTGTTGGCAACTCAACCATTACGGCAACTTCTATATCGCTTAAGTAGTTTTCTGGCTTATTTGGAGCAGCTCCTGCAAGAAAAAAGGCTGATCTTTTATCATACATTATCCCTCTGGTACCATCTATCGGGTCCATAATGATTTTTACAGTAAGGTTTCCAGCACTATCTGGTAGTTTAAAACCTCCCTCACTGTCTTCTTCTATCCCTTCTGCAAGTAAAACTATACCTCCTAGACTTTCAGAATGTTGCTTTAACAATGGAACAATGATGTCTTCTACATCTTTATCAATTTGATATATTGTATCTGCAGCTGCTTCTTCATGTACTGCTGATAGGGTTTCTATTGATTGTTCTTTGAGAGATTTGATTACTTTGTTGCAAACTGCTTCGCCTATCTCACACAAAATGTCTTTTATTAACTGATGATTCATTCTCTCTTCAATTACATTTTTAAATTCAAACACTTAAAAAAACCAAAATATAGTTATCAAACCGACAATATAAAATGCTTTTTTGAAAGAATTCCGTAATCGTAGAAATAAAAAAAAGGTACTGCTCACACAGTACCTTCCTAAATGTTTAAGGATTATTTTAATCAAATATCTCTTTGATACCAGCTGCGCTTAAAGGCTTAATTACATGTCCTCCAACAAATGGGTACATATTAGTCCTTTTACTATCTGCCGGATGAATTGATGAAGTCAACACATATATTTTTGTTTCCGGATATTTTGGATAATACTTCGATGCGTACATATCTAAAAACTGGAAACCATCCATAATAGGCATTATCAAGTCAAGTATAATTTTCTCAGGAAAATTACCAGAGGCTGCTGATTCGTTAAGAATGTTTTCTGCTTCAGAACCATTTTTGGCAATAACTCTCTTGATATTGCCCTGATATTTGTTGATCATCCTTTCATTGATCAAAACATCTATTTCATCGTCCTCTATTATAAGTATCATTATTCTTACCTTTAGAGCATAAATATATAAGAAAAAACTCCAAACGTGAGAAAATAATTGCATAATCCAATTTTTTATTGATAAAATTAAAATTTATTAGGAACTGATCTAAGTGAAAAAAGCCCACAACACGTGTTGTGGGCCTTGTTAGTGTTAAAAAATTCTGAATGTTAACTTTTTATTAATATCCTGAGTTTTGTTGGTATCCAGCCGGAGTTCTATCAATCTGATCTTGAGGGATAGGTCTCAATACATGGAAACTTTGGATATTTTCTGCCGCGATAGGATTGTGTAAAGTAACTCTTTCTAGTAATTTTCCTGTTCTAGTTAAGTCTTCCCAACGATGCATTTCTCCGAATAACTCTCTAGCACGTTCGTCTAGAATAAAATCTAAATCAACATCCGAAGCTGTTATTTTCATTGCCTCTTCTGAACCATCATAAGCAGCTCTTACTCTTACTGCATTGATATATTCAGCAGCTTCGTCGTTCATACCTAATTGGTTTAGAGCTTCAGCAGCAACTAAATAAGCATCAGCTAAACGCATAACTATAAAATCTCTCTGACCTCCTTCCCACTGACGGTCTGGACGAGTTGGATCTATAAATTTATTTACAGTTGCATATACTCTTTCTGTATAATCGCTAGGAGAATAAACTGCATATGGTACTGCATCTTTTTGCTCTTGAGTCCACTCAACACCTGGTAGAAATACTGATGTATCACCAATGTTGTACACCAAGTTTCCTGAGCCATCTGTTGGAATACTACCTTCGTAGTTTGCATACCAAACATGCTTGAAACCTTGCGCATAGCGAACATCTACATCTCTATCCCATAAACCTAACATAAAGTCTGTAGGCTTAAATCTTTTCCAAGGTCTACCATTTTCTGTATCACGCTGCATACCTTGTAGTTTGTCATATTCCATTAAGAAATATAAGTGGAATCTGTGTCCATTACCATTGATTAACCATGTACTTGTATTTTGTACAGACCAAATTACTTCTGAATTTACTTGGTTATCTATATTCCATAAAGAACCCCAATCGTCTAGTAAAGAGAACCCGTAGTTTTCAATTACACTGTTCATCATGTTATAAGCAGACTGAAAATCACTATCACTATTAGTTAAATAACCACGCGTTAAATAAGCCTTAGCCAATAAAAACTCTGCAGCAGGTTTTGTAGCTCTACCATAATCACTTTGAGTTTCTGGTAAATTAGCAATCGCAAACTCTAAATCAGGAATAATTCCTTCTGCATATATAGTCTCTCTTGGAGTACGGTTTGCCTCTAATTCTAAACCTTGTGTTTCTTCAAGCGTAAAGTGAATATCACCATAATGCTTTATTAGAGTGAAGTAATAAAGTGCTCTTAAGAAACGAGCTTCTGCAACTCTTAAAGTTTTGTCTGCTTCTGGTAAATCGATATCTGGAGCTCTACCAATAACCGCATTGGTTTGGTTAATAGCTTGGTAAAAATCTCTCCATAAATCACGCGCATATGCAGTTGCTGGGTTTAATCGAGTGTCATACTGATTAAAACCTTTGTGGCTACCATCTGCACCATTGGTAAAAATATCTGTACCAAATACTGTTAATGTACCTCCTATTTCTTGTCCCCAGAAGTTTTTAGTTGGCGTGTAACAAGCTCTTACTGCATCTTCAAAACCATCTGGTGTTGGGTAATAAGATCCTGCTGAAACGTCGGTTACTAACTCTTCTTCAAGAAAGCTTTCACATGACTGGCTGAAGAAAGCCAGTAATGTCATACTTAAAAATATATTTATGTATCTTCTCATTTTCATAACATTTTAGAAATTTACATTTATACCCATTAAGAATAATTTGTTAGAAGGCACATCACTTGATGTAACATCTCCATCAGTTTCAGGATCGAAAGACTCGTATTTGGCATAATACCAAGGAGTCTGAGCTGATGCGTATACTCTCAATGATTTCATTTTAAGCTTGTTAGTAATTGTGCTAGGGAAATTATAACCGATGTTGACATTTCTCAGCTTAATAAAGCTACCATCGAAGTATCTAAGCGTAGATACATATCTTGGGCTTTCTTGATTTTGATTTGGTCTTGGATACTCATTAGTTGGATTATCGATTGTCCAGTAGTCTACATCCAAGTTATTATATCTCGCAAACAATGAGTTATTGCTGTCGTGGAAACGGCTTCTGATTGTTTGTCCCCAACGTGCGAAGAAGAAGAATGATAGATCAAAACCTTTGTACTCAAAACGGTTAGTGATACCACCAGACCAATCTGGTACATCTGTACCAATAATTGTACGATCTTCTGGACCAGCTTTACCATCTGGTACACCTTCTGGGCCACTTAAATCTGCAACTTTAATGTAACCTGGTTCTGAGTTATCAAACGCAGCTGCTTCTGCTTCTTCGTTTGCTTGCCAGATTCCTACTTTTTGGTAATCGTAGAAAACATTTAGTGGTTCTCCAATAAACCAGTTGTTACCTGGATCATCAACTGCACCATTGTAAAGCTCTACGATTTCTTCTTTATTGGTAAACCAGTTTATATCTGTAGTCCAACGGAAACCACTTGGAGAATCGAAGTTTACTGTAGAAAGTGTTAATTCGAAACCTGTATTTCTAGTAGCTCCAACATTTTGAAGTACGTTGTTATATCCAGAAGTATAAGGTAACTGGAATTCTAAAAGAAGGTCTGTAGTATTCGCCACATAGAAGTCCATAGAACCTGAAATTCTACCACCTAATAATCCAAAATCAAGACCTACGTCTGTAGTTGAAGTTTTTTCCCAACCAAGTTGATCATTCGGGATCTCATTCAATCTATAGCCAAATGCTGGAGAATCGCCAAATACATAAGTTGTGTTTGCCAATCTACCTTGTGTTCTGTATGGATCGATAGAAGTATTACCTACTTGACCATAACTTGCTCTAAGTTTTAACTCGTCGAAGAATGTTTGACCAGCCATAAAAGGTTCTTCAATTACTCTCCATCCTAATGAAACACCTGGGAAATAAGACCATTTATTTTCATCTGCTAAACGAGAAGAACCGTCAGCTCTTAATGTAAACTGGAATAGGTATTTATCTTTAAAGCTGTAGTTTAAACGCCCCATATAAGAAGCCAAACTCCACTCAATTAAGTTACTACTAAAACCTGTTGGTTCTTCTGCACTTCCTATATTGTAAAACTCTTGAGACTCATATGGTAAACCTGTTACAAATACACCTAAATTCTCTTCTCTAGACTCCTGAATACTTTGAAGTAAAGTAACACCAAACTCATGATTTACACCTAGCTGCTTATTATAAGTTAAGATGTTTTCTAAAGTATAAGCAAATTCTTCTCTATACTCTTGACCTGCATTTGGCGCTGCCCCTCTTCTGGCATTTGTCATACTTGCTTGAAATAAACCTCCTCTTCTTGTTCTAATATCTGGACCAAAGTTTACACGATATTTTAAATCGTCTGTAAGTTTTAATTCACCATAGATTGAAGCAAAGATTCTATTGAATTTTCTTTCATCTAAATAAGCACCATCTACAATCTCTGCTAATGGGTTTGTTCTAATACCATCTACAATTGGTAAGAAAAGTAAATTGCCTTCATCATCATATGGTACACCTAATGGGTTGTTTGCTAAAGCTTCACCTACAGGGTTACTTGCCCAGTTTTGTATTGATCTTGAAAGCATCGTAGAAGTACCTATTCTAATTCTATCTCCGATTTTTTGATCTACATTAACACTTAAAGTGTATCTAGTAAAATCCATTGTTTTAATGATACCTTCTTCTTTAAAATATCCACCAGCAATAGAATACGTAGTATTTTCGCTACCACCAGAAACACTCACTTGATGGCTATTTTGTGAACCTTGTGAGAAAATAAGGTCTTGGTAATCTGTAGATCTACCTTCAGCAATTGATTTTAATTCTACCGGATCTTCAAATACTTCTTCATCTGAAGGGATGATGCCATTCCAACTTACAATGCCAGTTTCAGGATCTTTTCTTCTAGATTCTCTCTTCATAGCAGCAAACTCCTCACCGTTCATCATATCCACCATGTTTATCACTTTAGATACACCATAGTAGCCATCGTAAGAAACATTGATCGTTCCTGCTTTACCTCTTTTTGTTGTAATTAGAATTACACCATTTGCACCTCTTGAACCATAAATAGCTGTTGCTGCTGCATCTTTCAGTACTTCTATAGACTCTATATTTTGTTGGTTAAAATCGAAAATACTTCCTGATAGTGGAATACCATCTACTACATACAATGGATCATTTGATGCATTGATTGAACGGCGACCACGAATTCTAATAGTAGCATTTTGACCTGGTCTACCACCTTGCGGAGTAATATCTACACCAGCTACTCTACCTTGCATAGCAGATACAGCATTTGACACTGGCAATTCAGAAATTTCTTTAGCAGATACAGAACCAATTGCAGCAGTTACATCTCTTTTCTCTTGCGTACCATAACCTACTACAATTACTTCTTCTAGTTGCTCTAAATCTTCTGCTAATGTTATATTAAAATTAGTTTTTGTTCCTACAGTAACTTCTTGAGATACATAACCGATATAGCTAAAAACCAACACATCTTCTTGTGATGCTTCCATGCTAAACTTACCATTTAAATCGGTTGTTGTACCTGTTGCAGTGCCTTTTAAGATAATACTTACTCCGGGTAGCGGTTCATTATCAGTTCCTGCATACACAACACCACTTATACTTACTTGCTGTTGTACAAAATCTAAGTCAACTTCTTCAACTACTTTTTCATTGTCTTCTTTGTTATCGACAACAATATTATTGTTAATTCTCTTGAATTTGAGATTTGCAGTTTTAGATAATTCAATTAAAACAGTTTCTAAAGATTTTCCTTCGAAAGCATTCGTGATTTTTATGTTGTTATCTAAATTCTTTCTTGCATAAGAAAACCGAAAATCTGTTCTATTCTCAATGGCTTTAAAAGTCTGCTTGAGTGTAGCATCTTTTAAGTTAAGTGTGAGGTATACATCCTTTATACTTTGCGCACTTCCTGGGTCTGCCATTATGAACCCATAAAAGATACATTGGATGATAAAACCATATAATGCCCTTTTTGATAGCATTTTAATTAGGTGTATAGTTTCTTTTTTCATATTTTTAAGTGCTTTTGTTTTTAAAAATGATAAAAAGCATACTAGCCCGGTCATGTGTGCGCTCCCCCAAGCGATTTGCCCTGACCGGGTTTATTTTGTTGCCTGTATGCCGGCACCTTGCATATAAAAAGAGATTTTTATCCTGAGTCGTAAGTTTTCAATTTCATATTTACGCTTGTTTTAGTTAAAAAATGAGGATTTTTTTTCCAGAGATACTATAGTTGAATTTACAGGCCATACTCATATTATCGAGTATGTTCTTTAATGATTCGTTATGAAATTCACCTGTAAATGGAGTAATTTTTCGATATTTCGACTTGGTTTCGATTTCTACACCATACCACCTTTCTAACATTCGTTTAGACTCTTCAAATGGAGTATCGTTAAAAATCAAATAGCCATCTTTCCAGGCTATTACCTTTCGCATATCAAATGTTGAGCTGCTTGAAATTCCAGTTTCTGTATTAAAAGAGTAAGCTTCTCCAGGTATAAGATAATAGGCTCCTACATCCTGTTGCACTTTTTTCTCAAAGCGGTTGGTTATTTGTACCTTACCGGTGGTTAGTGCGATGTTAATGTTACTCTCATCTTGAAATGCCTTTATATTAAATGAAGTACCTAAAGCTTTTACTTCAATAGAATCGTTCACATAAACTATAAAAGGCCTTGTTTTGTCTTCTGCTATGTTAAAAAAGGCTTCTCCATTCAAATAAACTTTCCTTTCGTTGCCTTTAAAACCTTCTTCAAAAGCCAGTCTACTTTCAACATTTAACTTTATCTCGGTGCCATCTGGTAATAAAAGCGTAGATTTTTGCCCTTTAGGGTTTTCTCTTACCTCAAACTTTACTGGTACAATCTCATTTTTAATTTTACTCTGTTCAAGCTTGTAGGTGTACAGCGATATAAAAGTAACAATTAATACTAATGAAGCTGCGATTAAAAAAGATTGGCGTTTATTCCTCTTTTTCAGTTCATTGTTTATTGCTTCTTTCTCTTCTTCTTTCTGGATTCTACGATCTAGTTCATGAAATGCATTTTCTGTAAAGAAATGACTAGAAACAGAAGTATCTTCTTCATCATTTTGAAAAAAAGAACTTTCTAGATAAGCCGCACCCTCTTTGGTGTTTAGCCAAGAGATTACCTCATCAGCTTCTGTTATAGAAGCCTCATCGGCAAAATAGCGCAGTATTTTATCTTTTTCAGGTCTTTTCATCATTACACATTTTTGTGCTTATGTGTAATGATGACACCACAAATAATGCTTAGTATTACTCGCTTATAAAAATAAGTTAAAAATCTTTTTTCAAAATGAATTTAGATTACTCAATACTGCTTCTTACAAACTTGTTAGCCCTGTTGTAATGGACTTTTACAGTATTTTCAGAAATATTAAACTGTTTGGCAATATCCTGATTGGTTACGCCTTCAAGCTTCAATTTTAACACTTTCTTTCTAACAGGTGGTAATGAGTTAATTGACTCTTCTAGCCTGCTTAAAGATTCGTTAAAGATTACTGTTTCTTCTGTTGATTCAGATACAACTGGAGATACTTGTTGCTTTTCCATGTGTCTGAGAATATCTCTTTTTCTACTTCTCAGCATGTTTAAACATCTGTTCTTTAAACATTTAAAAAGGTAAGCTTCAAGTGAGTTAATCTCTTCTAGTTGTTTTTGTGACTTCCAGAGATTAATAAAAACTTCCTGAACTGCATCTTCTGCTAATTCGGGAATCTTAAGTAATTGTAATGATTTTCGCAGCATAATTGGGTAAAACTGCTGAAAACATTTTTTAAAAGTCTGTGTTTCTACAGACTCCTTTTTTAGTAGTAGTTTTTCATTTCTCATATTTATGCGTGTTTCAGTTAGTATTACCTGAAAACTGAAACTATCAGATTTCAATACACAAGTTAAAAAATTTAGAATTAAATCCTATTAAGTTTTCTAAACTATATTTGGAAAAACTACCTGATGTTTATGAATTTTTTACAGGAAACGGGTCAAATCACATTGAATTTGCTTAAAATAAGGCTACTCCAAGCTTTTCGAATCTTAAAGCAATTAGGGTTACTTTATTCTATTATTTTGTTAATTATATGTTTTGTTGCCTGTGTAAATATTTTTCGTCCTGATTTAACTGATAATGCATCCTATCTCTATGCAGGACTTTGTTTGTTCACTTTGAGTTCTGTACATCTTTCTCGTAAAGATGATTTTATACTTAACATGATAAGTAAATATGCTCTATACATGATGTTATCAGAGTATATTTTGCTTAGTTCTCCCATCTCTATTTATCTTTTACTGAATGGGAAATATATAGCTACTTTAATCTTATTAGCTGGTATAATAATAATTACTTTAATAGGTAAAAAACTTAATACAGAGAGGAAAGCTCATGTACAGCAATTACCCTTTCTTAAATACTACGAATTCGAATGGATTTCTGGACTAAGACAGTCTTATTTAGTATTGCTGTTTATCTTTATTATGGCTGCAACGCTGGTTTTTGTACCATTTATCAGCTTACTGTTTGTTTGGTATATCTCGTTGTCTCTTGCTTCTTTTTATCAGGAATACGAATCTCTTGAGGTACTCCTATTACATGAGGGAACAATTAATCAGTTTCTCACAAAAAAAATACTGACACACCTAAAAAATTACTGGGTTTTCAATCTTCCTGTCTTGGGGCTTTATTATTTCTTCCATCCAGAGCATTGGCTCATTTTATTACTTTTAATTGCGTTTATCACACTTGGACTCATTTTTACAATCTTGAACAAGTATGCGAGCTATGAACCCGCATCAAACTCGGTTGGAAATGGTCTATTAATTACTATTGTATTTGGAAGTGTTTTAGTACCTTTCTTTGCGCCTGTTCCTGTTTTTCTAATTGTTAGAAAGTATTTTACTGCGAAGACTAACTTAAATGATTACTTTAATAGGTAATTTAAAATATTACCTTTTTCACTTTTTCTTTCTGCTTATCGTAAAAAGACACATATACATTCTCACTACCAAATACTACTTCAGCATAAGATAGCTCCGATTCTATTATCAAATGGTTTTCGGCAACCAACTCCATTACATATTGGGCTTCTTTATCAAAAATAATGATGGGGGTTTCTCCTTTTAGCATATACAAATCGTCACCGATCTCTTCTAGTGTAATGCCCTTTACTTTTAATGTTGCTTTAACTTTCTCTGAAGTTTTAATGTGATGATCTCCTGCAAATGCAGTAGAAGCAACTAAAGAAAAAACTACAATAATTGTAGCTAGGTAGTATTTTAGGTAAGTCATAGTAATTAGTGTTAGCTCTGCTAACCGAATTACTACATTTATACCAAATCAACTCATATTTTTAAGATATTGAATATCAGCATTTTACATATTTAAGAAAAATTCCATTTTCTAGACTAATTCTCAAATCGGGAACCAAATCCCTTTTTAAAACAAGCTACTTTGCTTTCCGGTGATTCTGAAATTACCATCTTCTCCTTGTAAATAATACCCTTTTTGTTTGGCAACCCACTCCATAAAATCTTGATCTCTCTCTGGCAATCTTTCATCTGCAATAAACACCCTAAACCAAAAATGAGTATCCTTATTTTTTAAGTCAATTTCGCCGTTTTTAAAGAGTCTACTACGTACATATGAGTTCTTCTTTGCATAACTGATAAAATCCTTCCAGTCTTGCTCATTTGCATTTTCAACAAGATTATTTGTAAGGTTTTCTCTAAAAGCATCATACTCTGCTGTAAATTGCTCTAATAATACCTTTTCTCTTTCTCTTTGTCTTTTTATTTCTTCTTGCTTGGTCTTCTTTTCTAGTTCACTTTCTGCCAACTCTTTTTCAATCGGAGAAACTACTTCAACCTCATCAATAATTAAGGTTTTTAGGTAAGCTCCTGGATTTCTGATTTTCCCCTCTTTAAACCGATCTTTTGTGTATTGGATTTTCTCTTCTAACTCTGCTTTACTGTATTCTCTCACAAAAGCAGCCGCTTCTTTTTCAGTAATTCCAATCTCAATCATTTGAGAAACCAAAGCTTCATGCTCTTCATCTGGATTCCAATGTCTATTATTGAAAAATTCAATTTTCTTCTGACGCTTAATTACAAACTTGATACTATCGACTTTTCGCCCTTCTTTTATTTCAGAAAATGCAAAAGATATATCGCAATGGTTTGTTAAGTCTTTTTGAGCTTGTTCGATTACCCTCTTTTTAAAATAATTGTAGCTGCGGTATTTGGTTTCAATGCCTAACATCTGTTTTATCCTAGCAACTTTTTCAACCCTATACCCTATTTTCTCATACTGCTTTAGCAACTCATAAATCCTCATAGAATGAGTACTTTTAAGTGAAAGCACATTGTAATCGTAAAAACTCGTAAATCTCTCTTTTAAATCAATCAGATGCGGTTTAAGGTCTGGAGCAAATTTCAGTTCAATAATCCCCTTCTTATTTTTGTGACTCGCTCTTGCTAAAAACGGGAACTGATCCAAATCACCATTATCATGTCGAACTCTCACAATTCGCTTCATCAACCTTTGTACGATCTCTTCCATTCGCACATAGAGTGCATCTGAATCTACCCCTACAATATCCTGAAAGTCTCTAATGCGCATCCTGTATGTCTTAAAGTCTTCATCTCCTTTTTTCACCTGCATAGCCATCAGATAAATAATTTTCATCTCTATTGGAGAAAGATTGTATTCAGCATTTACCAAGTAATTACTTTTTACAATCAGCTTTCTATTCCCAGGAATTGTCACTATTTCGTTTGTCATGATGAAATGAGAGTTATCGATCATCAAAGTAAAAGGCTGGATTTGTAAATGCAACATGTAAAAGCAACATAGATACAAATTTCACTTTCAAGATGTTGCTTTTAAGCGTTTTTTACTTTCAAAATGTTGTTTTTAGAATTAATTATTGGCTATTAGCTCTAATTTCAATGATTTAAAAGCAACATTTTTTCAAAAACGGCTCAATCAACTCTATTTTCTTAATATTCTTCTCTAAGGGACAGACATTTTCTTTGATAAAACAACTAAATGAAAGTCAAATTAGCTTCATATGTCAGTTTATGCATTGTTAAATACTTTCAATCTGTTGCTTTTAAGAGAAAAGTAATCATTTAGCTTCCATTTAGTTGCTTTTTAAAGTGCTATCTATTTAACAATATCTACAAATCACTTTCAAAGTGTTGCTTTTTATATGTGTAGACAGTAAATAAGCTTTCAATTTGTTGCTTTTAAAGTATATCATTTAAGGAATAGGATAAGTCAACTTCCAAAATGTTGCTTTTTATATCAGAAAAATCCCTTTGGAGATACTTATTGGCTCTCGAACTTTCAATTAGTTGCTTTTACAAGCCAAACTTCCATTTAGTTGCTATACACTTTCAAATTGTTGTTTTAGGAATTTCACTTTGTTGCTATACACTTTCAAGAAGTTGTATTTAACTTTCAAATTGTTGTTTTATACTTTCAGACCGTTGCTTTTAATGATTGTATTCATCTGATTATCAGTATTTTATATATACCTAAAATATATAAAACTATTAAAACTGTTAAAACAACATTAAAATAGAAATAAGAAGAAATATAGGTTGTGGATCATTTTTGATAGGTATTAATCAAGTAAATGATAGATGCTTAGTGATCTGGAGATAAAAAAAATAGTTGGCTGAAAGTTGAAAAAATGGGCAATCTCACTAAAAAATGGATTTTGAGCTCTATCTAACATATTAATAGATTTCCTCTATTTTAACTTTGCTAAATAAGTGCAATCTCTCTTTTTCAGCGATATTAATGTCGTGTACTATTTGAGTAGTTGGATTATACAAAACTTCGAAAAAGTTATAGCCTACTCTATAAAGCAATAATTCATATTTACCAAACGGAATACTGTTTATGTATTCACCTTGAGGAAAAACTAAATCTCCTTTTTTTGATAGTGGCAAGTTATTAAATTTTTCTGATGTCATATTAGTAGTTTAGTTATTTTGCTTTTCTAACGCGATTATTTCAAAAAAGATAAATCTGTTTAGCATTTGTTAAATATTTTATTTTAGCCAATTTATCTTGTGTGTAATTTTTTCTACAAAAATTAATTTTTGTATCAAGCAGTTTATCTTTTGAATAAGATAATAACTTTATATTAACAAGTAGATTATGATAACAGTTCTTAAAGGATAGTTTAACCTTACATGATGGATTGATATATAAATATATATTTATTTTTTTATAATCCTATCATTCTTTATGTTTAATCTATCTTCTTCTTTTTTTGTCTATCCCTTTTATAAATCTATTTTAATAAATTAGTCATTTTATATTTTTATCCTCTTCAAGTAAAATTCTATATAATCCACATTATCAGTTATTTAAGACTACTAAAATAGGTATACCTAAAGATATATTTAAAAGTGTATTTTAAGGGGTATTTATATAGTATCAGTAAGTGTATATTTATTAGGATATTTATAATTACTCCGATACTAATACTAATAAGTATAAAAGTAAGTATAGTTATTAGTGTATTTATGCTAGTACTTATTGCTATACTAATAGATATTCCTATATTTGTGCCGGTATTTATACCAATATTTATATGTGTTTTAATAGGTAGTGTTATTCTAACAGGTAGCTGTATTATATTTTAAATAATGATCACAATTGCAATAGTTAATAATAAAGGCGGAGTTTCGAAGACAACTACTGCTGTAAATGTGGGAGCTGGTTTAGCTAAAAGAGGTAAAAAAGTATTACTAGTTGACCTTGATGGGCAAGCAAATTTAAGCCAAAGTTTAGGAGTTGGTTTAAATGGTAAAAGCATTTATGGGGTGTTTAAGGGTTCGAATGGAATTGAGCCAAAAGAGATTAATAAAAACCTGCATGTAATGCCTGCTTCTGAATCCTTATCAGAGCTTGAGCTTGAGTTAGTTTCAGAATTTGAGCGTGAAAAATTCCTTAAATATGCTCTAGATGAGGTAAAAGACGATTACGATTTTGCAATTATAGATTGTGGCCCATCTAAAGGTTTACTCACTGTAAATGCGCTTACGGCTTGTAATGATATTATTATTCCATTGCAATCTGAATTTTTGGCCATGCAAGGAGTAAAGTCATTAACAGACTTGGTTTTTAGAGTTAAAAAATCCTTAAATCCAACTGTCAGAATTTTGGGAGTTCTTATCACCATGTATGATAAGAGGAAGATTCTAAACAAAAGTGTTGCTTCTGAGATCAGTCAGCACTATCCTGTGTTCGAAACCTTTATTAGAGAGAATGTTTCTTTAGCTGAGGCACCTACTGCCAAACTCGATATTTTTAAATATGCGCCTAAAAGTATGGGAGCAAAAGATTATTCTAGTTTAACAGATGAAATCCTGAGTAAGTATGAGTAAAAAATTAAATGTAAGCGGTCTTTTTAGTTCTGATCCTTTACCAGAAGAGGATATTCCTGAAGTTGTCGAAAAAAAGGAAGAACCAGAAAAAAAAGCAGTTAGCCAAAAGCCTACTGCAAAAACCACTCAGCGTAATAGTCAGAAGGTTGTTTCAGAAAAGCCAAAAGAGACTGTAGTAGTAAAGAGGGTAGAGGTAGAAGAAATAACTGAAGAGCCTAAAAATGTAAATCTCAAACTTAATCTGGGTAAAATCAAAAAGAAGAAGCCTATAGATTATATCAGTTTTAAGTTAAAGCGAGATGTACACAACCATCTTACTAAAATTGCTAAGAAAGAAAATATCGATTACACTGGTAATTTAATCCATCTCATCTTAGAAGATTTTATCAAGCAGTATAATCAGGATGATTAATTGCATTTTGCAAATGTTTTTGTGGGATTTAAGCTAGAAAATCTGTCTTAACGAAAACTTATAAGTAAACCAATTAAAGTTTCTAAAAACGCTTAATTTCTGCTTATGGAAGAGGTGCAGCTTTTTTTTGATGATCGACATATTCGAACCGTTTTTTCAGAAGATGATGGGATTTACTATTTGGTGATGGTTGATGTTATCGACGCGCTAACAGATAGTGCACGTGCTTCTGATTATTGGTATAGACTTAAAAGAAGAGAGAAAGCACAATCTGGTGTCGACTTATCGACATTTTGTCGACAACTGAAAGTGGAGGGCTCAGATAAGAAGTCTTATATGATGGAATGTGCCGCTAGAGAGGGTTTATTCAGAATTATTCAGTCGATACCTTCTCCAAAAGCCGAGCCTTTTAAAAGATGGTTATCAGAAACGGCAGTTACCTATCTAGACGAAAAAAGCAATAAGCGAATTCATGCTTTTAATAAGCTTAAGGAGACTCAAGAGCGCTTTTATGAGCGATTAGAGGAGAGAGGCATTGGTGAACAGGCATTTAAACGCATTTTAGGTAAAGGCGATGAAGCACTATTTAACGGCGTAGATATCCGCAAAAAGTTTGGTTTAAATAGTGATGAAGATATCGACAACTTTATTTCTCTAGTAATTCTTAAAGGGAAAGATTTTGCTACGTCGATAACTGAATTCAATATGGTTTCTAAGTCTTTAAATGATGAATTAGGCATTGGAGATGAACATATCGATAGTAATCTGGATGTGAGAGAAACATTGCTGCGACATGGTATTACTCCAGAAGAATTACCCAAAGAAGAAGATATACGGCAACTAAATGAAAGGAAAACGAATAAAAACTTGAAAGATAGCGGAAATAAGAAGTCGATAGATGGAAGTGAAAAATAGGTAATTACCAAATTGTGAACTTTTAATTTCAGGTGTTAATTTTCAGAGATAAAATCCTTTTTTTGCCTAAAAACCTCAAACAATGAAGATAAAAGTTCTTTTACTATTCCTAGTGCAGATTATCTGCTTCGGGAATTTCTCAATGGCACAAGTTATACCGCTAATTAACGCACATTCTCACAACGATTATTCTCGCATTCCACTATTCCCTGCGCTTGAACATGGCTTTATGAGTATAGAAGCCGATATTTTGTTGATTGAAGATGATTTATATGTAGGTCATGATATGCCAGGTGCCAACCAAAGAATCACATTACCAGATTTAGAAGAAAGCTACCTATATCCATTAGACAGTGTAGTAAGAGCAAACGATGGTCAAATCTATGCAAATACAGATGAGCCAGTGTTGCTAATGATCGATATCAAGACAGATGCAAAAGCAACTTATGAAGTTTTGAATGATCAGTTACTAGACTACAGAGATATGTTGACCTATTGGGAAGGGGACAAGGTGCACGAAGGGCCGATATTGATATTTATATCTGGTAATAGAGATTTTGAAGGTATTACAAATGAAGAAATGCGTTTTGTTGCTTTAGACGGAAGACCTGGAGATTTGGGTAAAGGTTATTCTACTGCTATGATGCCGGTGATTAGTGAAGATTTTGCCAAAGTTTGTAAATGGAATGGCAAAGGAGAGATTAAACCAAAAGAGTTTGAAAAGATTAAAGTATTAGCAGATAAAACACATGCTGAGGGTAAAAGATTGAGATTATGGGCAACTCCTGAGGGAGAGCATGTATGGAAGATGTTGTTAGAAGCAGGAGTAGATATTTTGAATGCAGATGATCTGGGAAAACTTCAAGATTTCTTATTAAATCGGGCTAATAAATAGCATGAAAAAAGCGGTTAAGTTTAATCTCTTAACCGCTTTTTGTCTCAAGCTTTTTCTAATAATTTCACTGATGCTGAATTGATGCAATAACGCAAACCGCTTGGTTCAGGTCCATCCGGAAATATATGACCTAAGTGGGCATCACAAACATTGCACATCACCTCAACTCTTACCATCCCAAAACTGGTGTCTTTTTCATACTTAATAGCATTATCCTTTACAGGTTGAGTAAAGCTTGGCCAACCAGTTCCAGAATCGAACTTTAATGTTGAGTCGAAAAGTAAGGTATTACAGCAGGTACATGCATATTTGCCGGGCTCGTGGCTTTCGCAGTAAGCACCAGTAAAAGCTCTTTCAGTACCTTTTTGTCTAGTTATATAGTATTGTTCTGCACTGAGTAAAGATTTCCATTCTTTTTCTGTCTTTTCAACTCTTTTGTCTGGTTCAGGATTTCCTTTCTCTGCAAAATGTATTACGTCTTTCCAGGTTAGCATAATTTTTTTAATATTTTAACCCCTAAGAGGTGATTAAGTTTATTTTTAATATTCGCATAAACTGCAATTTACGTCAAATAGCAGTTATGTGCAGCTTCAAAGATGCTGTATCTTTTCAATTTTTGAACTAAGTTGCAGTATTAATTAGCTTCAGTGTCAATATATTCACAAATCATGGTTCAACTTCTGTTTCATTAAATATTTTATATATTTCATTTTTACAGCTTATACATCTAAAATACTAATGCAAAGAAGGAAATTTTTACTAGACACCACTTTAGGAGGTTTTTTTATATTATCAGGCTTAAGTAGCTGTGTTTCAAACGAAGATAAAGCGGTAGCCACAAAAGCTACTCAAAACAATGCTGGTGGAGTATCACCATTTGAGTTAGAAGAAATTACTGTTGCAGAGTTACAAAAAAGCATGGAATCGGGTGAATATACTGCCAAGTCGATCACCCAAATGTATTTAGATAGAATCGCAGAAGTTGATCAATCGGGACCTGAGTTAAATTCAGTGATAGAATTAAATCCAGACGCTTTATCTATTGCAGAATCGCTCGATAAAGAAAGAAGTGAGGGTAAAGTAAGAGGGCCTTTGCATGGTATTCCTATTCTAGTAAAAGACAATATTGATACGGGTGATAAAATGCAAACCACTGCCGGAACATTGGTTTTAGAAGGTTCAATCGCTCCAGATGATGCATTTATTATACAACAGCTAAGAGAAGCTGGTGCAGTGTTATTAGGCAAAACCAATTTAAGTGAGTGGGCAAACTTCCGTTCTTCACGCTCTTCTAGTGGATGGAGTGGGAGAGGGCGCCAAACCCGCAATCCTTATATATTAGATAGAAACCCATGTGGTTCAAGTTCTGGTTCAGGAGCAGCCGTTTCTGCTAATTTATGTGCCATTGCTATTGGTACAGAAACCAACGGTTCAATTGTATGTCCATCTTCAACAAATGGTGTGGTGGGCATTAAACCAACTGTAGGTACTTGGAGTCGCTCAGGTATTATTCCTATATCTCATACACAAGATACTGCTGGCCCAATGGCAAGAACTGTTACAGATGCTGCCACTTTGTTAGGTGCTTTAATCGGGATAGACAGTGAAGATGCTGTGACTTCTAAAAGCGAAGGAAAAGTTTATAAAGACTATACACAGTTTTTAGATGCCAATGGATTACAAGGCAAAAAAATCGGAGTGCTAAGAAGTTCAATGGGTTTTCATGAGAAGGTGGATGAGATAATGGAGCAGGCTTTCGAAGCAATGAAAAGCCAAGGAGCTGAAATTATAGACCCTGTAGAGATTGAAACTAGTAGAGAATATGGAAGAGCAGGTTATCAAGTATTATTATACGAATTTAAAGATGGTGTAAATAAATACTTAAAAGGTTTGGGTGAAAATGCACCAGTAAAAAGCCTAAAAGAAGTAATAGAGTTTAACAAAGCAAATGCAGACAGATCGATGCCTTATTTTCAGCAGGAGATATTAGAGGCAGCAGAAGAAAAAGGAGATTTGGAAAGCAAAGAATATAAAGAGGCACTTGAGAATGTATTGAAGTATTCAAGAGAAGAAGGAATTGATGCAGCTTTAGCAAAATATGGTATCAATGCCATTATCGCACCAACAGGTGGTCCTGCTTGGCCGATAGATGTAATTAATGGAGATCATTTTGGAGGAGGCAGTTCTTCGCTTGCGGCAAGAGCTGGTTATCCTAATATTACAGTGCCAGCAGGCTTTATAAATGGCTTACCAGTCGGAATTTCCATATTTTCTGGGGCTTATAGGGAACCTGAGCTTATTGGAATGGCTTATGCTTTTGAGCAGGCAACAAAGGTAAGAAAAGCACCTAAATTTATTCCAACGCTGAAAATGGAGTAATTTTTTTGAGATTCCTGCTACTGATAAAGAAGAGAAAAACAGAATAAGCAATGGACGAGATACAAACAGGATTAACAACACTGGAACAAAAACTGAAGTCCGGTAAAAAACAATTAACCATAGGCGATGCAGCATCTATTTCAGCAATTAATATGGATGATGCCAAACACGCTTTGGATCAGTTACTAGAAAAATACGAAAGTAGGTTAAAGGTTACCGAAAACGGTGACCTTATATACGATTTCGGCAAAACCCTACAACGCAGAGGTAAAAAGTCTTTCAAAGAAATATGGGAAGAAGTAAAAGCAACATCTTGGAAGGTTTTTAAATTTCTTTTCCGTATTTGGATTACCATCACACTAGTTGTGTACTTCGTAATCTTTTTGGTTTTAATGATCGGCTTGGTGGTAGTAAGTCTTTCTAAAGGTGGAGATGATGACGACAGCCCATTTGATAGAGGTGGTAGTGGAGGAGGAGGAATCGGCTTCTTCAGAATGTATTTAATAATGGATTTATTCAGCGATCTATTTATGTACAATACAGTAAGCCGAAGAACCATTTACAGAACCGACCCTAGAGGTTACCGCTACAAAGAGTATGAACCAATTGGCAGAAAAGCTAAAAATGGTGAAACCAAGAAAAGCTTTGTTGCTTCTGTATACGATTTCGTTTTCGGACCACAAAGAGTAGAACCCAATCCACTCGAAAATTACAAAGAAGTTGCCACTTACCTGCGCGAGAAAAAAGCTGTAATGGTACAGTCTGAAATTATCGGCTTAGCAGGCTGGAAAAAAGACGAGGCAGAAGACTTCTTCACTGAATGTCTGGTGAAATACAATGGCAAAGCAGAAATTACAGATAAAGGGATCTTATATGGTGCTTTTGATGACTTGGTAAGAGGTAACAGAGACTTATCAAACGAGCAAGAAGTTGAATGGTATTGGGATGAATATGAAGCTCCTTACAGACAGTCGGGCAACAAATCTACCAGAAATGTAATTATAGGAGGGATGAATGCCGTAAACCTTGTGGTTTCATTCAAAATTATGCAAGGTTGGCTATTAGAAATTTTACCGGGCATACCAATGGATACAGCTAGTTTGGCTACTATCTTTTTAGGTTATGTGCCATTTGTATTTAGTTTGATATTCTTTTTAGTTCCGGGAGTGAGATACTTTCAGAATAAGAAAAAGAACAACAAAATACATTTAAACAACATCCGTAAAAGATTGATGAAAGTTGTTTTTCAGTCTCCAAACGGAATTGTTCAAGAAGAAAGATTGATGCAAATTGTAAATCAGGCGGAGAAGGGAGAAGAGCAGTTAGATAGAGATCAGGTAAAGGCGATTATGGAAGATTTGATTTACGATTTGGGAGGTGAGCTAAAAGTGAGTGAAGAAGGTGAACTTGCTTACTATTTTGAGAATCTGAAAGAAGAAATGGAAGAAATAAAATCGATTCGAGCCAGCAGAAGGGACGATAGCAATTTAGGAGAAGTTGTTTTTGACAGTGGAAACCAGTAGGTAAAATAAAAAGCAACAGATTGAAAGTCAAATTAGGGATTGAATTTTGATATTGCTTACCTTTACGCTGTGAAGAATTGAGTAAGATAATTTTTTAAGATGGAAGAAATTCAGGCCTGGAACGCGTTCAGGAAAGGTGACAAACTCGCATTCGAAAAGATTTTTAATGACCACATCCGTATTTTGTATAAATATGGTAGTCGTTTTACTACAGATTCTGCATTAGTTGAAGATTGCATCCAAGAGCTCTTTCTCGATTTATGGAATAAAAGAGACAGAATTGGCGATACCGATTCTGTAAAGAGGTATCTTTTGGGTGCACTTAGAAGGCGTATTATTCGTAAACTTCAACAAAAAACACCACTAAATTCACATGTGGATACAGAAAATTACGACTTTCAATTAGAAGCCAATCTCGAAGAAATCCTCATTAATTCAGAACTGCAAGACGAGAAAAGAAGAAAGGTTACTCAGGCCTTCGAAAAATTGTCTAAAAGGCAAAAAGAAGTTATCTACCTTAAATATTATCAAGAACTCAGTTACAAAGAAATCGAAGAAGCATTAGGTATCAATTACCAATCGGTAAGAAACCTATTGCATAATGCTTTAAAGTCGATTAAAGCGGTATTACCTCAGATAATTAATGTAATAATAATATTATTTATAAATTTATTTATCTGAATATCAGTGGTTTAATAATTATTTTGAGAAATTTTGAAAATTTGTGAGTACATAGTTTAAAAACTAGTCTTACCTGATTAAATAAGAAAAGAATGTTAAATAATTCAGAAAAATATCGCCAATACGAAGCAGAAGATTTCGCTGCCGATGAAGCTTTTCTGGCTTGGGTAAAATCAGGCAAAGGAGGGAGTGATTGGGAGAGCTGGTTATCGGTGCATTCTGAAAAGCAACAGGCAGTACAACAGGCAAAGAGTCTGGTTTCTTTAATGCATGCAAAAGATACTGAGCTTGACATCAGTCAAGACAAGATCGACAACATGTGGTCAAGAATACAATCCGGCATGCATGACAATACTGTGATAGAAAAAGAGACTGAAACACCTGTTATACAATTAAATCAGAATAATACTACATCAAGCAACAATAGCAATACGTGGAAATATGCCATGTCTGCTGCGGCTTCCATTTTGTTGCTTTTAGGATTTTTCTGGTGGTGGTCATCAAGTGCCGACAAAAATTTTGCGACGGGAGTTGGTGAGCAATTGGCTGTTACTTTGCCAGATGGATCTGTAGCTACATTAAATGCAGATTCAAAACTTAGCTTTAACGAGCAAAGCTGGAAAGACGAGAGAAAAGTAAACCTAGACGGAGAAGCTTTCTTTGAAGTAAAGAAGGGAGAGAAATTTACAGTTAAAACGTCTCAGGGAAGTGTAAGAGTAATGGGTACTAGCTTTAATGTATTTGAGAGAGCACACAGATTTGAAGTGGCTTGCTATACAGGTAAAGTTGGGGTAACAAATGCTAAAGAAGATATAGAAGAAATATTAATTCCGGGAAATAAGGTATCGATTGTTAACAACAAAGTTCAGCGCAGCGATTTTGAGCCAGAAGGCACAGTAGCTTGGAGAACAGGCGTATTCAGGTTCGAAGATGTTTCTTTAATAGAAGTGCTGGAGGAGTTGCAAAGACAATACGGTTTTGAAGTGAAAGTGAACACAGATATTAAGGATAGAAAATATTCGGGGTCATTTACTAGTGAGGATCTTGATGAAGCATTAAAAATGATTTGCTTGCCGATGGAATTGGAATATAAGATAGCTGAGGACAGCCTGCTTATTGTAATCGAAGAGGATTAAACAACTACTTTTGTTGTATGAAATTCTCGGGCTATAAGCTGAAAAGCAAACTACACTTTGTTATAACACTCTTAATTTTGAGTGTAATGGGAAGAGTATGCCCGATTAAAGCGCAGGATAAGGTTGAGGTAAACGAAAAATTTAACCAAGTGCCGCTTACAGAAGTAATCCAGAAAATGAAGCAAACCTATAATCTGGAAATAGCTTTTGAAAAGGCAGTAATAGAAGAAATAAAAATAAATGCCAGCATTAAAAATGCTACTGTAGAAAAAGCCTGGGAACAAATATTAGGTGCGACAGGCTTAGAGTACATCATGTTGGCAAAGAATAGATTAGTAATAAGAAGAAGTAAAAATACTGAAGTAAAAGATTCCGGTTTATCGGTTTCCGAAAACGGGAATAAGTTTATACTAACTGGTATAATAAAAGATAGTGAAACAGGTGAGGCAATACCATATGCGACAGTATGGCTGCCAGACAGAAAAGAGGGGACAGTGGCAAATCAGGAAGGATATTTCTCCTTAACTGCCAGTGGTGGAAATCCAGATAGTATTAGAATTAGCCATTTGGGTTATCAGTCTAATACCATCAGTCTTCAAGCTTTTAAGCAAGATTTAATGGAGGTGCAACTTACTAGCTCTCCCGCTTACTTAAAAGAAGTTGAGGTTTCGAATACACCACCTGAAATTATCGATATGAATGGTGAGTCGGGGCAAGTAACTATAAATCCGAAAGAGGTTTCTAAGTTACCGCAAATTGGAGAGAAAGATATTTTCAGAAGTTTACAACTGTTACCAGGTATAAGTATCTCTAACGAAAATGCTTCTGGCTTGCAAGTTAGAGGAGGGTTACCCGATCAGAACCTGGTTATTTTTGATGGTTTCACTATATATCACCTAGATCACCTTTTTGGTTTTTTCAGCTCCATAAATATGAATGCTGTAAAAGACATAAGAATGTACAAAGGTGGTTTTGATGCCAGATACGGTGGCAGAATATCCAGTGTATTGGATATCACAGGCAAAACAGGAAATAAATACAAACCTTCTGTGAATATAGGTTTAAATATGCTGAGTGCAGATGTTACAGCTGAAGCGCCATTAAGCAAGAACCTTACTGCACTAGTTTCTTTCAGAAGGTCATATACAGATATAGTGCAGACGCCGCTCTTTGACAAGATATATAATTACGCAGAGTTCGATGTACCAGAGCTTAGTGTAGGTTTTAACAGGAGGAAAACACCTGAAGATGTAGATGATAATTACTACTATTATGATGTACACTCTAAACTCAGCTGGAATCCGACTGAAAAAGATGTAATTTCTTTTAGCTTCTACAGAGGGAAAGACGATTATTTCCAAAGCGAAAATATTTGGCTTAAGTCTCTTAACAAAGAAGCACTAGAAACTAAATCTGAAGACTATATACTATCAAATACTGGTGCAGGTATAAAATGGAGTAGATATTGGAACGAAAGACTATTCAGTACAGCGAGTGTTGGGTATTCTAAATACAATAAAGATTACTATACGAATATCTCGAGTTCATTTGCAGAATACGACAGTTTAAATTCTAGAGATATTACCATTGCCCGAAATAACGAACTGAAAGAGCTTGCGGCCAGACTTGATTTTGAATATCATGTAAATACTAACAATCTGATTGACTTCGGTGTATTCCTTGTGAATAATGACATCAGCTATGAAGACAATGTAGTAGGTAGTACTAATACAAAAATACTTGGTACCGAAGGTATGCAGGCAGGATTTTTTGCCCAGAATACTTTTAAAGGTATTGATAATTTGAGTATTACAGCAGGATTGCGAAACACCTATTACTCAGCCACTAACAAATTTTACCTTGCTCCCAGACTATCATTAACCTGGGAGTTGTCATCAGACTTAATATTTAATGCTTCAGCTGGTAGGTATTACCAGTTTATCAGTCAGGCCGGAAGTGATTTACCAAATACCTTTAATCAGGATTTTTGGGTGCTTTCGGGAAATGGAAATGTTTCTTTGCTTAGTGCAGAGCATTATCAAACTGGTCTTTTATACAAGAAAAATGACTGGACTGCAGAAATTGGGTTTTATTACAGAAATATAGACGGGCTGGTAAGAGCAGATTACCAAAACTTTATGGATGCAAGTGCTTTGCGCTCAGAATGGGAATTTGAACAACTGATAGAAAATGGAACTGGTGTAGCTAAAGGTATGGATATTTATCTTGGTAAGCAGTTTAATAATTCGGCAGTTTCTGCAACTTACAGTTTAGCTAGTGTAAAGAACCAGTTTGCAGATCTAAATCAGGGTAGAGAATTCTATGCAGATAACGATCAGCGACATGAGGTTAAATTGATGTACTTTTTAGAATCTGGTAAATTTAATTATTCGCTAGATTGGGTATTTGGATCTGGATTACCTTATTCACTACCTACTCAAATTGTTACTCTAGAAATTGAAAAAGACGGTCGATACGAAACGATAACTACGATAGATTATGCAGAAAAAAATAATGGTCGATTACCTCCTTACCACAGAATGGATGCTTCGATTAGTTACGACTTGAAAATAGGTAATGTATTTGGCAATGTGGGATGTTCTATTTTCAATCTGTACAATAGAAAAAATGTAGGTAGTAGGTCTTTTATTTACGATAGGCAAGATATTTATAACAACCATCAGGAAGAACAACAGATAAATAAATTATTTTCATATGATCAATACCTGTTAGGTAGATCTTTTAGTTTGTTCCTGAATTTGAAATTTTAACTTTTATAACAAAGTATTTTCAATACAGTCCTAGTGTTATTTTGTTCCGGATAGCTATCCTGATAAGTTAAAATTGTGTTTTGCGGTGTTTAGAAAACTATGAAAAATCAAAATTTGAGATTTTCATGGGCTGGATATAAATGTGTTTTGTGAAATCAAGACTAGCTTAACTTTAAACAACTAACTATTAAAAAAGATGAAAATAACAGACTCACGCATCTTAATAGGAACCACATGGATTTCCTTGATTTTAATGTTTGTCTTTGCATCTTGTAGTAATACTGAAGATGAAAACGTTGACCCGGAATCTGTATTAGAAGAAACTGCTTTTACAGAGAATGTATTTACGGAACTCAAATCTGATGTTGACGATGCAGTTGACCTTTCAGAAATGAGTAATGGAAGATATGGAAAAGGCTTTGGACGAGGAGCTTGTGCAACCAGAACGGTAGAAGAACCAGAAGATGGTGGCTACCCGAAGGTAATTACCATCGAGTATGGAGAAGATTGTGACAATGGTTACGGTATGGAAAAGAGCGGAAAGATTATTATAACCATCACAGATTCTATGAGTGTAGTTGGAGCTCAGGTAATTGAAACTTTTGAAGAATTTTATGTAAATGGAAATTTGATTGAAGGTACCAGAACACGAACTATTGTAAGCGAAACAGTTTACACCTGTACTTTAGAAGGAGGTAAAATTACTACTGAAGACGGTGATGTAATTACAAGAGAATCTACCAGAACTTATACTCAAACTTCTGGTGCAGACACAGACGATAGAAGTGACGATGTGTTTGAAATAACAGGTTCTGCAAGTGGTGTTTCAGCAGAAGGTGTATCGTATTCAAAAACGATTACCGAAGCGCTGGTAAAATCAAATGATTGTCCGTGGATAATAAGTGGTATTATTGAAACAGTGGTAGATGGAGAAACAAGTACTTTAGATTTTGGAGATGGAGAATGTGATAATACAGCAACACTTACTACAGCAGACGGAACAGAAGAGATAACAATGAATTATAGAATAAATAAAAGGTCTAGGCGCCATAAAGGCGATAATGACTAATAAAAAGTTTGATATGTTTTAGAATGATTGACATTCAAACTCAAGATTATTTCTGATGGTAATAGTGTCAATGATCAGAGATAGCGCTAATTTAAATGTGCTAGGGTGAGAAAAAAGGCTCTTTGAGCCTTTCTTTCTCTTGTTTTTCATTATGGCCTCATCTGTTTAAATTCAGAACCATCCTTCCACTTAGGGTAAATAGGTTCATTCGCCAGTTTCAATCCTAAATCCATGTACAATTGAGCATCTTGCACCATTCCACCCAAATCCTGAGTTTCAGGTCTATACTCGTCTGATGGTCTATGATAATCATTAGAAGTAAAGGCTTTCATTTGCTCAGTAGCATACTCTTTCCCTTTTTCTTTATGATCGTAAGCGCCACTTGCAAAAAATGCAGGAATACCTACTTTGGCAAAGTTGAAGTGATCTGATCTAAAGAATAAACCTGCTCCCGGATTCTGATTTGGCATTATATATCTACCTTGTGTTTTAGCAATTTCAGCAGCATAATCTTCAATATCCGATTGTCCATAACCTATCACCGTTAAATCCTTCATTTCTCCAAATGCAGCCATCATATCGATATTGAGGTTTGCAACAGTTTTCTCTACCGGATACACTGGATGAGTTACATAATAAGCAGAGCCTAATAAACCTTGTTCTTCAGCAGTTACAAGGTTGAATAAGATCGTTCTTTCTGGTTTTATACCTGATTTTTTTATGTTTTGAGCGATTGCCATCATACAAGCTACACCACTGGCATTATCAAGCGCACCATTATATATAGAGTCATTATCGATCGCTAAGCCAATTCCTAAGTGATCCCAATGAGCACTATAAAGAAGGACTTCATCGGCTTTACTATTACCCGATATTTTGGCTAATACATTTTTAGACTCAGCGTAATTAAGCTTATTTTCCAAAGAAGTAGAAATTGACATGCCCATAGATTCAGGTTTAAAACCCTGAGTAGCTGCTTTTCCAGTATAATTGTCAATACCAGCGGCTTTAAAAAGTTGAGCAGCAGTTTTAAGTGTTATCCAACCTTGAATGGCACATTTCGATGCTCCTTTATCTTCGCTAACTAAATTCAATTTAGCCCCAGACCAAGAGTTAGCAACCACGCTCCAAGGGTACCCCGCTGAACGTGTTTCATGCACAATAATGACTCCTTCAGCACCTTGCCTAGCAGCTTCTTCATATTTGTAAGTCCATCTGCCATAATAGGTCATAATGTTACCTTTAAAGAAAGTACTGTCTTCGCTACCAAAGCCGGGATCATTTACCAATACCACTGCTGTTTTGCCTTTCATATCTATGCCTTCGTAATCGTTCCAGTTGTATTCTGGAGCCACGATTCCATATCCACAAAAAACAAGTTCAGAATCCTTTAAAGAAGCACTTTCTGTTTCTCTTTCAGTATAGACTATAAAATCATCTTTCAGCTTAAAAGTAAAAGACTCTTTTCCTTTAACTTCCATGGTTTCTGCGGGTGTACCAGTAATTTCTACCATAGGTACTTCTTGAAAATAGCTATCCCCATTTCCCGGTTCTAAGCCCATTTTCTTAAACTCACTTTCCAGAAAGTTTACCGTTTTAGTTTCTCCCTCTGTAAATGGTTTTCTACCTTCAAACTCGTCTGAGGCAAGTATATTAAGAAAATAAGATATTTCGTCGGCAGTTATCTTACTTGTTTGCGGTTTATCTTCTCCTTTATCGCATGCAGTAAGGGCCATGGCAAATAGGAAGATGGTGCCTAAACTAAAGTTTTTAAAATTCATCATAATGCTATTCTATATTATTTAGAGCTTTGATAAAAATTAGCTACGTCCTTTTTTAATTGTTGTAGAGATGGCATGTGAATATACATCATATGGCCAGCTTCATAATAAGTCATGGAGATGTTTTTCTGCAATTCTTCATTTAAGAATAAATGATTAAAAGTGTAAGCAGTGGCAAAGTATGGAGTAGCCAAGTCGTAAAAACCATTGCAAACCAAAATTTTTAAGTGTGGGTTTTTATTCATCGATGCTCTCAATGTATTGGCAACATCTACATACTCATTTTCTACACCCCAATTCCAAGGTCTTACTCTGCCAGTTAAAATTTCGTAAGGGAGATCATTTTCGTAATCTAACTCAGCACGCACATAATCATTAATTGCTCGGGTATATGGGCCATATATCGTTTTGTTATAGCTTGGGTCATATTCGAATCTTTCACCTGCTGCATCTAAATCAGTTCCAGTAAATCTGCCATCTAGCCTACCTACAGTTTTCATATCACTGCGAAGTAACTCTTTGGTAAACCTGCCAATTTCTATCCTTAGCAAAGTTTGCTTAATATATTCTTCTGAAAGACCTGTGTATTTGTTGAGCTTGCTAACTATTTCTTGTTTTTCGTTTGCTGGTAATTTATCTCCTTTCATTAAGGCAACAGTGTAATCGTTAAGCGCAAACTCTTCAACTTCTTTTAAAAACTCTTGTACAGAACTATAAGATGTACCCGCTTTTTTATGATACCATGCAATAGCAGCATAAGTCGGCAAATGGAGTACATAAGGTAGTTCATTTCCGAAATCGAAAGAAACTGTTTGCCAGTTTAAGATTGATGAAATTAAAACAATACCATTAAGATAAATACCATGTCTGTCTTGCAAATAGCCAGATAATCCTGCAGAGCGAGTGGTTCCGTAAGATTCACCTGCTAAGAATTTTGGTGAACTCCATCTCTCATATCTACTTAAGTATAATCTTATAAAATCGCCAACCGAAGCTAAATCTTCTCTTAAACCGTGAAATTCTTCTTTCTTCACACTATCAGCTGGTCTGCTGTAGCCTGTCATAACTGGATCAATAAAAACCAAGTCTGTTTCGTCTAGCCAAGTATATTCGTTGTCGGCTAGTTTATAAGGAGGAGGTAGTGATTCACCTTCATCTGTCATTAAAATTCTCTTAGGGCCCAATGCACCCATGTGTAACCAAACAGAAGAAGAACCCGGACCACCATTGTAAGCAAATGTAACGGGTCTTTCGGCAGCGTTTTCAACACCTTTTTTTGTATAAGCAATAAAGAAGACATTGGCATTTTCTTTTCCATCTTCTTCTTTCATCGTCATATAACCAGTAGTGGCCTCGTAGTTAATTGTTTTGCCATTAACTGTAATTTGGTGAGAGGTAACCGAAAGAGATTCGCTCTTTTTTAATTTGTTTTGCGCATTTGTTTGTAGAAAGCCGGAAGTAATAAAAATGATGAGTAGTAACGGTAAATAATTGACTTTAAATTTTTGCATAAAGTTGATTGCTTTAGTTCTAAAAAAGCAAATATGCGCAAAAATCACTGAAGCTTAAATTGATAAATACATTACTTTTTTACACTAAAACTAAAGGTGCTACCTTCATTAAGTTTAGATTTTAATTGAATCTTTCCAGCCATACTTTCAACCAGTTTTTTTACGGTGGCCAGTCCAATTCCAGTACCTTTTTTCCCAAAGCGATCTTTCTTACCCAGTGTCTGAAACATTCCGAAAATGTTTGTTTGGTGTTTTTTGGGAATACCTATTCCGTTGTCTTTTACTTCAAATAGGTAAAACTCTTTATCTTCGGTACATTTAATTTTAATCTCAGGGTTCTTAGAATCGTTGTACTTTATTCCGTTGCTCATCAGGTTTTGGAACACCTGAGTTAGTGCCATTCTATTAGAATAAATTACTGGAAGTGGTGATTTAATTTTAAGCTTAACAACATCAGACTTTTTTATTAAATCGAATAGTTGTTTTACTAGCACTTCAGTATCAATGTATTCTTTGTTAAGATTGATAATATCTGGAAGTTTAGAATACTCCAAAATTTCGTCTACTAATAAAGACAGGTTGTTTGCAGATTGCTGTAGTAAGCTAAATAATCGCTTCCCTTCATCATCTAGTTGATGAGCATGATCTTCAAAAATAATATCGCTGAGAGCGATCATACTTTGTAAAGGGTTTTTAATATCGTGCGAAGCAATATATGCAAACTTGTTTAGCTCTTCATTTGCCTTATTCAGTTTTAATTGATCTTCCTTTTGTTTTGCAATTACCTTCTTCAATTCTAAGAGTACAACAACTTGTCTGGCAAGGGCAATTAATGCTTTCTTTTGCTCATCACTAAGTGAATTGGGTTTGTGATCTATTACACATAATGTACCCAATGGGAAACCTGTAGGCGATACCAGAGGAGCTCCTGCGTAAAAAATTACATTTGGCTCTTTGTGTACCCAAGGGTTTTCCTTAAAGCGTTCATCATTTTTTGCATCATGCACTATAAGCAATTCATTCGGTTTTAAGATGGCATGTGCGCAAAATGCCTCCTCTCTGGGAGTTTCAGTTATATCAGCTCCTTTTCTAGATTTTAACCACTGTCGATCTTTATCTAAAAAAGTAATTAGAGATATAGGTGTTCCGCATATTTGTGAAGCTATTTCTGTAATATCTTCAAATTCCAGTTCGGGTTCTGTATCGAGTATCTGGTATGCTCTAAGTGCCTTTAATCTCTCCTGTTCATTCTCTGGTAGCTCTGGTATTATCATATAGATAAACAATATTCATCCTATACATGGATGTCTGAATAAAATTAACCAAATACATCAAACAACATTTTGTTGCTGATTTTATTTTAATTGATTCTGAGATTTAGAAAACTAAAAGATGAATATGATTGAACACTATTGATGCTTATTCTGCGATTAAATTTAATTAAAATAATATAACCAGACAACTAGCTAAAAGGCGGATATCTTTTCAAGTATTTAAGTCTCATAATAATTGGTGATGTATGGATGTATCTTGTTAAACAGGATGCAGTCATGTAAGTACAGGATAGTGTTATTAATAAAATAAGCAATCTTTATCATACTCTATTTACCTTATTTTAACTTAAATATGATTATGAATGATTGTTACTCTAAAAGTATCGCTGTCGCAATACTTTTGTTTTTTTCAGCAATTAGCATGGCTATCGCGCAGGATAAGAGGGTTACAGGTAAAATTGTGGCCGCTTCAGACGGGCTGGGAATTCCAGGGGCAAGTATACTTGTAAAAGGCACTACATCAGGCACATCTACAGATGTTAATGGCAGCTTCGATTTACTGCTACCTCCAAATGCCGAAATATTAGTAATTTCTTATATCGGATATGTATCAAAAGAAATTACAATTGGCAATCAAACTACTTTCGATATCTCATTAGATGAAGATGTACAGCAACTAGAAGAAGTAATGGTTGTTGGTTATGGTACACAAGAAAGAGCTAAAGTGATTGGGGCAATTTCTTCAGTAAAGTCAGAAGAGATTACTTCTGTTCCGGTAATTAGTCCAGACCAAGCCTTACAGGGTAGGGCAGCAGGTGTAACAGTAGTTAACAACGGTGCTCCAGGACAAGGAGCAACAGTCCGCATTAGAGGGGTAGGTACACCAAACGATAACTCACCACTTTATGTAATTGACGGAATGCCATCTGGTGATCTTAATCAGATTAACCCGAATGACATTGAGTCTATGGAAGTATTAAAAGATGCTTCTGCAGCAGCTATTTATGGTTCAAGAGCAGCAAACGGAGTAATTCTAATTACTACTAAAAAAGGAACCAGAGGTAAAACAAGGGTTTCTATAGACTCTTATGCTGGTGTACAAAAAGTTTGGAAAACACTAGACTTATTAAATACAGATCAATATATCGATTACGCTACCGATCTACAAACCAATGCTGGTTTAACAGCTCCTTCAAGATTTACAGATACTCAGTGGTCAAGCTTACTAAATAACAATACAGACTGGCAAGATCAAATTTTTCAAGCTGGTGTAATTCAAAGTTACAATGCCAATGTTTCTGGTGGTGGAGAGAATTCTATGTATAACATTTCTGGTGGTTATTTTGACCAAGAAGGTACCATGTTAAACACTGGCTTTAAGAGATATTCTATAAGAGCAAACAGTGAGTTTAATGCTGGCAAAAAGTTTAAAGTAGGTCAAACTCTATCAATTGCTTATTCAGAAACTAAGAGCGAACCTTATAATGGAGGTAGATCACAGATTGAGCATACTATAAAATCTGCTCCTTATTTGCCAGTGTATTACAGCGATTATGTAGCTATTACAGGTTTAGAGCAATCTAACTTAGGTGGTTTTAAAGGGCCGGATCAAGTAGACGATAATGATGCAGAAAACCCTGTTAGTGTGGCGATGTTAAACGATCAACATACTGATGCAACTAAAATATTGGGTACTGTATATGGCGAGTTAGAAATTATTAAAGGCTTAAAGTATAAGTTGTTATTAGGTATAGATATGACCTACTCAGATTATTTTGCTTTTAGACCTGCATACGATAATGGTGATTTCCACAATGTAGATTATGCGGCTATAACTCAAAACAGAAGCAACTACATCTCTCCATTAATTACCAATAGCTTAACTTACGATAGAACATTTGCAGACAAGCACAACTTAAATGTATTGGGTGTTATTGAGAAGCAAACATCAGTAAGTACTAATACAAATACTTCTAGCCAAAACAGTATTTCTAACGTTATTGAGCAGCTTACAACAGAAGCACTTTCTGCAACAAGTGGTAGATCAGAATGGGCATTAATTTCTTACTTAGGTAGAGTTAATTACGATTACGATGGTAAATATTTACTATCTGCTTCTGTAAGACGCGATGGTTCAGCCAGATTCGGTCCTGAAAATAAATGGGGTACTTTCCCTTCAGTTTCTTTGGGTTGGAGACTTAGTCAAGAACCTTTCTTACAAAGTGTAGACTTTATCACAGACTTAAAACTAAGAGGTAGCTGGGGTCGAGCAGGTAACCAAAACATTGGTAACTATGGCTATCAGGCAACTATTAATAGCAATTATGCTTATAGCTTCCAAGATGGTGTATTAGCTTCTGCTTCTACAGTTACAGAATTAGCAAATCCTGCTTTAAAATGGGAAACAACAGAAATGCTTAATGTGGGTCTAGATATGTCTGTATTAGACGGAAAAGTATCTATGGCATTAGAATATTTCGATAATGAAACTCAAGATGTATTAGTGCAAGTTCCTTTGGCTGCTTCTTTAGGTCTTTCAGGTTCTCCTTATGTAAACGCTGGTACAGTTTCTAATAAAGGTTTCGAAGTAACTCTCGGTTACAGAGATGCAGAAGGTGAATTTCAATGGTCTGTTGATGCAAACTTTTCACATGTTAAAAACGAAGTCGTTTCTTTAGGTGGTGGTAACCCAATTAACTCATTAAATTTTGAAGGAGATAATATTACTCAAACAATTGAAGGCCAACCGATCGCTTATTTCTATGGCTGGGTAACAGATGGTATTTTCCAATCTGAAGACGAAATAGCAGCACATGCTACACAAGACAATGCTGAGCCAGGTGATATTAGATTTAAAGATTTAGCTGGTGCTCCAGATGAAAACGGAAATCTTACTGCTCCTGATGGTGTAATTGATGCAAATGATAAAACATTCTTAGGTAATCCTTTCCCTGATTTTACTTATGGTTTAAATGCGACTGCAAACTATAAAGGCTTCGATTTTACCATGTTTATTCAAGGTGTTTCTGGTAACGAGATTTACAATACCAACATCTACGATTTAGAAGGTATGACCAGAGTATTTAATGCAGGTACTGCTGTGCTAAACAGATGGACTGGTGCTGGTACTTCTAATACAGTTCCAAGAGGAGTTACTGGTGACCCTAACAGAAATGCTAGAGCATCTAACAGATATGTTGAAGATGGTTCTTTCCTTAGAATGAGAAACATAGCATTAGGTTATACACTTCCAAGCAGCTTACTAGAAAACCTTGGTGGAGGATTTATCTCTAATGTAAGAGTATATGTAAGCTCTCAAAACTTGTTCACTATCACTAACTACTCTGGTTACGATCCAGAAATTGGTGGCTTTAGAGGAAGCAATACAACATTGCAGTTAGGTGTAGATAGAGGTAATTATCCACAACCTAGAACCTTCCTTGGTGGTGTTCAAATCAGTTTCTAATTCGGTTTAATTCATCATTTAAATTTTGATATAAATAGTAATTCTATATTAATATGAAAAGAAAGATATTTTTAACATTGTCTGTAGTAATGCTGCTTTTTGGAGCTTGCGACGAAGATGCACTGGATAAAAGTAACCCCAATCAATTGTCTACTTCCACTTTCTTTGAGTCTGCCGCTCAAATGGAAGCGGCTACCAATGCTGCTTACACAAGCATGCAAACTCCGGGTTTCTATAACAGGTATTATTTCTTTATGAATGACCTCATGGCTCAGGAGTGTTTCGGTATGGGTAGTCTTGGTTCAGATTTAAGACAATACATCGATTACTCTTTTGATGGTTCAAACCCGGGTTTTCAAGCATTTTGGAATGTAAACTACCAAGGGATTTCAAGAGCAAATTTGGTTATACAAAATGAAAACACTGTTCCAGAAGAAGCCATCTCAGAAACCTTAAGAAAGAGATATGTAGGCGAAGCTAAATTTATGCGTGCATTTTATTATTTCGAATTGGTTTCTAGGTTCGGCGATATTCCATTGTATACAGAAGTTGCTACTGTTCCTATTGGTAATCCAAGAACTGCTGCATCAGAAATCTACGATCTAATTTTTGATGATTTAGATTATGCTGAAACTAACCTTCCTCAAAAATCTACTTATGCATCAGCAGATTTAGGTAGAGCTACTAAAACAGCAGCTCAAGCATTAAAAGGTAAAATAAGATTATTTAGAGGAGAATATTCAGAAGCTTTAACTGAGTTACAAAAAGTAATCGATTCAGGCGAGCATTCATTACAAGATGATTTCTACGATAACTTTACAGAAGAAGGTGAGCATAATTCTGAGTCAATATTCGAAGTACAATACAACTCTACCTTCGGTGGAGGAGGTGCTTGGGGCGGAGATGGTAGTGGCGTTTCTGAAGTTACTTTTAGAGGTCAAGAATATGGCTTTAGTGCTTGGAGAAACGTAATTCCATCAGACGAACTTTTAGCAGAATTTGAAGAAGGTGATCCAAGATACGATATGTCTTTTTACTTTCCAGGTGATACTTACGGCCCTAACGACGAATTTGTAATTGAAGGAAATGTAACGATTCCAGATGAATTGGGAAGCTGGAGAAAATACCAACGCTATTACAAGCAAGAAAGAGAAGACACAAACTCTGGTGTTAATTTCAGGATTATCCGCTATGCAGATGTATTGTTAATGGCTGCTGAAGCTAAAGCGCAAACTGGCGATGTTGCTGGTGGTGTTACATTAATGAATATGATCAGATCTAGAGCCAACGTAGATATGCCTTTATATGGTTCTGCAGAAATGGATGCTGCTGGCTATCCGGTTTCTACATTAGATGGTTTTATGGATGCGCTTATTCACGAAAGAGCAGTAGAGCTTTGCGGTGAGCAAATAAGATATAGAGATTTAAAGAGATGGGGATTACTTCCAGAAGTGGTGCCTAATTACTCTGCCAACAAACACGAATTGTTACCTATCCCAAGTCATGAGATAGATGCAAACGAAAACATTAGTCAGGCTGATCAGAATCCTGGTTATTAATTTCTATTCATATTTTTACACAGTGTTTTGATTAAACTCCCTGATTTTACTCAGGGAGTTTTTTGTTTTAAGTAGCTAAGAAGCCACCATCTACATTAAAAGAACTTCCTGTTGTCCAAGAGGCATCATCGCTCAATAAAAAGAGTGCTGTGTTAGCAATATCACTTGGTGTCCCTATTCGCTTCATCGGGAGTTTGTTGGCTGTTTCAGCCAAAATCTCATCAGGGTTCGGGAATGCCTCAACAGAAGCATCTAACAATGGAGTTTGTACCTGTGCAGGGTTCACCAAATTAATTCTTATTTCTGGGCCATAATCGGCAGCAACTTGTCTTACTAATGCTTCTAGCGCACCTTTAGAAGCACAATAAGCTGGGTGATTTGGGAATGCATGGTGCGCAGCGACCGAACCAATAATTACAATACTTCCACCACCACTATTTTTAATAGCAGGTATGGCATACTTCAATAAATAAAATACTGCATTTAAATTGGTAGCAATGGTGTTGTTCCAATCTTCTATACTCAACTTGTCTAAAGCTTCAATACCAAGTTGCCCGGCAGAAAGTACCAGATAATTGAGTTGCCCAAATTCATTAATAGCTAAATCTACAAGGGCTTTATTGTAGTCAGCTTCTTTTATATCTCCTGCTAATATTTTAGTGCTGGCTTCATTTCCACCTGTTAAATCTTTTACTTTATTAGCATCTCTTCCAGATAGAATTAAGTTAACTTTCTCCGATTGTAATGCTAGACTAATGCCTTTGCCTATTCCGCTAGTAGCTCCCGTTACAATTGCTGTCTTTCCTGCTAGACCTGAGTATTTCATATTCTTTTTTATGGGTGAATATACTTAAAGATGGCTTGATTAAAGAATAATTTCAGAATACGAATAGGTGTAATTATAGGTATACCTAAAAGTGTAGTGGCAAGTGTATTTGTTGTTATATAAGGATTCTTAGAATATATATTATTTCACAATTGAATTATCCTGATTGATGATACCTTAAAATGGATAAATGCTAATAACTACTTAAATTGTAGCGATCAATATTTATAGAAACAACGGTTTTTAAACTTTATAGAAATGAAAAACAAAAATCACCTTATCCTTCTTTCTTTAATAGTAAGCCTCTTGGGAACAGCCTGTTCTTCTAAAAAAGAGGCAACTAAAGAAGAAGATCAACCAATAATGGAAACAGTAAACTACCTCGAAGAAAGTGAAACAGCTAAAGCTGCCAGAATGGAATGGTGGAAAGATGCGCGTTTTGGTATGTTTATACACTGGGGTTTGTATGCGATTCCTGCGGGAGAATGGAATGGAACCAAAAGCGACAATATTGGAGAATGGATTATGGATCACCTCCACATTCCGATTGCAGAGTATGAAAAGTTTGCGGCTGAGTTTGATCCTGTAAAGTTTAATGCGGAGCAATGGGTTTCAATTGCTAAAAATGCAGGCATGAAATACATTGTAATTACTTCTAAACATCACGATGGTTTTGCGCTTTGGGATTCTAAAGTGAGTGAGTGGGATGTAATGGATGCCTCCCCATATAAAAAAGACATATTAAAAGCTTTGGCAGATGCTTGCGAGAAGGAGGGAATTAAGCTATGTTTTTATCACTCTATTATGGACTGGCATCATCCAGATGCACAATCTGTTTTTGAACCAAATTACAATACTGGCAGAGAAGATTCTGTGCTAAGCGAAAACTTTCCAAGATATTTAGAAAACTACATGAAACCGCAAATCAAAGAGTTGCTGACAAACTATGGAGATATTGGGGTAATTTGGTTCGATGGTGAATGGGTGCCTGAGTACACAACTGAGATGGGTAAAGATGTATATCAATACATTAGAGAAATAAAGCCCGATGTGATTATTAATAATAGAGTTGATAAAGGCAGACAAGGAATGAATGGTATGGATAAAGAGGGAGATTTTGCAGGCGATTTCGGAACTCCAGAACAAGAAATTCCAGAAACCGGTATGCCTGGGTTAGATTGGGAATCTTGCATGACCATGAACGACACTTGGGGTTATAAGTCTTTCGATAATAATTGGAAATCAGAAGAAACACTTATTAGAAATTTAGTTGATATTGCTTCAAAGGGTGGTAACTTTTTGTTAAATGTAGGCCCTACTGCCGAAGGTGAAATTCCAGCACCG
Source organism: Thalassovita sp. (assembly GCA_002729595.1). Lineage (GTDB taxonomy): Bacteria > Bacteroidota > Bacteroidia > Cytophagales > Flammeovirgaceae > Chondrinema. The sequence continues at coordinate 43,956 of PBYL01000086.1, read as the reverse complement.
AGTGTGGAGAGACTGCAAGCAATGGGAGAATGGATGAAAGTGAATGGCGAGTCCATTTATGGTACCACAGCCAGCCCAGTAGAAGCACCTGATTGGGGTAGAATAACTAAAAAAGGAAATACACTTTACTTACATATTTTTAATTGGCCTGCAAATGGCAAACTGGATATAAGCAACATTGGCGGTACTGCTACTAAAGCAACACTTATGGCAGATAATTCAGAATTGAGTATAAGCGATACTTCAATTGATTTACCAGCTACTGCACCAGATAAAGTTTGCAGTGTTATTAAAGTAGAAATATAGGCTAATTCGTAGCCTTAATTTCTGGAACTATAATTTTATGGAAAAAAATAAATTAAGAAAGGTTTCAGCAACCGGACCAACTAAACACACAGGAATCACATTAACAGAACCAGCTGATTATGCTGCTGGTATTCCCGGAGTTAAGGCTGCACTATCGCATACATTTAAAGAAATGGGAGTGTTTAAATCACTCTCTACACTTTCTCATATGAACCAAAAAGAAGGCTTTGATTGCCCGGGTTGTGCTTGGCCAGACCCAGACCATCGATCTAATTTGGGTGAATATTGTGAGAATGGAGCCAAAGCATTGGCCGAAGAAGCAACAAGCAAAAGGGTGGATGCAGATTTTTTTAGCAAACACAGTGTTGAAGAGCTTTCAGAATGGACTGACTTTGAGATAGGTAAAAGTGGTAGAATTACAGAGCCATTTTTATTAAAGCCAGACAGTAGCCATTACGAACCCATCACTTGGGAAGAAGCTTTTCAATTAACAGCAAAACATCTCAAAGAATTAGATTCCCCAGACGAAGCCATTTTTTACACTTCAGGCAGATCGAGTAATGAAGCCGCTTTTTTATATGGTTTGTTTTCCAGAGCATTGGGCACCAACAATATGCCCGACTGTTCAAATATGTGCCATGAGTCAAGCGGAGTAGCTTTGTCAGAAACATTGGGTATAGGCAAAGGCTCAGTTACTATCGAAGATTTTGAGAAAGCTGAAGTAGTAATGGTGATTGGTCAGAATCCGGGTACGAACCACCCAAGAATGCTTTCGGCATTACAAAAATGTAAGAAGCAAGGAGGGAAGATTATTGCCGTAAATCCATTGGAAGAAGCCGGTTTAATTAGGTTTAAAAATCCACAACAGGTAGAAGGCATTGCAGGTGTTGGTACTTCATTGACAGATATTTTTTTACAGGTTAAAGTCAATCAAGATGTACCCCTTCTAAAATTGATTATCAAGAAACTGGCTAAGCTTGAGAAGGAGAAAGGTGGTGTTTTCGATCAGGAATTTATCAAAGAAAAAACCAGTGGCTATGAAGCTTTGTTGGCAGATTTAGAAAATTACAATGAAGCTGATCTTTTGAGGGAATGTGGAGTTAGTGCACAACCCATAGAAGAGACCGTTGAATTATTGGCTCAAAAGAAGAAGATTATCATCTGCTGGGCAATGGGCTTAACCCAACATAAAAATGGCGTTGAAAACATCAAAGAATGTGTAAACCTACTTTTGCTAAAAGGCAGCATTGGTAAACCCGGAGCGGGAACTTGTCCGGTAAGAGGGCATAGCAATGTGCAAGGAGATAGAACAGTGGGTATTATGCACTATGTGTCTCCTAAATTAAATTCAGCCATTGAAAGCACATTTGGTTTCGCCCCACCAACTAAAGCAGGTGTTGATGTAGTAAGGGCGATTGAAGCCATGCACGAAGGAAAAGCGAAAGTGTTCGTGGCGCTAGGGGGTAACTTCTTATCAGCTGCTTCGGATACATTATATACTGCTGAAGCTCTTACCAATTGTGAACTCACAGTTTCTATTAGTACAAAGCTCAACCGTACACATTTGGTAACAGGCAAGACTGCACTCATTTTACCTAGCTTAGGCCGATCTGAAAAAGACATGCAGGGTATTAAGCAAAGATACCTCACTGTTGAAAATAGTATGGGCAAAGTGCACCGAACAAAGGGAGTTTTGAAACCAGCATCAGGTAATCTAAAAAGCGAACCTGAGATAGTGGCAGGAATAGCAAATGCCTATTTTGGTGCTAATCATCAAGTGGAATGGAAAATACTTGGCGAAGATTACGAATTACTCCGTACTAAAATGGAGCAAGTATTAAATGGTTTTAATAACTATTCTCAACGATCTGCCTCCACAGGATTTTATCTCCCTAACAATGCACGAGTGGCAGACTTCTCAAAACTACCCAATGGCAAAGCGCAGTTTTCTGTATGTAATCTACCTCAACACAAATTAAATGATGATGAATTTTTGTTGATGACTATTCGTTCTCATGATCAGTTTAACACTACTATATATGGTTTAAATGATAGATACAGAGGCATTCACAATGAGCGGAGAGTGGTTTTTATGAATGAAAGCGATATGCAAAAAGCAGGTCTAGCAAAAATGGATCAAATAAACCTGATGAGCTACTACGAAGGGATTGAAAGAAAAGCAGAAAACTTCTTGGTGATACCTTATAATATACCTCAGGGAAACTTAGCTGCCTATTTCCCAGAAACCAACATTTTGGTTCCTCACAACCACTATGCAGACAAAAGCTATACTCCAATTAGCAAGTCTGTGCAAGTAAAAATCGCGAAGATATAAGTACCTTTTGCTATATAAATGGCAAAAAAGCTGCAAATTTTTGCAGCTTTTTCTTTTTATTCCAGAAATATGTTTACTTTTAGTTCACACATCTGTGATTTTTCACACAGTATCCTAGTAGTCCAGCAGTTTTACTAACTCATTAAACATATATCTATGAATAAAAGAATACTTACTATACTTTTATTGGTGGCTCTTTTTACTGCATGTAATAATCATAATACGAATGATTCAGAAAAGATTGCCGCTATAAATGTAAATGATTCAACAAAAACTGGTGTCAATAACCTTGCATATAAATGGGGAAAAGTAGTGCTTGAAGCTACGGCAAGGGATACAGAAAGGTTTAAACCTAGGCCTACTATTTCTTCAAGAATGTTGGGTATGGTCTTTATATCCATATTTGATGCATGGGCACATTACGATGAAAAAGCAATTCCAGTTTACTCTGCAGAGATTGAAAAAAGACCTGTAACAGAACATACACTGGAAAACAAAGAGATTGCGATTAGCTACGCTGCTTATAGAGCATTGAATGAATATTTCTACTCAGACTCAGTTTTGTTTGCAGACTTTATGGTCGATTTGGGTTTAGATCCAAAAAATAATTCATTAGATCCTACTACACCAGCAGGTATTGGCAACCTTGCCGCAAAAAATGTAATTGAAAAAAGAAAAAATGATGGTTCAAATCAATATGGAGATGTTCCTGGTTCTAATGGAAAACCATATTCAGATTATACCAATTATAAACCTGTAAATACACCAGAGAAAAACGTAGACCTAAAAAGGTGGCAACCTAAATATTTTGCTGATGGCAAAGGTGGTTTTTTTGCTCCTCCATGTCTTACACCTTACTGGCAAAAAGTTGAAACTTTTGGTTTAAAAAGTTCAGATCAATTTAGACCGGCAGCTCCTCCAGCTATAGGTTCAGAACAATTAAAAAAAGAAGTTCAAGAAGTAGTCGATCTACAAGCTAATCTCTCAGATGAAGACAAAGCTTTAGTGGAGTTTATGCGTGATGGACCAAAGTCTGTGCAGCAAGCAGGTCACTGGTTAATTTTGTCTCAGGTAGTTTCTGAGAGAGATCAGCATACTTTAGATGAAGATGTAAAAATGTACTTTTATAATCAGACAACAGCAATGGATGCATTTATTGCTTGTTGGGATTCTAAAATGTATTACGATTTTGCAAGACCATATGCATTGGTTCATGACCAATTCGCAGGTCAAGAAATTACTGGTTGGGCTGGTCCTGAAAAAGGGATGGTTTCTTTAAAAGGAGAACAATGGAGACCGTACTCACCAGATGTATTTTTATGTCCACCATTTCCGGGATATGTTTCTGGACATAGTAGTATAAGTGGAGCATGTGCAGAAGCACTCAAGTTGTTTACTGGTAGCGATGAGTTTGGCTTCGAGGTAAAATTAGTAGCAGGTATACTTACAGAACCAGACCATGTTGGTGACACTGTAACCTTAAAATTTCCTACATTCACTGAAACAGGAGAAATGGCTGGTATTTCAAGAGTGATGGGTGGTTACCATATTCAAGCAGATAATATTGAAGGCTTGGTTTTAGGAAGAAATGTAGCACATGAAGTGTGGAAAAAATATAAATATCATATCGGAGAATCTGAAAAAGATATCTGATATAATAATTAAAATTACCCTATCATTGACAAATTAACATATGCTTATGAAGCATAATTACTATCTCTTACTTTTTATTTGCCAATTGGCAATATCGCAAGTGGTATTAGCTCAGCATGAAAATGAATTAATTCATGAGAGTAGTCCATATTTACTCCAACATGCCCACAATCCGGTCGATTGGTACCCTTGGGGAAACAAAGCTTTAAACAAAGCTCAAAAAGAAGACAAGCTGATTATTATAAGTATCGGCTATGCTGCTTGCCATTGGTGCCATGTAATGGAAAAAGAAACTTTTGCAGATACAACATTTGCTAATTATATGAATGAGCATTTTGTGTCTATTAAAGTAGATCGTGAAGAGCGACCAGATATCGATCAAATTTATGTAGATGCTAGTAGATTAATTACAGGCAGTGCTGGCTGGCCACTTAATGTGATCGCTTTGCCAGATGGCAAACCGGTTTATGTTGTGAGTTATCTACCAAAAGATAAATGGTTAAAAACTCTTGAGATTTTTGCCAAGGGATATGAGAATGATAGAGCTCAACTAGAACAACAAGCTGCTATGATTACAGAAGGAGTTAGAGATTTAGCATATGTTCATGAGAAGCCTTCTGAAAAAAGTATGAGTATTGGAATATTGCATACTATGTATGAAAATATGCAATCCCAATTTGATTTTCAAAATGGGGGATTGAATGGTGCTCCTAAATTTCCGATGCCTGTTACTTTAAACTATTTACTCGAGTATTACCATGCAACAAATGATGCAGCCGTACTAGAATTTGTTGAATACACATTAGATAATATTGCATTAAGTGGTTTGTACGATCAGCTTGGGGGTGGTTTTTCCAGGTATGCTGTAGATGAAGCTTGGGAAATTCCACACTTCGAAAAAATGCTTTACGATAATGCATTGTTGGTAAAACTATATACCAATGCTTATAAGCTCACAGGCAAAACACTCTATAAAAATGTAGTTAACGAAACCTTGGCTTTTCTCTTAAGCGAAATGAGAGATAGTGAAACAGGTTTATTTTACAGTTCTTTAAGTGCAGATAGCGAAGGTGAAGAAGGAAAATACTACACATGGACTTACAATCAATTGGTAGATGTATTAGGAGAACCAACACCAGAGTTTTTAGCGTATTTTCAGATAACAAAAGCAGGTAACTGGGAAAAGGGAAAAAATATATTACGCATTGCAAGTGAGCAATATATCGATCAAAAAGCTCAAAGCTTCAATAAGGAAAAGCAACTTCTACTAAAAAATCGAGCAAGCCGATTGTATCCAGAAATAGATGATAAACAACTCACTTCGTGGAATGCATTAATGATCGAAGCTTTAGCAGATGCATATAGAACTTTCGGTAATACATCTTATCTAAAAGCTGCAGAAAGCAACACCGCTTTTTTAATGCAACACTTTGAAAAAGATAAAGAACTATTCAGAAATTATAAGGAAGGTAAGGAAATTTCTGCCTTTTTAGATGATTATGCTTACTTAATAAATGCTTCTATAACATTGTATCAGGCGACTTTTAATGAAGTTTACCTCAACAATGCAAAAGCATTGGCAGATTATACAGAAAAGCATTTTAAAGATGACAAATCTGAGCTGTATTACTACACTACAAATAAAGGTAAAGAGCTGGTTTCTAGACAGATGGAACTAAGAGATAATATTTTACCTGCCTCAAATGCCATTATGTGTAAAAACCTACAGCTTTTAGGATGGTATTTTGACGAAGAAATATACCATGAACAAGCCGAAAGTATGATGAGCCATGTAATGGAAGAGATGTTAGAAAATGGAATACATTATGCGAGTTGGGCTTCTTCTGCTTTGTGGATGGCAGAAGAACCTTTTGAGGTGGCTATTGTAGGTGATAATTACAGGATTCTTACTGAGAAATGGGATAAAGAATTTCATCCAAATATTGTCTTTTTTGGAGGTAAAAATGAAGGTGTTTTGCCTTTTATGCAGTACAAATTGATAGAAGGAGAAACGAATATTTATGTCTGCAGAAAGAAAATTTGCAACCGACCTGTAAAAGAACTGATTCAGGCTAAAAACATGCTAAAGTAGAGAAAATACAAGCTGAAAACATAAATTACCGATTGTGGAAATAGTTTTTTAATCAGATAAAATCTGTTTTTATTCTCAATAATTTTATTTAAACTAGTAACAAATTGCATGTTTATGCCGGAAACTGGTGATAACAGGCAAAAAGTCAACCTAAAACTGCAAAATATGAAGAAGAGTTTTACTATCATTATCTTACTGTTAGTGTTTTGGTCTTATGCAGATGCCCAAAAACTTTTTACACTATTAAGTCAGAAAAAAACAGGAATTGACTTTGTTAATAAGGTTAAGGACGACAAAGAGAAAAGTATACTTATATATGCCAACTACTATGGAGGTGCAGGTGTTGGAGTTGGTGATTTCAATAATGATGGTTTGCAAGATATATATTTTGCAGGTAATCTTTCAGGCGATGAATTATTTTTGAATGAGGGAAATTTATCATTTAAAAATATAACTAAAAAGGCAGGAATTAAAGATAATGGAGGTTGGTCTTCGGGGGTTGTAATTGCCGATGTAAATCAAGATGGACTTGCCGATATTTATGTAACCAGAGAGTTGTACGATGATTCTCCAGAACTAAGAAAGAATAAACTATACATTAATAATGGAGATTTAACCTTTACCGAATCTGCAGAAAAATATGGCATAGAGGACGATGAACGTACAAGACATGCTACATTTTTTGACTATGATAAAGATGGAGATTTAGATTTATTTGTATTAAATCAACCACCTAACCCTGGTAATTACTCTAAACTAAATGGTGTCGAGTTATTGAAAGAAGAGTATAGCCCAAGGTTATATAGAAATAATGGTCCAGATCAGAAATTTACAGATGTAACTGTAGAAGCTGGCTTACTTAAACCGGGTTTTCCTAACAGTGTAGTTACCTGCGATTTAAATAAAGATGGCTGGATGGATATCTATGTAGCTAATGACTTTCAGGCACCTGATTTTCTATACATGAACAATGCTGATGGCACTTTTACCGAAATTGTAAAGGATGCGATGGGGCATATTTCATTCTATAGTATGGGGGTAGATGCAGCAGATATCAATAATGATTCTTGGCCAGACTTAATGGTTGTGGATATGGTTGCGGAAGATAATTTTCGCTTAAAAGCCAATATGAGTGGTATGGATCCAAGTAAATTCTGGAAAGTTGTATCGGATGGAGGCCACTATCAATACATGTATAATACACTTCAAATCAATCAAGGGAATAACCGCTATAGCGATATTGGGCAGATGACAGGTATATCTTCAACAGATTGGAGCTGGTCTAACTTGATTGCAGATTTTGATAATGATGGTTTAAAGGATATTTATGTTACAAATGGTTTGTTGCGCGATATTAGAAATAGTGATGCAGAAAAAGCATTTCCAAAATACGTAACTCAAAAGATCAACGAATATATCATGGCACATCCTAACGATCCAAATGTAACTAAGTTAGATGTGATTGATATTGATGAAGGATTGAGCTTATTACCTTCAGTTAAGTTGAGCAATTATGCTTATAAAAATAAAGGTAACTTGGAGTTTGAAAAAGTGATGGATGAGTGGGGTTTAGATGAAAAGACTTTTTCAAATGGTGCGTGTTATGCAGATTTAGATAATGATGGCGACCTTGACCTCATCATCAACAATGTAAACGAAAGAGCTTATATCTATCAAAACAATGCTGAAACCAAAACAGCAAACAACTATTTAAGAGTAAAAGTAAAAGATGGTAAAAATCAATTCCTGTTTGGTACCAAAGCAGAAATTGAAATAGAAGGCGAAAAGCAATATATAGAGTTTACCAATGTAAGAGGTATTTATTCTACAAGTGAGAATGTAGCGCATTTTGGAATTGGAGAAAATAAAAAAGTAGACAGATTACGCATCTACTGGACAGATGGCTCAATTACTGAAAAACACAATATAAAGGCTAATCAGCTTCTAGAGTTCGACAAAGCAGAAGAAAAAACAAAGCAGTATAAAGAAGAAGCACCTGAGGCTATTTACCAGAATCTTACTGCTGATGCCTCTATAGACTTTGTGCATCAAGAAAATGACTTTGATGACTTTGAAAAGCAAGTTTTACTTCCTCATAAAATGTCGCAGTTTGGTCCTGCATTAGCTGTAGGAGATGTAAATGGTGATGGATTAGACGATTTTTATGTTGGTGGAGCTGCTAATCAACCGGGAAAAGTATATACTCAGAGTGCTGAAGGAACTTTCTCTGCTAATGATATTATGCCACTTTACGATAAAGCTTGTGAAGATATAAGTGCTTTATTTTTTGATGCAGATGGTGACGGAGATATGGACTTATACGTGGCTAGTGGAGGAAACGAACATGAAGAAGGCCATGCTTTATACCAAGATCGTCTGTACCTGAACGATGGAAAAGGTAACTTCAAAAGAAACTCTAAATCTTTACCTAAGCTTGTAATTAGCAGTGGTAAAGTAATCGCTCATGATTACGATAAAGATGGTGACCTAGATTTATTCGTAAGTGGTAGGCATAAACCTCATTCATATCCAGAGCCAGTGTCTAGTTATTTGCTTGAAAATAATGGCGGTATTTTTACGGATGTAACCGAAGCAAAAGCACCGGGATTAATTAACATTGGTATGGTGACAGATGCCGTTTGGATGGATATCGAACATGATGGTTCATCAGAATTGATTTTGGCGGGTGAGTGGATGTCTCTTCAGGTGTTTAAAGAAACTGCTGGAAAATTTGAAAACCAAACAGAGACTTACGGTTTAAGTAATTCTACTGGTTGGTGGTATAGCTTGGAAAAAGCCGATCTTGATAATGATGGCTATGAAGATTTAATTGCTGGTAATCTTGGCTTAAACTATAAATACAAAACTTCCCCAACTGAACCTTTCGATGTACATTATTACGATTTCGACAGTAACGGTTCTAAAGATATTGTTTTAGGATATTACAATGGCGGAAATCATTTCCCTTTGAGAGGCCGTTCTTGTTCTTCTCAGCAGGTGCCCGAAATCAAAAAGAAATTTACTTCTTATAATTTATTTGCTGCCGCAGAACTAGAAGAAGTATATGGTGAAAACAAGCTAGATCACGCTTTACATTACGAGGCTCAAACTTTTGCGAGCACCATTTTCAAAAACGAAAATGGAAAATTCACGCCTATTAAATTACCGATAGAGGCACAAATTTCCACGATTAACGATTTTATCTTCGATGATGTTGACAAAGATGGACTGCTAGATATTATACTTGCAGGTAACTTATATGTTGCAGAAGTGGAAACTCCACGAAGCGATGCTGGTATAGGTTTGCTCTTAAAAAACAAAGGAGACTTAAACTTTGAAGCTGTAAATGTGCTTGAAAGTGGTGTTTTCCTTCCATACGATGTTAAACAGTTAGAATTAATTAAACTGGGTACAGAAAAATCTCCTGCATTTTTAGTTGGGGTTAACGATGGCCCACTACAATTACTTAAAAGAAAAATTAATGAAAATAGCAGTGGTAGATAATATTCAAAAATGCCTTGGTAAGACTTTATATTTTGGTCTTATTCTAGGCATTTTTTTCTTTAGTCAAAGTGTGTTGGCGCAAACACCGCAAGATTCAAACCCTGAGTCGTATTGGTGCTACAAAACAAAAGGGAGTTTAAACATCGATGGCAAACTAGACGAAAGCTCTTGGCAAGATGTAGAATGGAGTAAAGCTTTTGTAGATATTGAGGGTGACAAAAAGCCGAAACCATATTTTGAAACTAAAGTAAAGATGCTTTGGGATGATGAATATCTCTACATCGCAGCTCAATTGGAAGAAACAGATGTGTGGGCTACCTACGATAAAAGAGACATGGTTATTTTCCACGAAAATGACTTTGAAGTTTTCATTGATCCAGATGGAGATACGCACGAATATTATGAATTTGAGATAAATGCATTGGGCACTTTCTGGGATTTGATGTTAGTAAAACCTTACAGAGATGGAGGTTATGGGCTTAATGCTTGGGATGTTAAAGGGTTAAAGAGAGGTGTTTTTGTAGATGGAACATTAAACGATGGAACAGACAAAGATAAATCTTGGACAGTAGAATTGGCTTTCCCATGGGAGGTGTTAAAAGAAGCTGCACCAAAAGAGAGTAAACCCACTGCTGGAGATTATTGGAGAATAGATTTCTCTAGAGTGCATTGGAGAACCGAATGGAAAGATGGTAAATATCAAAAAATTATCAATCCAGAAACTGGTAAAAACTATCCTGAATACAACTGGGTATGGTCACCACAAGGTGTAATTGCTATGCACCAGCCTGAAACTTGGGGTTATCTGGTATTTTCTTCTAAGGAAGCAGGAGCAGAGAAAGCAGGCAAAACATTCGAGATACCAGAATCAGAAAATATTAAGATGTTTCTAAGAAAGCTATACTATGCTCAGAAAGAAAGTTTGAATAAGAAGAACAAATATATTTCTGATAAGAAAGCTTTAGAAACTGCTGCTAAAAAATCTTTCGACACATCAGCTTACAATTTTACTTTATCAGGAGGCGACTCATGGTTCAGAATTTCTGTGAAAAACGGAGATGAATCGTGGATAATTAGAGAAGATGGTAGAGTTTGGAATGAAAACCAGAAGTAATTTTTTAATCTTGTAAAGCATAGTTTGATGGACAAAAGAAAATTTATAAAAAACCTTGGTAGCTTAGGTTTGGGTTTAGCAATGGCTCCAACCATTACGCAAAAAGTATTGGGTGCAGCACCAGCGCAAACTAAAAATTGGATGTGGGTTAGACCAAATTCTTCTTTTACAGAAGAAGATTGGAAAGCGAAATTATCAACTGCTAAAGACGCTGGTATAGATGCAATTTTAGTAGAAGTCTATAATGGGAGTGATGCATTTTTCGATACGGATAGATTCCCTGTAAAAGAAAAATTACTGGAAAAACTTGGTCCAATCTGTAAAGAAGTAGGGATGGAGTTGCACACTTGGATGTGGACAATGATCTGTAGAAATGAAAAGATCATGAAAGAACATCCAGATTGGTATGCGGTAAATGGACTAGGAGAATCTTCCGTAGATAAACCTGCATATGTGGATTATTACCGATTTATGTGTCCAAATCACCCAGAGGTAAGAGACTTTGTGCAAGAAAATGTTCGCTCACTGGCAGCTTTTGATTTTATAGATGGAGTTCATTTGGATTATGTGCGTTTACCAGATGTTATTTTGGCAGAAGCACTACAACCTAAATACGATATTGTTCAAGACAAAGAATATCCACAATACGATTATTGTTACTCTACATATTGCAGAGAAGCATTTAAAGCGCAAACTGGTATCGATCCACTGAAAGATTTAGAAGATCCATCGGCTAACAAAGAATGGAGGGAGTTCAGATACAACAGCATTAGCAGCTTGGTAAACGATATGCTTGTACCAGAAGCGAAGAAGAAAGATAAAATGATTACTGCTGCGGTTTTCCCGAACTGGCAGAATGTAAGGCAACAATGGTATAAGTGGAAACTCGATGCATTTTTACCAATGCTTTACCATAGTTTCTACAACGAAGATTTAACTTGGCTTAAGAAAAGCACTAAAGAAAGAAAAAAAGACCTGATTTACGATCAGCCAATTTATTCTGGCTTATATGTGCCATCACTGAAAGAAGAGGAATTTGCAGAAGCTTATAAAATGTCGATGAAGGGTGGTGCAAGTGGTATTTCATTATTCGATTTAGGTAGTGTGAAAGACGAATATTGGCCTATTTTAAAAGAGATACTTACTTAAATTCACATTTTATAATTGCCGTTTATTGAAAAAACAGGAAATTAAGGGTTTTATGCCTTTGATTTCCTGTTTTTATTTATTTAATTAAATGTTACCGAAATAAAGATTTAATATTCTTTTTTATCAATTTTATGTTAAATTCAATCGACTAAATACCGAATTTTACTTTAATGCTAATCCAATATGAGCTTCGGGTATACTGAAATGAATGCAGATTCTCCAGTTATAGATATTCAAGTTACGGAAAAATGCTGTTGGGAAGGGTGGGAAGAAATAGTTGAGAAAATCAATTTGTTTTCTTCTGCCATTAAGAAAGAGAAAACGATTATATGCTTAGAGTGCTATCCTGGAACTTATGAGTCAGTAAATCTGAATGCGCTAAAAAGTGGATTAAATCCAAGTGCGATTTGCCTTACCAACGATCTCTTTAAAGATGAAAAAGAGATAAAAGAAATGGTAGACAAGTACATTCCTGAAAACGGCATCTTCGGTAAAGTCGCCAGCCTTAGTATCGAAGACTTCTTTCAAAATAAGAAGAAGCAATCCATCCTCAACAATATCGGGCAAATAGATTCAGGTACAATTCTAATCTATGGGGTAGGGGCATCACACATATTTGAGCCAGATATTCTCATTTATGCTGATATGTCTTTGTATGAAATTCAGCAGAGATTTAGAAGGAAAGATATAGCAAATATTGGCCTACATAATCAAGAGGAAGCTTATTCGAAACACTTTGCCAGAGGTTTTTTTATAGACTGGCAAATTGGAAATAACATTAAAAAAGAAGTATTAAAAAAAGCAGATTATATTCTTGATACTAACAACTGGCAAAAACCAAAGATGGTAGAAGGCTCTGTACTTCGAGAAGGCCTTTCAGTAGCTGCGCAAACTCCATTTATACAAGCACCATTTTTTAACCCTCAGTTTTGGGATGAACCAGAACAAAAAAACCAAGAAGAAGATTTTTACTGGTATTACAGTTGTGTACCAGAAGAAAATAGTCTCTTGTTCAGGTTTGGAAATGTTTTGTTTGAGTCGCCAGTGGTAAATGTGATTTACCTATATCCTAAAAAAGTACTGGGCAAAACGGTATATCATATTTTTGGGGCAGAACTTCCTTTAAGGATGAAGTTTGTTGACTCTGTAGATGAAAGTGACAACGAAGTTTTACTACAGGTCGATCCAGATACTGAGCAGAAAAAAACAATCTTCGGTTTTGACTGCAAAGGGGAAGAGAGCTATTATGTATTGGCTGCCGAAGAAGGTGCCAGCATGCTATTCGGGCTAAAAAAAGGCACAAATAAAGCAGATATTTTAAGGGTAATTGATAAGAAAAAGCCAGAATTTGCCAAGGTATTTAATAAAATTCCAGTAAAAGAGCATCAGCATTTTACAGTTCCTGCTGGTATGCCGTATTGCACTGGTTTTAAAAGCATCCTTCTGAAAGTGGGTATTTTTACAGATTTTTTAAATTTTAAACTTTGGCAAAAAAACTCAAATGTAGTTTCTATGCAAGAACAAATGCTACATAGAGGCTTAGCTTTAGATACCATTGCTTTCGATGAAGATATCTATGATGCAGAGAACTATGTAAACAAGTCGAGTAAAGTTGCAGAAGGTGAAGGATGGATTGAAGAACAACTGGGCTGTGTTGAACACCAACTCATTAGAATTGTAAAACACACATTTACTGCTCCTGTTTCGCACAAAACAAAAGGCAATATTCAGGTAATTAATTTAGTGAAAGGTAGTAAAGTAAAAGTGGAGAGTACTACTGGAGCTTTTCAGCCTTTTTTGGTGTATTATTCGCAAACTTTTATAGTTCCTGCTTCAGTGGATGAATTCCGTATTCTTCCTTTAAATCAGGAAAACGATGAGGAATTCATCACACTAAAGGTTTTTATCAGGAACTAATCAATTTATTCTTTAGTATCCAATTTCAAAGAAGAAGGATTTCTTGACATTGAAAAAGGTGCATTTTCTGGTTTTATACCTCTGCTCTTGTTAGGCTCAGCACTCATATCGAAAGTGATAGAACCACCTTTTAACAAGTCGAAATGGTTAAAATAGGTTTGATCGTATTTTTTCCCATCTCTTTTCACACCATCAACATATACATTTTCAGTACCATTGTTATTGGCAGTAATATTCAGTTTTTTGCCATTCGGTAAAGTTAATTCTACTTTGTCGAATAGTGGGCTACCAATTACATACTCAGGAGTTCCCGGACATACTGGGTACATTCCCATAGCACTAAATACAAACCATGCAGAAGTTTGACCGTTGTCTTCGTCACCACAGTATCCATCAGGATTAGCAGTGTAAAGTTTGTTCATTACTTTTCTGCTGTAGTATTGAGTTTTCCAAGGTTCGCCACAGTAGTTGTATAGGTAAATCATGTGCTGGATAGGTTGGTTACCATGCGCATATTGTCCCATATTCATAATCTGCATCTCTCTAATTTCGTGAATTACGAATCCATAATAAGACTCATCAAAAACTGGAGGAAGGTTAAATACGCTATCAAGCATCTGGCTAAATTCTTTTCTACCACCCATTAGGTTCGCTAATCCATCTATATCGTGGAAAACAGACCATGAGTAATGCCAGCTGTTACCTTCAGTAAATGCATCACCCCATTTAGTTGGGCTAAAAGGCGCTTGGAATTTACCATCTTTGTTCTTGCCACGCATTAATTTACTTTCAGGATCGTACAAGTTTTTGTAGTTCTGAGAGCGAGAAGCGAACAATTCAATTTCTTTTTTAGGTTTCTTTAATTCCTCAGCTAATCTCATAATTGCAAAATCAGCATAAGCATACTCTAAAGTACGAGCAGCATTTTCGTTGATGTTTACATCGTAAGGAACATAACCTAACTCATTGTAATACTCTGCACCGAAACGACCTACTGAACTAAGAGGACCTTTACTTTTTGTGTTTTTAAGGATTGCTTCGTAAAGCGTTTCAATATCGTAACCACGAATATTTTTTAGGTAAGAATCTGCAATTAATGAAGCAGAGTTTGAGCCAATCATACAGTCTCTGTGGCCAGGAGAAGCCCATTCTGGTAACCATCCACTTTCTTTGTATGTGTTTACTAAGCCTTCCATGATGTGGCTATTCAACTCAGGATACATAAAAGTAAAGAATGGAAAAACTGCTCTAAAGGTATCCCAGAAACCATTGTCTGTAAACATGTAACCTGGTAAAACCTCTCCATTGTAAGGGCTGTAATGGATTACTTTTTCGTTAGCATCAAACTCGTAAAACTTTCTTGGGAAAAGCAATACTCTGTAAAGGCAAGAGTAGAAGATTTCTAGGTCTTTTACATTTTTACCTTCCACTTTAATTTTATTTAACTCAGTTTCCCAAGCGGTTTTTGCTTTGCTTAAAGTAGTCTCGAAACTATCGCTACCGATTTCTCTGCTTAAATTCAATTCTGCTTGCTCTGGGCTTACAAAAGAAGAAGCAATTTTCATCGAAACTTTTTCTCCTCTTTTGGTTTTAAAGCCAATTACTGCACCAGTGTGTTCTGCCTCACTTTCTTTATTTGTAGAAAGCACGCTGTCTTTCCAAGTGTAAGTCATAGTGAATGGCTTATCGAAAACTGCTACAAAGTAGTTTTTAAAGTTTTCAGGCACACCACCATGGTTGTTAGAAGCATAACCGATAATTTTATTTTCTTCCGGAATCACTTTCACCATTGAGCCCATGTTAAAGGCATCAAGCACTACGAAAGATGAATCGTTTTCTGGGAATGTAAACTGGAAGCTAGCTGCTCTTTCAGTAGGAGCAACTTCAACAGTTACATCATAGTCAGCCATGTATACTTGGTAGTAATGAGGCTTTACTTTTTCTGCCTTATGAGAGAACCAAGAAGCTCTGTCTTTTTGCTTATACTTAAGCCCGCCAGTTACCGGCATGATAGAAAAAGCTGCATAATCGTTAATCCAAGGACTAGGTTGGTGAGTTTGTTTTATACCATTGATTTTGTGATCGCTGTATTTGTAAAACCAGCCATTGCCCATTTCACCAGTTTGTGGTGCCCAAAAGTTCATACCCCACGGTGTAGCAATAGCCGGGTAAGTATTTCCATTTGATAATAAAAATTCAGAATCAGTACCCATTAAAGGGTTTACGTATTCTAGAAGTGATGTTTGTTTTTGCTGTGCCAGCAATACAGTGCTTAGTAGTATGCCAGCTAAGCTTAAGGTTAATCTTCTGCTAAATAAAAAATACATAATGATAAATAGGTTGGTAATTATAAAATTTATGATGATCAGAGTTGTAACAACCTAAAATAGATTGCTACTATTTATTTTTAAAATATGCTAATTCCGGTTTTTCCTCAAGATTTCTCGATATAAAATCAACACGTTGTTTTACACAAGCTGCTGTTCTGCCAGCATCTTCAGGGGTGTTTTTTACATAGTCTAATAATTTGGTAACTGTCGTCGTAGCAACATGCATACGCGTATCAGAAGAACCATAATAAATAAATACATCACCATTTTCTTTGGCTACCCATCCATTACTAAATAGCACATTAGAAACATCTCCAACTCTCTCAATACCTTGTGGAGCCATAAAATGCCCACCTGGTTTATAAATTACTTTGCTTGGTTCCTCTAGGTCACACATAAAAGCGTAAAGAACATAGCGTAATCCGGCTGCGGTTTTTCTAACACCATGAGCCAAATGTAGCCAGCCTTCATCAGTTTTGATTGGGGCAGGGCCTAGGCCATTTTTTACCTCTTTTACTGTATGATATATTTTTTCGTCGATCAAGATTTCATCTTCAATTACTGCATTTTCAATTGAATCACACAATCCCCAGCCAATTCCACCACCTGTTCCAGTAGAAATGAAACCATCCATTGGTCTGGTATAAAATGCATATTTTCCATTAACAAATTCTGGATGCAACACGCAGTTTCTTTGTTGTGCAGATTTGGTTTTTAAGTCTGCTAAACGCTCCCAGTTTACAAGGTCTTTTGTACGTGCAATACCACATTGTGCATTTGCTGCTGATGTATCAAAAGGAGCTGCATTTTTATCTTTTCTTTCCGTACAGAATAATCCGTAAATCCAACCGTCTTCGTGTTTAACAAGTCTCATGTCGTACACATTCATATCTGGATCATCTGTTTCTGGCATCACGATAGGGTAATCCCAAAATCTAAAATTATCAACACCATTATCGCTCTCGGCAATGGCTATAAATGATTTTACATCATTGCTTTCAACTCTACATGCAACTACAAACTTTCCATTGAATTCCATGGCACCAGCATTGAAAACGGTATTAATACCAAGCCTTTCCATAAAAAATGGATTGCGGGTTTTATTAAAATCGTATCGCCAGAAAATAGGAGTGTGTGCAGCTGTTAAGATGGGATATTTATATCGCGTAAAAATTCCGTTTCCAGGAAGTTCTTCAATGTTTTTTCTTGCAATCAGTTCTTCGTATTCTGTACTGAGCTTATTTAACCTGTTTTCAAAACTATCTTGTTCCATTATTATTCAATGCTAAAGGTTTAATAATAAATTAGTTGTTAGATATACAATAGAAACCAGAATATACTCGAAGATGCTAAATCGTTTTGCATGCGATAATTCTTCGTAAATATATCATTATTTAAAGAAAATGCCCACCCTTTTTGGGGGTGGGCTCTATGAAAAAGGAAATTACCAACCAGTATAATACTGATTATCTTTTTTATTCAGATTATTCAACATCCCACCATAATCTGGTAGTTAATAAGTCAGCTCCCTGAGCTGCAATTGCAGCTGCATAGTTTTCTGGGTTACCAGACTGCTCACCTGTTGGATAAATTAATCTTCTTGGAATAGTACCTCCAGTTACATTACCGTTGTAGTTGGTTGGAGTTAAAACTGGGTAACCTGATCTTCTCCAGTTAGCATAAGCTTCGTAGTGGTTGAAGAAAGTTGCTGCCCAGTATTGGGTGCCAATTAGCTCAAGTTTACCTTCGT
Source organism: Thalassovita sp. (assembly GCA_002729595.1). GTDB lineage: Bacteria > Bacteroidota > Bacteroidia > Cytophagales > Flammeovirgaceae > Chondrinema. The sequence continues at coordinate 25,806 of PBYL01000086.1, read as the reverse complement.
CTGAAGCAGAAGCGAAGTCTAAACTTGCAATGTAAGTATCAATAGTAGTTGCGTCTATAGCAAAGCTAGCATCGTAAGCTTCCCAGTTTGCAAGCGCTGCTGCAACACCATTATTAAAGTGCTCTTCAGCTGTTCCGCTTACGCTCCATCCTTTTAATACTGCTTCAGCAAGCATAAACTCAGTTTCAGCATAAGTTTGGAAGAACATTGGATCGTCGTAATCGTAAAGATCTGGGTTTAAGAAAGAATAAACATCGTCTCTTACGAAATCGTCTGCACTTGCAACTAAACCATCTGATACTGCTTTAGTAGTGATAGTTTCAGAATCGTAACCGTTAGGCATACCTTCTTGGTCTTCTGGAGTCGTATTCCAAGTAGTAGCATCTAAAGGATTACCAATACCACCAACGATGATCATTAAACGAGGGTCGTCGTTTTCTTTCATCCAATCTACGAAAGTAGCACTTGGCTTAGCAGCAGCATACTCACCACCGTTACCATTAGCAAATACTTCTGAGTTACCGTTTCTGTTGATACCTTGACCAGTAGTGTGGTTAATTTTTGCATTGTCATCAATAGATTCGAATACACCTGCAGAGTGAGAATAAGCTTCTTCAAATACGCTTTTTGCAGTTGAAGGATCTACGTTAGACATTCTTAAAGCTACTCTTAATAATAAAGAGTTAGCAAATTTTTGCCATTGATCGATGTCGCCACCATAAAGAAGATCTTGAACACCAAGTGGACTTGCACTAGCATCAAAAGCATCTCTTGCTTCTTTTAAATCACTAATGATTAAGCTATATATTTCATCTTGTTGCTCGTAAGCAGGGAACCAGTTTTCTTGACCGTCAAGACCTCTACCAGCTTGGTTGTATGGTAGTGCACCGTATAAGTCAGTCATTCTGTGTAATGCAAATGTACGCATGATTAATGCTGCAGCGTAAGTATTTACATCCTCAGTACCAGCAGTTTGATCTACAACGTGAGTAAGGGTTTTAATAGCTCCAGGGTAGTTAGCATCCCAAAGTGCAGAGCTATAACCAGTGTTGTATAAATACTTGTCACCAGACCAGTAAGTACCTAGGTGAGCAAAGTGTTGGATCATAGTTGAAGAGTAAATTAAGTTACCTCTCCAGCTTTCATATCTCTCTCCTGAAACTTTTAGCATACCATATGATAAAAGGTAATCAAAGTCGATTTCAAGAGAAGCATTTGGGTTCTCGTTTAATTCGAGAAGCTTATCATTATCACAAGCGGAAAAAACTAACATGCAAGTAGTTAAAACCGCAGCTATAAATTTATTTTTCATACTTTATATTTTTATCTCACTTAAAATGTCAATGATAAATTAAATCCAAAGTTGCGAGTTGCTGGCATTGCAAAGTATTCTAAACCTTGAGTTCCTGCAGCACTAGAGTAAGCAGATTCAGGATCAATGTTAGGAATGTTTGACCAAAGAAGAAGTAAGTTTCTTCCTACGAAAGACAAGCTTGCAGTTTGAATTGGCGTGTTTGAAAGCAGAGACTTAGGAAGTGAGTAACCTATAGCTAACTGACGAAGTTTAGCAAATGAAGCATCATATACGAAGTTATCAGTAATTCTGCTATAGTAGCTGTAGTAATCATCTATGTTTTCTGGAGCAACCTCAACTTGTAATGCATCACCGTTAGCATCAACACCAGTTACAGTTAAACCAGTTTCTCTACCTACTAGAGTTTCTTGGTGTAAACCTCTTTGGTAAGCAACAACGTTAGTACCAGACATTAAAGAACCACCGCTTCTCATATCAATTAAGAAGTCTAACTTGAAGTTTTTATATCTGAAAGTGTTGCTAAGACCTGCACTGAATGGTTGTCTACCTTGTCCTAAGATTTCGTAATCACCTCTTACAGCATAACCGTTTTCATCATAAACTTTTTGACCGTTAATTACTTGTTGCTTGTAACCAGCGATTACACCAACAGGCTGACCAACGTAGTTTCTGATAGACTCTTGTTGTAATCTTGAGTTACCTAAGTCAACATAAGAGATAGGGTCACCATTAGCATCAATACCTAAACTTTTAACTTCACTAGTGTTATTAGCTAAGTTTAAAGTTAAATCCCAAGTGAAATCCATTGTTTGAACTGGAGTAGCATTGATCATTAACTCAACACCTTTGTTAGTTAACTCACCAACGTTGATGTAAGTAGTACCAAATCCAGAAGTTGTAGAAATACTTGTTTGAAGAATATCGTCTTTCGTAGTTCTATCATAGTAAGTAAAGTCAAATCCTAATCTGTTATTTAGGAATCTAACATCAAAACCAAGTTCAACTTCAGTAGTTAAGAATGGAGATAACTGGCTGTTTGGAATAGAACTGTTAGTAATATCACCTAATACTGCGTCTCCGTGAGTAGTTTGGATACTGTAAGTTTGAGTGATAGAATAAGGATCTGGATCACCACCACCAACTTGTGCCCAAGCAGCTCTTAATTTAGCGAAAGTAAATGCAGCTGGTAGTTCAACCATGTCAGAAAGAACATAACTTAAACCAACTGAAGGATAGAATACACTATTATCATCTGGAGATAATGTAGAGAATTGATCTTGTCTACCAGTTACGTTTAAGAATAAGAATCCTTTATAAGAGAAGTTAGCAGAACCAAAGATTGAGTTAATACCTTTTTCACTTAAAGAATAAGTATAAGTTTGGTTTTCTACGTTAGTTACTGAGTGGAAGAATGGGATACTTAAGTTATCACCACCAATTCTTGTAGACTCGTAGCTTCTTCTCATTCTGTTACCACCAACTAATACATCAACTCCAATTTCACCGAATTGCTTAGAAGCACCGATTAAAAGGTCAGCATTATCTTCTCTTACTTTAAGAATAGTGTTGTTTACACTACCAGTAGATTTGTAAGCAGTACCGTAACCTTCTACAGCTCTGTACTCACCTGAGATAATATCAGTACCTAAACGACCTTGGATGTATAACCAGTCAGTAATATCATATTTTAATGAAGCATTACCTAAAATTCTGTCTTTGTTATCGATTCTTTCGAATTGGTAAGCAGCCCAGTAAGGGTTCTGAGTATAAATCTCTTGGTTATGTTGTAATTCAACACCGTCTTCGTTAGCACCTAATTTGCTAGTTGGACCTTTTAAGTCTTCGAAAGAGATAGTATTTGGCATTACCAATACTGCAAAGTTTGCGTTACCTGGAGAGTCAGAAAGTCTTGGTCTGTTTTCTGCAGTTTCTTTAGAGTACTGAGCAGAAATTTTAGTAGAAAGTTTACCAAATTTACCACCAAGATTCGTGTTTAACATTCTTCTCTTGAAACCAGAGTTTGGCATTACGTCTTCGTTCTGTAAATCTGAAGCAGAAACACGGAAGTTGAAGTTTTCATTACCACCTGATAAACCTAATGTATTGGTTAAAGTATAACCAGTTCTGTAGAAATCGTTAAGTCCTTCTCCGTTGTCTGAGTATGGTCTTTCAACACCGTCAAACTGAATTACGTTTGATCCGTCAAGTCTACCACCCCAAGATTGAGAACCACCTTGTAGAGCTACATCAACGTTAGTTGGCTTGTTTCCGTTGATACCATGACCAAACTCAGTTTGGAAATCTGTCATGTCATTTACTCTGTCTAAAGTAAAGTTAGAGTTGAAGCTTACACCAACACCTTTACGGCTAGTACCAGTCTTAGTAGTAATAAGAATTACACCGTTAGAAGCACGAGAACCATAAAGAGCAGAAGCAGTAGCACCTTTCAATACAGAGATACTTTCGATATCATCTGGGTTGATAGATGACATACCATCACCATTATCGTTACCACCCCACATACTTGCAGAACCAAGGTTTGAGTTATCCATTGGCACACCGTTGATAACATATAAAGGTTGGTCATTTCCACCTAAAGAAGAACCACCACGAATTACAACTCTAGAAGAACCAGCAGCACCAGTAGAAGGAGGTGAAACGTTAACACCAGCAACTTTACCAGAAAGTGCGCTACCTAAGTTAATGGTTCTAGACTCAGTAAATTCTTTACCTGAAACCTGAGTAACTGAATAACCTAAAGCTTTTTTCTCTTTTTCAAGACCGAAAGCTGTTACAACTACTTCTTCAAGTTGTTGCATATCTGGCTCAAGCACTACATTAATAGTAGACTGGCTACCTACAGTAATACTTTGAGTAATAAAACCGATGTATGAGAATTGTAATACATCTTCACTGTTTGCCTGAATGGTGAAGTTTCCATCCAAATCTGTTGTTGTACCGCGATTACTACCTTCAACAACAATACTTACACCTGGCAAAGGATCACTATCCTCTGCTCCGGTTACTTTTCCTGTAATGACGCTCTGTGCGAGGACAGCTTGTCCAAAAGTCACTAGAAACATCAGACTAATAAGTAAGCCTTTCTTCATATTAGAAAAATTAATTGATTAAAAAGATCAAAAACATGCACAAGTAAGGCATATTCTTTCAATTATCAAAGCAAATCGCGTAAAAAAACTGCAAAAATGTGCGCGAACACACTAAAAATATTGCATGACTCAGGCAGAAATACTCCTTTTCCGGCAAAAAACGCTTGTAATTGTTTGGTGGAATATTTTTTTTTCCTGAAATTGAAAATGAAAAACATCATGCTTCAGTAATATAATGTTCATGCAAAAGGAGGAAAGACACCATTATATAATAGAAGAACTACGGACTTATAATAAGGTAAAGTCGATAGATTTAAGCGAAAAACTTAAAGTATCTGAAGATACTATAAGGAGAGATTTAAAGGAATTAGCAGATAAAGGCCAACTTAAAAAAGTTCATGGTGGGGCTATGTCTAGCTCTTTTTCCTCTTTTCAATCGTCACTTAATAATATATATGCACATAGCAGCAAGGTTAAGATCGTAAAAAAGGCGTTGTCGCTCATCGAAGACGATCAAGTTATTATAATAGATGGTGGCACTACTAATTATGAACTTGCCAAAATTCTTCCTTTGGATTTAAAAGCTACTGTTTTCACAAATGCCTTATCAGTGGCAATGGTTTTATGCAACCATCCAGACCTAGAAGTTTGCTTATTAGGTGGAAAGCTGCATAAACAGTCAAACCTTACGATTGGCTTAGATGTGATTAACTACCTTTCTGAGATTCATGCAGATATTTGTTTTCTGGGAATTAGCGGATTACATACGAAAATCGGCATTACTGAGAATGATAGGGAAGAAGCAATTACCAAAAGAGCTATGATTGCTCGTAGTAATAAAGTAGTTTCTCTCTCTATATCTGAAAAACTTGGTAAGATACAGCCATTTAAAGTGGATACTATAGATCAGCTAGATGTGCTTGTTACTGAGCTAGATACAGAACACCCTTCTTTAATCCCTTTTAAGAGATCAGGTATAGAGATTCTTTAAATTTTAGACACTATTTAATTTTCTCGTAATAAATGGAGTTATCGTTTACATTTCCTTAATGTAAGCTAGCTTTTCTTATGATTTTTTTAAAATTTCATGGGAAAAGCCAGTTTTTCCATTGACTATTCTGAAAAATTTAGTAATATTTGCAGGTTTATTGCTAGTTTCATGCAGTTTCCTTCAAGAAATATGCAGGAATTAACTATAATACCCCTACTATAACCAGTTATAAATTGAAAACGCTACTACCCTGTACACTTAAATTAAAGGTATTTGTACTTTTAATTGCAGGAGTAAATTTTGTATCCTGCACCAATCGCGAAAATGCAGATGCCACTCACCAAGATGAGGACGTAACAAAATACGTCAATCCGAACCTAGGCCCCATTGATGGGAAGTGGTTATTTTACTCTCCTGCAGCTCTGCCCTTCGGCATGGCAAAACTAACTCCTTATACTAATTCTCTAGGCAATGCCGGTTCATCACTTCCAGCTGGATACGATGATACACACACTTCTATAGAAGGTTTTGGGCATATGCATGAGTTTCAAATTGGAGGTTTGCTCATTATGCCTACCACTGGTAAAATAGCTACCTCACCCGGAAGCCTTAAAAAACCAGATACTGGTTATAGGAGTCGGTTTGAGAAAAAGGAGGAAACTGCTACAACCGGTTACTATGCTGTTAAGCTGAAAGACTATGATATTGAAGCTGAATTAACGGCTACAAAAAATGTGGGGCTACATAGGTATACTTTCCCCGCATCTTCCGACGCTCATATATTATTTAATATTGGTAGGCAGCAAGGAGAGCGCAATAGCATGTTAGATGCCAATGCGAAAATGATCTCAGATACCGAGCTAGAAGGCTATATTGAAACATACCCTGATTATAATCAGTTACAAGACCCTGATAAACATGTGAAAATGTTTTTTGCAGCGCGCTTGAGCAAGGCACCTAAAGAAATTGGTAGTTTTAACAAGACTGGTTACACTTCTGGAAATACACAAACAGATAAAACAGAAAACGGACTCATTTTTACATTTTCTACTATTAAGGATGAAAAGATAGAAATGCAGGTTTGTCTTTCTTATACCAGCACCGAAAACGCATGGCTTAATATGCAAAAAGAAACTGCTCATATCAATTTTGATCAAGCACGCGAAAATGCTAGAGCAGCTTGGCAAAATGTATTATCTAAAGTGCAGGTTTCTGGAGGTACAAAAGAAGATAAAATTAAATTTTATACTGGCTTGTATCATGCTGTTTTAGGTAGGGGAATAAAAGACCAGTTAAATGGGCAAAACCTATTATACGATGAAGGGGAGATGCAATTTTCTTCTGAAGAATTGACAGGTAGTGAGTTGAAAAAAGAAAAAATGGAGCCGAGAACCTGAATTTAATATTCTGTAAACCTCTGTTTCCTAATAATAATAAAGTACAAACAAACCCGATTTGCGCAAGCAATCATATCGCACAGATATGAAAATGAAATCCACTAAATAGGTTTGATGTATATCCAGAATTATTGTGCTATCAAATTGGAATATAATACAGCAAACTCTTCTCTCTAAGTGGTATAATTATACTTGCTGTAAGTATAAATCTATTAACAAATTAAGCTTAAGAACAAGTATGTCGGCTGTGACCATACTTAAAATGTACGTAAGATAATCACTTATAAACATTAAATTTTTAATCGAGTATCATTTGGCTTAATAAGCCCTTTGGTATTTATCAGGCTAAGGGATGGATATTAATATTGCAGTTATAAAAGACAGAAGAATTGAGCCTATTCTCGAAAAAAAAGGCTATAACATTAAACAAGTGAAAATTTATTACAGCCCATTTTCAAGTTGGTTAATAGATTTGCTCATTTTGTTTATACTTCAACTAGTAATTGCTATTTACTTATTACCTTATAAGTATATCTATTTTTATGCTACTTACTTTATATTTTATGTAATAGTCTCGTACTTATTTACTGCGTTTTTAAATAACTCTTTTGTTACTACTAAAACAGAATTAATAGTAATCAATCCCAATTTTCCTTTTCAGAAATTTATCACTTATAAAATAAGTGATATCAAAGAAGTGAGTGTTGGAAGTTCTAAATGGAAATATTTAAACTGGTTATTTTTGCAGTTTTCTGGAAATTATATTCAGATAGTAGATAATAAAAAAAGCGATAGATTTTTTTGTACTTCTCTGGCACTAAATGCTTGGGACGATAGTCTTGCCCAAAAGTCAATTGATAGCTTTTTGGGCAATTTTCAGCAAATGAATGTTTCTACCAACATATTGGTTCATAAGAAGTAATTTTAAAAATACACCACTTTTAGTGTAAATTATTCAAAATACTGGATGCTATTTTAAGATAATCTAAATTTTTATGAGATTCTGCTTTTGATTTCACATCAACTGTGGGTAATTTAACAGGCTCATTAAAAATAGTATTCATTTATGAAAAAATTGTACTTTTTAGTTTTACTGGAATTTATTTCAGTTTGGGTTTTTGCACAAAAAAAGCCAAAGATCGATGCAAATAAGAAGGCAGTTATTACTTCTTTGGATGGTAAATTTGACGAATTAACAGAACTTAGCGACAAAATTTGGTCGTACGAAGAAATCGCATTTCAAGAAACAAAATCAGCCGAAGCATTAGTAGCGTATGCTAAAGCACAAGGTTTTACAGTAAAAACCGGAGTGGCAGATATTCCAACAGCATTTATTGCAGAATATGGTTCTGGTGAGCCCATCATCGGAATTATGGGAGAGTTTGATGCACTCCCTGGCTTATCTCAAAAAACAGTTCCTACAAAAGACCCACTCAACGAAGGAAAACCTGGCCATGGTTGTGGTCACAATCTTTTCGGTGTTGCTTCACTGGGTGCAGCTACTGCAATTAAAGAACTAATAGAAGAAGGAAAACTAAAAGGAACAGTAAGATTTTACGGTACTCCTGCAGAAGAGAAATTCTTTGGTAAACTTTGGATGATTAGAGCCGGACTTTTCGACGACTTAGATGTGATGATGGACTGGCACCCAAGTGCCGATACAAAGGCAGACGTACAAAGCTCTTTGGCTTTAGTAGATTTTATGGTAGAGTTTTACGGTCAGGCAGCACATGCTTCTGCTGACCCTTGGAATGGTAGAAGTGCTTCAGATGCTTTAGAATTATATACCACAGGTATAAACTATTACCGTGAGCACATTAAACCAACTGTAAGAATTCACTATCACATACAAGATGGAGGTAAAGTGGTAAACGTGGTGCCTGACTACGCTCGCATTTGGACAAGGGTAAGAGATACCAAAAGGGAAGGTATGGATGTAGTTTGGAAACAAGTGGAAAGAATTGCGGAAGGTGCAGCAATAATGGCAAACGTAGATTACAAGATTTCATTAATCTCTGGTATACACGAAGTATTACCAAACAGAGCAGGTGGAACAGCTATGCAATCTAACTTAGAATATTTAGGAGAAATCTCTTATACTGATGCAGAAGTAGAATATGCTAAAGGAATCCAAAGAGCAACTGGCAAACCAGAAGTGGGTATGGATATGAAGATTAATCCGCTAGAAGAAACCAAAGAGCACCCAAGTGGTGGCTCGACTGATGCTGGTGACGTTAGCTGGGTAGTTCCGACTATTAGATTGGGAGTTACCACAGCACCAAAAGGAACTCCTTGGCATAGCTGGGCTGTAGTTGCTTGTGGTGGGATGTCTATCGGTCACAAAGGAATGGTGTATGCAGCCAAAGCACTTTCTATGACGATGGTTGATCTTTTCGAGAACGAAAAATTGAGAGACGAAGTAAAAGCTGAGTACAAAGAAAGAAAAGGTGATTACATATATAAAGGTATCGTTCCAGATGGCCCTCCACCATTAAATGGTTCGGAATAAGATTTTTAAATAGAAAGCCTCACTATAAATTATAGTGAGGCTTTTATTATTCTAAGTTTGTACTTGCAAAATGCTTCATGGCTTTGCTCATAAATTCGGCAAATGCCGGATTAGGCTCACCATTAATTTCGGTATACCGAGTATCACTCACATATAAATCACCCAAAGCCGCATAAGCCTTGGCTTGTTTATCTTCAGAGTCCATAGTTCCCCAAAACTTTCTGATAAAGGTGAAATGCAGTGCTACATGTTGCTGAACAATTTCGCTCGTAGGATCTTCTTCTGTTAAACTCGCCAACTTTTCGTTAACTGCTTTAAAGTCATCCTTTAGTTTATGTAACTCAGTTTTACTTAACTGCCTTAGTTGGTTCTCAACTTCTTCTACTTGTTTGCCCCATTTTTTTATAGCTTCTTCCCTGTAAGCTTTTGCTTTTTCTTTCGGAAGACCTTCATATAATTCTTCGTGATCTAACATTTTCTTATTCTTTAAATTAAAAATGGTCTTGTTAATCGTATTGATCAATGTTTCGAGATTCTGCTTTTGCTCATTCAAAGCAGTTTTTTGCTTAGATAATGAGGCTATTAAATCAAATTGAGGATCATCTAATATGCTGGCAATGTCTTTTAATGGATATGCCAGTGTTTTATAAAAAAGAATTTGCTGTAGTCTGAGCAGTTCTTCTTCGCCATAAAGTCTATACCCAGCTTCGGTACGAACTTTTGGTTTAAGTAATCCTATCTGATCGTAATGGTGAAGCGTGCGCACACTTACACCTGAAATTTTGGCCAATTTCTGAACAGAATATTCAATCATTTCTCAATCAATTAATTCGATACAAACATAAGCTATCACGTAAGGTAAGAGTCAAGCCTTTTTTCAAATTTCTTTAAAATAAACCTGTAATATTCTGATAATCAATTATATAAATACTTAAATTGTAAAGAGTAACACATAGATAAATAGAATTTAAGCATCAAATAATATCTATAAAATCTATCTGATACCAAAATATTATTATAAAAATTAATAAGAAGGCTATAGGAACAAACTATGCAAATGCTTAAATTGAGAAAGCTATCTCTATTTTTTAATAAAACCCAATGAAGATGAAAACACTTAAGTTATTCCTTTTGATTTCATTCTTTCCAACCATGCTTTTTGCCCAGTCCGATATTGTTGGAGACTGGAAACTAGAATACACTGACGACCAAGGTCAGACTGTCGCTGTTCAATTGACCATTTCTGATGATGGAGAGTATACCGTAGATTTTAATATGGACGGTAAACTTGAAGTAATGGGCAAATATGAATACGAAGACGGTAAAATGACCATTTGGGATACCGGAGGAGATTACTCTTGCGGACCAGACAAAAAAGGCGTGTACAATATCACTGCCAGTACCAATGAATTAACAATGAGCAGAGTTTCTGAAGATTGCCCAGACAGGGGAAACCCCGAAGGCTTTATGACTTTCCAAAAGATCAGCTCATAACAATACTCATACAGATGGGTTAAGCGATTCAAAATGGCTTAACCCATTTTTATAACTATCTACCATTTTATCACATTTAAATATGAAAAAAATAACGATTCTTTCGATTCTTGTTACGATGCTTTCAATCTGCTTTTCTTGCGAAATGAATGAAACTGACGACATAGAAAAAAAAGATACAACCCTAGGTCAAATCGGTTTTAATGGCAATATCTTAAATGCCAATTTTAACAATGTAAACGTTGTAGCTGACAATGAACTAAATGCTAGTTCGGTCATTGATGATGGTTCTTACGTGAGCCATACGCTTTCTTTGCGGGATAATGATTCCGGAATAAGAATTTTACTGGGTTTACCTCCTGTTAAATTCAATAATGATTTTATTGATTTCACAAAAGTGGAGGGGACTGTTACTACAAATGCTGTAAAAACTTACTATCCGATATCGCTGGTTAAAGAAAAATTAGCATTAGGAGAAAAATCAATCTTATCATCCACTACTGAAGACCCAACAGAAGCCTTCCGAATTCTAGTTCTAAACGATCAAAATATTACGAGTTTTACTACAGAATTAGGTTTTGATCAAACTGGAAGCTCCTTTAGAGTAATCGATCTAGAAGAAGGTGTAGAAAACGATCCAGACTTGGGATCGATCCAGACACTAATAGTTACTTTCGATGTAAACATAAAACTCTATAAGAATGATATGCCTTTCGAATATGCTGGCGATTTTTCAGGCTTATTAAAAATGAAGTTTAAGGATAAAATCTAAAAGCTTTTTTAAGAAAAAGGAGAGTTGAATCAGCAAGAGGTTCAACTCTTTTTTTATGTCTTTATCAAATTTTTTTCAATTGAAGTGTGATATTTTGCAGGCATCACTGAATAATGAGACAGATTGAAAGCATATTACATTTTTGTACATGGATAGCGAAAACCAGACTGATCATTTTCTTGAATCTTTGGAAAAGCACAAAGGGATTATTTACAAAATAGCGAATGCTTATTGTAAAAATGATGAGGATAGAAAAGACCTCATTCAAGAAATAATTACCCAACTCTGGAAATCTCATTCACGATATAACAATGAATATAAATTCTCTACTTGGGTTTATAGAATTGCTTTAAATGTTTCAATATCATTTTATAGCCAATACAAAAAAAGAGCAAACATTCATCACAGGCTTAACCTAGAAAGCATACAGCTTGTCCATGAAGAATCTCCCAGACCCGATGAGAATTTACAGCAATTACAAAGATTTATTTCAGAACTAAAAGAGCTAGACAAGGCGCTTATACTGCTTTATCTAGATCAAAAAAGCCATAATGAGATTGCCGAAATTTTGGGCATTAGCACTTCTAACGTAGCTACAAAAATTGCTAGAATCAAAATGAAATTAAAAGACAGGTTTTCTAAAATTAAAAAAGACTGATATGGAAGAACTAGATATTATGGAAATATGGAAAGGCTATGAAAGTAAGTTGAATGAAACACTTCAAATAAACAGGCAAAATACCCTCGAACTAACCAAAATGAAGATAAAGTCTCATCTCGTATCATTAAAACCAACAAAAATTTTCACCATTCTTGCAGGAATTATTTGGGTAGTTTTTCTAGATATTATAGCCGTTGTGGCATTTTATGCTGGTAATATCTCCTTATTAATATCAGCGGTTGGGCTTACTATTATTAATAAATTGGCAATTGGCGTATACCTTTATCATCTATTTTTAATCTCTAAAGTTGGTATTAATTCTAATGTAATGGAAGTACAAGATAAACTTGCTAGATTAAAAGTATCTACGCTAAATATCACTAAAATTCTTTTCTTGCAATTTCCTCTGTGGACTATATTTTACTGGGGCTGGGGGATGATTCAATATGGAAATCCGATACTTTGGGTGATACAGTTAGCGATAACATTTGCCAGCATATATTTAAGTTACTGGCTTTACATCAACATAAAAACTGAGAACCAAGACAAAAAATGGTTTAAGCTCATTTTTGTAGAAAAAGAGTGGCAAGCGGTACTAAAATCGCAAACTTTACTCGAACAAATTGAAGATTACAAAAACTATTAAGTTTTTGGCAAACCCCTAGCTAGCCTAATACTCTTCTATGTTGATTGGAAAAGTTAAAGTGATCTTGGTTCGTTTGCCAAGATTGCTGTCTATATCGAAACTACCGTAAAAGTTTTCGGCAATCTTTTTCACTACATACAAGCCCAAACCATTGCCCTTTGAGAAAGGATGTGCGCGAAAATACATCTCAAATACCTTGTGGAGATATTGCTCTTCAATACCAATACCATTGTCTTCTACTGTAATGTAAGTTTCGTCATCAGTATTTTCGTAGGTAACCCAAATGTTTCTAACCTCCTTTTTTTGATCGCTAAACGCAATGCTATTCTCCAATAGATTTTGCAGTAAACCAGAAATTGCTGGTGAGGGAATAATTGATTGCTCATCTGGATCGATCAACCAATGCAAATGAATTTGCTTCTCTTTTAAAGCAGTTTCGAAAGTCGCATCGAGTTTAGCAGAAATTTCTCCTAGGGTTTCAAACTGATAATCATTTTTCGGAATATCGAGAATACTGAGAGTAGAAAGCTTATCGAGCATCGATTTAAATGTTTCTACTTCGTAATTTACTTTGCTAAAAATCTCTCCTTTTTCTTCGTCTGGAACCATACCAGCCAGATTTATTAAACCTGAAATGGTGGTTAAAGGGCGCTTAAAATCGTGAGAAGCTCTGTAGAAAAGTTGCTGTAATTCTGTATTCAAATTTTTAAGCTCGTCTGTTCTTTTAGCAACTATTCTTTCCAGATTATCGAGAATGTATAGTTGTGAGGCTTTATTATATAGGAACTCACCAATCAATTTATAAAAACGAAAGTCCATTTCTGTATATGGCTTTCCTTCTTTAGAACTGATGGTTAAAATGATGTTTTGATTATCAAATAAACTATTGGGAAAAACTACAGTCTTGGTAATTTTCGGATTCTGGAAAAAATCTGGGAATAGCTTCATCTTTTCATCAAAAGGAGAAACCAAAACAGGAACACCAGAAACAAGTACCTCTTTTTCTATAGGAAGTGCATTGTTAGTTTGATAATACGCTACCTGATTTCTCAGAATATCAAACACTATTTGCGTATCAAAAAACTGAATGTAAATTCTAGCACAATATATATCTATAATGTATTTAAGCTGAGACAAAAGCACTTTACCAAGTTCGTCAAACGTCATGGAACGGCTTAAGTCTGTAGCCAGCTTTGCGAAAGCTTCATACCTTAATCTGGAAGAAGCTTCCAGCATTTTCTGGTGTTCAATCATATTTTACTTAGCCTCCATCAGTTCATTATCTATTTTAATTCCTGAAATGTCGGCGAAAGTATTGATCATGTTTGTAAGATCTGCCAAAGAAAGTAATTCGTGAATTTCACTTTCAGAATAGCCTTCGTCACGAAGTTCTTCAAAGTCTTCGTCAGTAATTGCTTTGGAGTCAAAAGCTGCTTTTGTAACAATCTGAATGGCTACTTTATATGAAGACGGAATAAAATCTGCTTCCATATTTTCTGTCAATTTCACATTTTTATCACCTGTTAAGCTTTCGCTCAAGCTATCGGCAATTAGCCCGTGAGCTACGCTGCAATATTGGCAACCTCTTTTAGATGATATGTTATAAATGACAAGCTGTTTTAATATGAAAGGCACTTCGCCTCTTAACATGTTGTTTTTTAATTTCTCCCAGTTACCTTTTAAAAGTGTGGCGTTACTGCCTTGACATTTTAGCCAGTTAAGTACAAAAGGCAAACCCATTTCTTTCATGGATTCATCATAGATAGATTTTACTTCTGGTGAAGCTTCTTCGTAGGAGACAATTTTGTATCTGCTCATGGTAGTGTTAGTAATAGTAGAGTTTAAATTGAAATCGTAAAAAAACGCAAGTATAATCTCGCAACAAACTCAATTAAATGTTATAAAGCTTATATGACTGAACTATATTTTATGTCGTTTACTCATTCATTTTGATAGATGTGCTTTAATAACCCATATTTTTTCTGGTAATTGTACAAGTTTTATATAACTAACAATCATTTGCAATAGATCATGATTACAGAGTAAAAAGGGACAGTTTATTAATTCTAGCAAAAGAAAATGCCAGTGTAATACACTAGCATTTAATCTACTTAATCTAAGTTTTGCAACTAAATTTTAGTTGGTAGGTTAAAATTTTTTTAGCGTTTATAGCTCAATGTAATTTCGCCCACCACTTTACCAATTGGTGTATCCATACTTACTTTGTGAGTAGTAATCAGTTTATCACTTTCCAAATCAACAATTTTATAGGTGGTTACTTCGCCATTGGCATCGGTGGTAGTAAATGTGGAAGTGTTGTCCATTTTCCAGTTACCGTTTCCATTAATACTTCCACTTGGCTCTTTAATTTGGTAGGTGTAATCATCTTTTAACATCAAAATTCCGCCTATGTGTAAAGATTTGCCACCTTCTACCATAGCTGCTACATCTGGACCTTGCGTTTGTTTAAAACTGAGATTAGTCCCCGTCCATGATCCTTCGAGGTCTTTCTGGTTCATACCTTGAAAATCGAAAGAGAAGAGCATCATAAAAAATCCAATTAATGGAATAGCGAATAAAAACCTGCCTCTTAGCAGTTTCTTTGAATTTGCTTTGTTCATCATAACTATTCGTTTTTGAGTTTGAGAAAAATTGAAAAAATTCATTAGGTGTAATGAATGCTTTTGAGCAGCAAGCTTGATTAGTAATTTGCTATAATCTATTTGAGAATAAGACTTTGTCACTTCAAAATCTGCCTGAAATTCGTGTATTTCCCTAAGCATTTTGTCTAGTAAAATCAGCACTGGATTAAACCAAAAAATCACTTTTAACAACTGCATAGCCAATACATCTGCTGAGTGATACAGTTTTACATGTGCAGATTCATGCAACAAAATTTGTTGTTGCTCCACATCTTGTTCAACATAGGAGGGTAGAAATATATAATTAAAAAAAGATGCATACTTAAAATTGGGATGGATTACCAGTTGATAATTCTTGTATTTTAGCTTTTCAGCAATATTTAATTTTAAAAATACCCAATAAAGTTGAATAGATAGTCGGAAAAATGTCATCAATACACCTATTATATAAATGATAAAAAGCCCAATTTGCCAGTTAAATATTTGACCTTGATTTAGCTGTTCTGAAAAAGTAGAATTTTCTAATGTATGAATCCCATTTAATATCTTTTCTGGAAGCTCAGTAACTGTTTGCTCAACCGAAATTGATAGTAGGGGAGCTCCGACACTCGCTAAAATTAACAACCAAAATACAAACCTATTCCAGTTGAAAAAAGTGAGTTTCTCTAGCATCAACTTGAAAAATACAAATGAGAAACACAGGCAAATACTGGCTTCTAAAAAGTAATTAAAAACCGAGCTCATGACTGGTCTTTGTTTTCGTAAGACTCTACCAACTTTTTAAGCTCATCGATTTCTTTGGCAGAAATTTCTTTTTCTTCTACCATAAACGAAAGCACATTTTGGACCGAACCACCAAAGAAATGTTTCACCATTTGCTTAAAGCTGGTTTTTCTGTATTCGTCTTGCTGCACTAATGGATAATATTCGTGAGTCTTGCCATATGCTTTGTGGTCTACATATCCTTTTTTCTCCAATAATCTCACTACTGAAGAGACTGTAGTATAAGGTGGTTTTGGCTCAGGTATTTGTGCCATTATATCTCGTACTAATCCCTTTTCTAATCGCCAAAGGATAGACATAATATATTCTTCATTTTTACTTAAATCTTCCATAAAATGAATATACAAACTAAATCTCAGTTAATCAACTAAATTTTAGTAGATAGGTTGATTTATTTAATTTTCTATCATAATCGCCTCCAAATAGGACTTTTAATCGTAAATAATAATGTAAGCAAGTACTAATAAACCGATGAAAGCAGGACAATTTCTAATAAAAGGAGAGCAGGCAGAAAAATACATTGCTGGATTTTTAAAGTTGAACTATAGTCCAGTGTATTTGATGAATAAAAATAAGATGCTCATTATTGTTACAGAGCAATATAGCTTTAGAAATAACTCGTCTTTTACGCTCACTTTTGTGATTTTTAAAGAAGAGATTGAAGGTGAAAATTATTTAAGAATACAAATAATTGGTGGAGGTTCAGGTACTGGTTTTTTCAATTTCGACTTTGGGAAATCTAAAGAGTCAATTAAAGGTATATATCATGACCTCAAAAGTTATTGCCAAACGCAAAAGTACTGGATAAGTGATTTGGAAATGCTTCCAATTGCCGATGGGTTTGAGTACAAAGAGTAAAACAAATACCTTGGCACTGAAAATCTGTACCAAGGCATTGAGCTAATATTTTTAATTTAATGAAGATACGATTCCTATATCGTACTGAAATGCAAATTGCATGTTAAAATAGATACGATAACTACCTGTAAAGAAATAGCTCCATTCGCAATCTACTATCGCGAGTTGTTTCATAAACTCAGAAACATCTGATTGCATGGCAAAATAGCCTTCGCTTCGTAAATACTCTTTGATATCGAGTGTGGTAACATGGCCTTTTTCTTTGGCTAAAAACAAAGCTGCTTCTTCTACAGCACCAACAGTAAGCGGATTTAATTTTCTATCGTTCATAGTAGGTTTTATTTTCTGATTTCGACTAAGTATCTAACTGTACACTGGTTTTCATTATAAATGATGTATTCATTATTGATTAAGTCAGCCCCACCTTTAGCATAAAGGCTATCGTAATCTCCTTTAGACTTTAGCATGGTTTCGTCTAAGTTATAGTGCCAAGATTCGTGGTTTTTGGTTTTTAACTGGTTGCCTGTGTGCACTTCGTAGATAGCCAGATAAGCTTTGTCTGAGTTTCCGCCAGACCAGTAAGCTCCACGGTAAGAAGTATAGTTGAGCGACTTCTTAAACTTATCTGCAAAGTACAATCCGTAACCAAACATTTTACCGGTAATAATGGCATTGGTTGGTCTCAACACAAGCCCTGTTCCTAGTATAGACATCCAGTTTTCGTTTCGGCTACCATGCCAGAATAGCTCTGTACTTTTCTTTCTCTTTGTAGCAAGTGTATTGTTAAAATTGCCTTCTGTTCTAATGTTGGAAACTTTGTAAGCTTTATAAAAAAGGTCTTTATCAACGCCCATCATTTTCTTAATTCTTTTAATGCTTTTTGATGCGTGTTCTTCTTCAATGGTAATTCCCAGTTTTTTAAGAATAGAGATTTTCTCCACTTCTTCTGCATCATCATTTTGAGCAACCATCTCAAACTGGCTGCGCATTACGTCTAAGGTTTCTTGCTCACTGGCAATGAGTTTATTAATCTCATCGAGTGTCATTTTAGTAGTAACCAAGTGGTCTTTTACATTAGACATTTTTCTAGGAATAATGCCATACAACTTAAGAAGAGAAACATTAAATGCCGGACGCTGCATTCTTGGTTTTATTCTACCGGCAAGGTCGTTCAATAAAGTCTGAGCTTCTTCTAACTGCTGTTTGGTAACTTGGTCGGCCGTTACATTGTAATGATCTTCCATCGACTTGTTTGAGTATTGGTACAAGTCTTTCATTAAAAGATTTACAGTTGCTTCAGTGATATCGTCAAAGTCAATCACATTCTCTTTTTTATCTTTAAAAAGATGTGTTTGATCTTGATAACCTTTTCTTATTTTCTCATTGTATTTCTTCTTCCATTGAGAAACCGGATATTCTGCTTCGGCACCTTTCGCACCAACTCTTCCATAAACTACCGAAAACATTCCACCTGGTTTTTCAGACATTTCGTAGTACTTGTTATTGTTTTGATCACTCACCATTATAAGGCGGCATTTTCTAAGATTTTGAGAAGAGTCGAGTTGTTGCATTTTCTTTTAAGTTTTGGTTGACATACTACAAATCAATTGAGGCAGTCCGTACACTATTTACGAACTAAAAAAATTATCATATTTTTTTTCGAAAAATTTAAAAAAGCTTGATTTTTTACGATAAACAGAGTTTTTGAGCTAACTCTTTGTCCGCTAATCCCGTTTCAAATACCAATATATTGGCTTTATTTTTTTGCTATTACTATCTTAAACTAAAGATTCTAAAATCTTAAATACACCCACTTTTTAATCTAATTACATGAAAAAGTACTTTTTAATTTTACTATGCTTATCATTTGCAAACTTCAGTAGTGCTCAAATTCCCGAAGAGGCATTTACCTTAACAAACTCCATGTACAAGCTTTGGGAAAATGGCGAAACAGATAAAGCATTAGAAGCCTCATTAAAACTGTATGAGCTATACCTTCCTTTTCTAACCGACAGGATTCATAACACTTTATCTCAGAAAGTACTAGCAGCAGAAGACACCTCTCAAATTTATAATTATGTAGACAAACTATATGGAGCTAATAATGCGGAGATTAATGAGTTAATTAGTCCATTTTATTATTGGACAAAAGTTAAAACCACTAAGAATCCAGAAAAACTCGAACAAGCTTTTATCAATTTAAGCAGAACACTATCCGACAGCTCAAACTATAAAACAATGGCTGAGCGATATTGCTTATTGGCGATTAACGATCTAGAAAATAGCCTTGTAATAGATAAGCAAATGCGGAAAAATTTACTTCAGAAGATCATTAATAATCTAGAAAAATATCCCGATCTCACTAAAAGTGTGCAAGGTAGAAGCTTAACCGAAGAGCGTGCTTGGAATCGGTATTTATTAGCTTATAGCTATTATACCTTGTACAATTCACATGAAAAAGACGGAGAATATTTGGTGAAAGCGGCTGCTTACAGTCCAGATATGTTAGACTTAAATGTAGTACATGCCTATTTTTATGATGCAGCATTGCTTACTGACGATACTGATAATATTGGCTACAAATCTGTTTATGCGAACTATTTAATTGAAAACAACCAAACTGAAGATGCCCTAAATCTTTATACTGAAGTGACTTTTAACTCACCTACAGATGAAAACCTAGAAACACTAAAAGAGATTTATAATAGCAGTGCGCAAAAAGAAGATTTTAATACCTATTGGTTTAACTATATCAATAAAATGGCAAAGTCAACACCTGCAGTAGCATTTGACTTTACTGATGAAAAGTTAGATTTAAGCAAAAAATCTGGTAAGTGGATTTTTATAGATATATGGGGAACTTGGTGTGCGCCATGTGTTAGAGAACTACCAAAATTGCAATCTTTTTATGTGGATAATAGCGCAGATTCTAATTCTAAGTTAAAGATTTATACTCTATGCACTCCTGATAAAAACCTACCCGAATTTATGACAAAGAATAACTATACTTTCCCTGTTAGTGAAATTGATAAGGAGTCTACCATAAAACTTGAAGTGGAGGGTTATCCCACCAAAATACTCATTACACCAGAAGGCAAGTATCTAGTAATTCCATTCGACACAGAATGGCAAACTTATGTAAAAAACTATACTTTACTTTAAGGCAATACCCCCCACTCGGAACAAGTTCTGGGTGGGGATATATTAAATTATAGCTATTTAATATAGTTTTTCTTTAAACCCATTCTACTAAAAAGCTTCTTATTACTGATCTTTGTATTTGTGAAAATCAATATTTAAGAATGACTAAGCTTAAAATAATTACTATCGTCTTGCTAACCCTTTTATACTCTTGCCAAATACAAAAAGAGAATCAAAGGAGAGAAGAAATTAGAAGTGAAGTATTGGCATTAAGAGATTCCATCGCACAAATAAATGAACTTCATTACCAATATATAGGATACGCAGGTGCTACTAGTGACCAATACAAGAATTACAAAAAGTTATCACAAACAGCAACCAACAAAGAATTATACATACTAGCAAAAGACTATAATCCAGTTGTTGCCACATATGCAACTTTTGCTTTGATGGATAAAGGTGACACATCGTATAGAAGTATTTTTCAGCATTTTTTAGAGGATGACAGAGCAATTAGTATAAAAAGTGGTTGTTTTGATACATCTAGTTCAGTCTCATCAGAAATATATTATGAATACATAAGACAAAGTAACGAAATCATGTCTAAGCCTGGTAATAGATATATGAAGCTCCAAAAAGATTTAACATTGTTAAAATTAGATAGCTTAATCATGGTTTCAGAACACGAGAACTGGGAATTATATGAAACCATGTTTAAAAATTTAAATTTTGATAAAGAATTATTACCATTGATAGAGCGCCTTGCATTTACAAAAAAGAATATTTTAGCAATCGAATATCTTTCTAAGAATCATGAAAATGTATACAAAAAGCAAATCAAAAAAATTTTAATGAGCTATTTGTACAATAGTAAAACACCAATTAAAACTTATAGAAAAGCTTTCTTGATTTTACTATCATTTAATGAAGCAGATATAAACTCTGTATTAGTTAGGAAATTGGATGACATTAAAAGAATTTATGGTCAAAATAAAATGTATGAATTTCAAGGAATTCTTCAAGCATATAATGTTGGCTTTTAAATGATTTCATTCAGTAGATATTATTTTTAATAAAAAGCTGAGTTTCACCCCGAAACAGTATTAGAAACTCTAGATTATATAGAGAATCAACAAGATTTTCTTAAAACAAGAGGAGGACTGATAGAATACTCATACAAACACGACTTTCCCTCACCACAGGCAAATAGAGATACAGTAAACATCGAGATGATTGGTAGTAAAAACATTTTATCAGTTAAAAGTTATTTAGAAAGAATTGAGGGCAATTGGGTAGTGAGTAAAATTGATTATTCAATAAAAGAATGAAAAAAGTAAAATCAGAAAAGTTAGATAATGCTTTCAATTTGCTATTTCAAATGAATAGGTATGCTATTTATACTTTTATTTATTTGATAATCAGGGTAATAATAATCGGTGGATATGATAATTTAGAAGAACTCAC
Organism: Thalassovita sp.; assembly: GCA_002729595.1. Taxonomy (GTDB): domain Bacteria; phylum Bacteroidota; class Bacteroidia; order Cytophagales; family Flammeovirgaceae; genus Chondrinema. The sequence continues at coordinate 4,023 of PBYL01000086.1, read as the reverse complement.
ATTTGATTATTGGTTAATATTTGCAGCAATAACAATCTTTCCAACTCTGATATTAAGAGTAATAGGTTATAAAATGGTTTACAAAGAAGATTATAAACTCATAATTCCACTGTTGGTGATTACTGCTATTTCTGTTGAGATTTTTAGAGTGTTATGAAAAATCTCAGGCGATTGCTTCATAGGATTACCCAAAGTAACTTGCAGTAAATATACTGATACTGTAACAAGCATACTATTTCACTTCTTCTACAAAGCCAGAGTAGTGGAGTATAATTACCTTCTAGCAGAATCAATGGCCAAATCGTGGCCATTAATTTTCCTTCACACAAGTCGATTAAATTATATAGAACTATTATTAGTTTATTCAATCAAATTGCCGATAAAAACATACTTAACTTTATTAACATATATTAACCGGGAGTTTTTATCATGCATCATCCCTAAACATTATATAAAAATATTTTTTGCTATTATTAGGGTATATTTTTTAATCCACTTTAAAATCTAAATCTAACCTACAAATAGAAGAGTTATGAAATGTAACTTACTTTTTTCCCTTTGTGTTATATCAATTTTTATAAGTTCATGTGCAAGTAGTTATTTCCCAATTGACGCTATGAACTTAACATATACAGCTTCATATAGCGAAAAAGATGTTTTATTTGAATATGACTTTAATGCTCTACGTGAAAGTGGGAATGTAAAATATGCAAGACAAGCTGTTAAAAATAAGATAGACTTAATTGGAGTGAAAGTGATCAATAATAGTAAAAGTACTATATCATTTAAAGATGACGTATTGATATATGATGGAGATATCCCTACCGTCCCTTTAGAGGCTGTATCAGTTAAAGATCAGATAAGACAACCCGCAGAAGGTTATTTATTATATGCACTCGCATGGGGATTTATTCAAGAATGTGAAGATGATGATTGCTCAACCATACCTTTACCAATTGGATTACCTTTCGCTATTATAAATATCACTGTAGCCAGTACAGCTAATAAAAAACTACTTATAGAATTAGAAAACAACTCAATAATAGACAAGGTAATAGCTCCTGGAGAGACTGTGTATGGTCTTTTGGCAATACAGGAAAGTAAAAACAGAAATTTAAAATTTGAGATCAAAGAACAATAATTTTTACTATACAAGGATTTAGAAAATCGATTTTTTTAGCACATGAAAATTATACTTTTAATATATCTCATTGTTTTTTCTACACTATCAGCTTTTTCTCAAGCAGAATTTAAAGATGGATATGTTGCCACGATTAAAGGGGATACAATTTATGGAAGCTTAAAAATGCTTAGTGAAACTGCTTCATGCGCCAAAGTTTATTTACTCAACCAACAAGGAGAACGTATCAAGATTAAGACAAAAGAGATAACAGCCTACAAAAGAGGTGAGGATATGTATATAAGTAAACCAAAAGAGCGACCTTTTAGAATAGGTGGAGGTTCGAATGGCCTCATGCGTATATTACGAACAGGGGAGATTATTCTTTATGAATATCAGTATGAGGTTACAATGGGGTCTCCTAACCAAAATATGGCAGTATCTTCCGCATGGAAATCTGATTTTTATATTGAACGTCAAGGTGAACTCAAGCTCGTATACGTTAGAAATTTTAAAAATGAGATGGCCACTTATTTCGCTGATGATCCACTTATATCTGAAAGGATAAAAGAAAAATATTATAAATATGAAGACATGGAAGAGATAGTACGCGAGTATAACTACAGAACAAAAATATCTGAAGAAAAAATAGATGAAAGAAAATAATCTACTTTAATAACTCTACACTTCCAGATACATCGGAACCTAGCCAAAGAATGTTATTAATAGTAGATATTCAAATCTTTTCACTCTACCTGTTATACATTTCCGTTTCCTTTTCAATTATATCATATTAGTATAAATCAAAATTTATATTGTTGAGTTGGGCGTTGATAAAGTATATAAATTTTGGTATAAACTTGACTTTAATTTGCTTAAAAGACTATAAAAACTAGCTATGTATAATAAGACAATCACTCAATTAAGAATAGGTAAGTTTTTACTGATTCCAGTAATTTATATTCAATTAAGTAATTCAATTTATGGACAGGATATTAAGAAGTTTGAATATCAAATTGGAGCGGGAGGAACTTTGACAATACCATATAAAAAAACTATTTCCGCTTATGATATAGTTTAAACCAGCTATGGGTTATTTTATTAACTTATCCGTACAATATAATATCAATTCTAAATTATACTTAAAATCAGGAGTAAGTTTTAATCAATATAATTTGCATATAGATTATGAATATATACTTCAAGAAATACATCAGGGAGATTATGATTCACCAATTGACGATTTAAAAATAATTGGAGATGTAAATAGACCTTTAATTTTTCTTAATGTACCAGTTATGTTTGGTTATAAACCGATAGATGATTCACCGTTTTCCTTTTCTGTAGGCTCTTATATAGGTTTTTTAATTGATGCAAAAGAAAAAGGAATTGTTAAATATCTATTTATAGATGCTGACAACCCATCAGTCACTGGAATGAAAAGTGAAGATGATGATTATCAAACCAATCAAAAAGAATACGCAAACAATCTAGATTTTGGCATTTCTTGTATGCTCGATTACAAGTTACCACTGAGTAATAAAGTTAGTGGTGTAATCTTCACAAAATTCAATTATGGAGTAGTGAATGTATTTAAAGGGTATGGTACTACTAAATTGAAGTAGTCACGATGAAATCTGACAGTTTGGTTAAATTAAAGTGCGAACTTTTTTATAATCAAATTCAAATACATCATGACTACAAATGACAAGTTAATTAAAACAAAGCTAGGATTATTAAATCTAGCTGCACAATTACGTAATGTATCTCAAGCCTGTCGCACGATAGGTTATTCTCGAGATAGCTATTATAGGATAAAAGAACTGTATGAAACAGGTGGTGAGGCTGCTTTACAGGAAGTATCTAAACGAAAGCCAAATCATAAAAATCGTGTAGATCCTTATATTGAGGAACAAGTAGTAGCAATGGCCTTTGAATACCCTGCCTTTGGTCAAGTGCGCGCAAGTAATGAGTTGGCTAAAAAGGGTATTACAGTTTCTCCAGGTGGTATTCGCAGTATCTGGTTACGGAATGATTTGGAATCATTTAAAAAACGTTTGAAAGCTTTAGAAGTTAGAGTTTCTCAGGAAGGAGGAGTATTAACTGAATCTCAAGTACAAGCATTAGAGAGAGCTAAAGAAGAAAAAGTGGCTAAAGGTGAAATAGAAACACATCACCCAGGTTACTTGGGCAGTCAAGACACTTATTATGTAGGTAATGTAAAAGGAGTAGGAAGAATTTATCAACAAACTTATATTGATACCTACTGTAAAGTTGCTCATGCAAAATTATATCCTAACAAAGATGCCCTTACAGCAGCTGATTTGCTTAACGATAGGGTGTTGCCTATGTATGAAGAACAAGATGTTCGATTACTCAGAATATTGACAGATAGAGGTACAGAGTACTGTGGTAAAATCGAAAAACATCCCTATCAATTATATCTTGATCTGGAAGATATAGATCATACTAGGACAAAAGCTAAATCACCACAGACAAATGGTATATGCGAAAGGTTCCATAGAACTATGCAAGATGAATTTTACGCTGTGGTTTTTCGCAAAAAGATTTTTCGATCAATAGAAGAACTGCAATTAGAACTTGATGCTTGGCTGAATTGGTACAACAATCAAAGGACACATTCAGGAAAACATTGCAATGGAAAGACTCCATGGGATACTTTTATGAAATCCAAACAATTAGCTTTGGAAAAACAACTGGATCAATTACCTTGGCGTGAGGATAAAGACCAGTCCTATGACAATCCCCTCTTAAGCAGTAAAATGGAGGGGTTGGTAGAGGAAAGGGATTTAAGAGAAAAGACCTAGAAGGTGAAATCAATCTGACAGATAAAAAGCTATAAATTACCTTGACTGTCAGATCAAGTCCTGACTATTACAACT
>PBYL01000085.1 GCA_002729595.1 Thalassovita sp. | reverse complement strand
GTCGCAAGCAGACAAGCCGATAATTAATGATGATAGTATGACTAATTGAAATAACTTAAAATAGCTTTTAAATGTGTCCATTCTTCTTATAGTTTTATGTTAGTATTCTAATCTTTATTCTGCACTACCTACGAAGCAGATGCTCAGATTAGATTTAAGAAGAATGGATTTTTTTTATTTTTTTTTCAAGATGTCTCTCCTATTACCTGTAGCGTAGATAAATCGGGTTGTTCGCTACCACCTTTTTTCTCAATGGTAACAGCAAAAGCATCTGCTTGCCCTATACTTTTCATGGCAATTAGCTTAGAATCTGGATTAAAAACACCAGCATCTACCGGCTTACCATCTATTAATGCCCAGAGTTGATATTGCTGTGCTTCGTTGAGGGTTTCAAAAGTACTGGCGTTGAGGTAAACAGCTTCTTCTTCTGCATTCCAGAATACCACTGCCTGCAATTCGGGCGCATTATCAGTACCATTTAATATAATTCTCTTATAATTCGCAGATATGGCAACTTCGTTATTTTCTGCTAACAACTCATAATCTTCACTGGCTTTCTTTAATGTAGCCGCCATTGTTTGGTTTTCAGATAAGAGTGTTTTGTATTTGTTTTCAATGTCTTGCCACCTCGTCCAGAAACTGTAGGCTGTTAGCCCCATAGAGATCGCGAAGATAATGCTTGCTACTGCTGCATAACTTAATATTGAATTCTGTTTATTTTTTACATCTGGTGAGAGTTCTCCCATCAAAGATTTTTTCACTTTGGCTGAAGGCTTTATCGCCTGCGCAAAAGCCAGTTCTGCTAAAGTTTTTTGCAAAGCTTTATATTCATCACGCACCTCCTTGCTTTCTTTAATAAAGTCTTCTACGATTTTTATTTCGTCCCCAGAAAGATCACCTGTGATGTACGCTTCTAACCACCCTTGTGAAATAATTTCTTCTTTAGTCATTATATTTTTCCATTAAGGCACGTAATTTACTGATGCACGATCTGATTTTTGTTTTCACAGAACCCAGCGGCATTTCCAACTCATTGGAAATATCATTATGCGAAAAACCCATGAAAAAGTTCATATTAATCAGCTTGATGCAGTCTTCGTTCATCTTTTTTATTAGCTCTTTCAATCCATATTTATCTTCCTTGGATTCACTGGTAAAGGTATTTACGAAAGGTTCTAGCTCCGTGGATTTATTGTTATATTGGAACTTCTTTGAACGTCTTACATCTATTGCCTGATTTCTGGCAATTCTGTACATCCATGTAAATAGGTTTCCTTTATCAGGATCATACTTATCTATCTGATTCCAGATTTTTATAAAAACATCATGCAAAGTCTCCTCGGCGATGGCTTCGTCTCCAAGAGTTCGGTAAATAATTCCGTAAAGCGCAGAAGAATAGTGCTCATAGAGATAATTCATCGCGGTAGTGTCCCTCTCCTTCAATCTGTCTACAATCGTATTTATCAGGTCTGTTATCTTCTGCAAGTCTATTTCAGTTTAATGAAATATTTGTTTCCTTTCCAATTTGGAGGTTAGTTAACAAATATATGAGATATGCCGATTAAATAAAGTGAAATAAATTCTTTAAACAACAAAAATTATCTGCATAACAAACAGTACTTTGTCTTAGAAAATCAATCTCACTTTAATTCAAAAGTTCATAACATTACCAACTACCGAGTTGATAAACAAGTAAATAGATAGATTGTTAGGCTAAAAGATGAATTCTGGTAAATATGTAATTGAGTTTTTCTTTTTTGATGATCATCCTGTAATAGTTGGTATCTCCGATTTGTACCGGATCATAACCATTATGATTCATGTATTTCTCACTAATATTTTTATCAAACCAATGAATAAGCTGTACATCACCATTGTAAAACTCTAGACAGGTAATGCCTCTTTTACCAATTACACAGCCCGAATTAAACAAACAAGGGATGTGTAACAGATTATTATAAATACCTGCCTGCTCCAATTCTTTTTTGGTGGAGTTTTTATAGATTTTTTTTAGCTCTTTGCGATAAACATTAATAAGCTTTTTTACAGGCTTTCTATCTTTTTTATCTAAGTCTGCGTATTTGCGGCAAAGCCCTTCTATACGATATTTTAGTCTTTGAATTTTTGGGAGAGATTCAAACAAGGGACGATGTGTATGCCCGATTACAGACATTACTTTCTTTTTTACAGAAAAGTTATAGGCATTTTGCTCAATCTTAAACTGCTTTCTACTACTATGAGAAACTGAGTAGTTTTTTATTCCCAATGGATTAGCCAAGTAACGCAAAGTATAACCAATTAAGGCATTGTGCAAATTATACTTTTTTGATGCTTGGTGCCCGTGGAATATAAAGATATCATTGTCTTTATAATTAAAGCGGATCCCTTCGTGCAGCTCGTAAGGATAATCTTTAATCTCTTGACTAAGCAAACCAATATCGTGGTTACCAATGGTTTTAATTAGTCGATCTTCGGCAGCAAACCGATCGAATTGCTCATAAATTTTCTGCCATTTTGCATAAATCTTATGCCAATCGAATCTTTGTAACTCTTCGATATCGCCATTGAGCACCACCTTGTAACCTAGTGGATAATAGTACTCTTTTAATGAATGAAGAAACAAGTCTGAATTTTGTGCAAAGTCGTCGTTGCCTTTGCCATTACCCATGTGCATGTCGCTAAAAATCACTAGCCGATCCTCTTTGTCGAGCTTAAATACTGGTGATTTATCGTAGATTTCAAGCAGCGAAGTTAATACTGGTCCCAATTTCATATACAGCTGCTAAATTCTTGTTCATGTTGTTGAAATGCAAGCTTCAAAACTACACATAGTGCTTTAACAGCATATTGCAAAGCCTTTACCTTTGCATGAATTATTATTTAATTAATTGTAAACCAGATTAAACTTGGCTGCCTGATGTATTATTTCATTATCTCATCCAATAAACTTTGGTCTGGGTTTAATGAATAAAAAAGTCGTCTTTTTAATTTGCGTTCCTTTTTGCTTACTAAGGTACTAGCCATTTTGTCTATCGCGATGGTAGCAAATATGGTTTGCATAAATGCCTCAATGAGATCATCCATACCCAAACCTAATTTGTTAAAATCGCGCCTGTCTAGTGTAATCAGTCTTTTTACATCGTAATCCCACTTGTTTTCCCCTTTCTTCACAGAGATATTAGTACCCAATACCGACCATGTATTATGCCCCTGCAATGTATCTGGAAGTGGCTCTTCTGCCCTTCTTGCATACATACACAATGGTTTAAAACCTGTAGAGGTATAATGAATCATCATACGCAAGTCAGACACATAAGTCAGGTTATTTTTATCTGGCAATGTGCCTACATGGTATAATTTCCCTTTTTCACTCACCGAGCTCCATAGATGATTGCCAATAAGACTTTGCACAATGAATGTTTCGTAATCGAAAGAAGAATTCATAAATACTTCTAGCTCACTTCTATTGCTTATCAAGAATACACCTTGCCCAGCATTAGAATAAGGGCTTTTCACTACCAAGTTTCCTCCAAACTTCTCATACCAGTAGGGAATTTCTTCTTGCCTAATGTTCATATGAGTTTCTGGAGTATTGATCTGCAAATGGTGATTTCCTAATTCTGCATTAAAGAAATCGTAAGCTTTTGAAGCCAATAATTTATTTCTGCCACCTGCCAAACACGTTACTATCGGATTAAAAATAAGTGTTTTGCAATCTACAGGTAATCGATTCCAAGGCTTTTGCGTAAGGTACCTAAATACAAATCTTACTGGTAACCACTCTCCCTCTACCAAAATGTGAAACTTGTTATCTTCTATTTTTACATGGTCGTTAGATTCGCCATTAAAAAACTTTACCAGATACACCTGTTCATCATAATGATTAGAAAGCGCATGGGCATAACCCGAAGACTCCATTGGGTTTTTATCGTAAAAAACAGCGAGTACGCCAGAGCTCATTCGCTTGCCTTTTAAGAAGTTTTGTACACCGCCAGCGATCAGTTTGCTATAACCGCCATATTCATCAAAGTCGTCTAACAAAGGTGTAGACTTTTGACCCGATGGACATGAGTTGGTTTCAATTAAAACCATTTGCCTTTTACCAGTGCTAGAGGTAACATTAATTAAGTCGCCACCAGACCAGAAAAAATACTGTGGTTTATAAGTAAAAAGCTCTTCGAGATAAGAAGGCTTTACCGATGGATGCAAATGACAATATCTGGTAACTATTCGCTTAATGTCCATTTTGAAAAAATGGCTTACCAGAGGATTTATTTGTGTGTTTATAAGCTTGGGATACCAGTGATTTTCATGCTGGAATCCCGAATGATGTATGGTTTCAATCACAGTTAAAAAAATAAGTTTATCTAACTAAGCAGGGCACTGAGTGATAATTCAAGCCCAAATGTATAATACGGCTACCTGTTTGATTGATCGGGTTTGTGCTTTTACCGATTATAATTCCGTCTTCTTTAGCAAAATATTCTTTAGTTATATCTCCGAACATGTTTCTTACTGAACCAACTCGCTCCCCTTTTTTTATCTCCTGAGTTACTTCAGGATATACATATAAAAGGCCGCCTTCATCGGTATACATCCAGTAAGAATTATCGCATAAAATCGTATCTTTTATGCCACAAGTAATGGAACCTTCTTGCATGCCTAAGTCATAAAATACGTTGTGTATGCCTTCTACACTATGCTCAATTACATCATACTGAAATAAATGTGGATCCTTTAATTCCAGCGTAACAGACTTGATACCGAGCGATGCTGCTGCACCTCTTAGCGTAGTATCGTTAGGATGATTGTTCAATATGATTTCTGCGTTTTGCAATCTTGCCATACGGGCAGTTTGCTCATCAGACATATCTGCTCTTACATAAAAAGAGTTAACCCTGCCAAAAGAGGCAGTGTGCAGGTCTATCAGAAAATCAAAATGTTTTACAATTCTATCAATTACTCTATGGATATATACCTGACTGATGTTTCCGTTTGCAACACCAGGAGCAATTCGGTTTAGGTCTGTTCCATCTGGTGCTTCTCTTCTTTCCAAATGTACAGATGGTACGTTTACAACCATTACTCCCACTAAGGTACCACAGAGCTGATCCATCTCTAGGTACTTAAAAATACGCTGAATTACAGGAATACCGTTTAATTCGTTTCCGTGCAATGCTGCAGTTAAGCCTAATACCGGGCCGTCTTTTTTACCTCTAGCCACTATAATGGGGATTCTTACTGGTTCCCCTAATCCATTGTTTACAATATGTAACCAACAACGGGTGACGGTTCCCTTCTCGAACTCACCCAGATCAAGCCTTTTTATCTGCTTCAACTTTATAAAAAATTTAGAGGTCTATTAATCTCCCATTTCCAGATTTCACCTTTTACTGGATCGGGAATGTTTTCAACGTATTTCATTCCTAGTTTTCTTAATACATAAATAGAAGCGTTTTCGTCTGGTGTTGTGTATGCCCTCACACTTTTTGCATGATGCTCAAATGCATGATGCACCAAAGCATCTGCCGCTTCTGTTGCGTACCCCATGTTTTTAAAACCTGGAAGTATTTCGTACCCGATCTCCACCACACCACCTTTAGTGGGTATACCTTTAAAACCTCCAGTACCTGCAAGCTTTTTAGTATCTTTTAATACATAAAAGAATGAACCCCAAATAATGTTTCCACCACTATCGATAAACTCCTGATAGTAATTTGGAATGTTCTCCCTCACTTCATCGTCTGCGGTCCATAAAGCGGGTTTTTCAATGTCGAGAATTTCGGCAAGCTTATCCAAGTTATTATTAAAAATAGCCTTGTAGGCTTCTTCCGAAAACGGTACTAATTTAATTCTGCTAGTATCAATCATTCGTAATCTGCAATTGATGTAACCTATGTGATCTGACTAATTAAAAATGCTATAAATTATCTATTAAAAGCAAATTTCTTATCTAAAATTTTATTGCCCAGATAAAATAAAAGGCAGAAGATCGGCTCACCCGATCACCTGCCATTTGTGTTGCAATTATATATTTTTTCTTCCTTTTTCTAATTTTTCAATTCGAAAAATATCCGTCCTACTACAATTACAATTCTCATGTCAGGTCTGCCTGAGTTTAATGAAAAGTAAACGCTCTGTTTCTCACGAGTGTTTATTAATTCTTTTAAGCTCATACTTATTATTATGTCTGTAATCAGATCAAACTTTTCTGATCTGAATTGCTGAATGTACTTTTTATTTAAAACCTAATCCAACTTTTTTAACTTAAACTAATCTCATAAAGCGAGTTTGATCATTCAATTATTTTTCAAACTCAATCAGAAAATAGCTTCTAATACATTCATCATACAGACTTAAATGTGAATCATAAGTCACTAGGTAACAGCATAAATATTTTTAAAAAAATTAATAAAAAAAGCTCTTTCTGAAAAACAAAAAGAGCTTTATATAAATCAAGTATTTTATCTAAAAAAAACTAGTTGGCTGGAGTACTTTCTACCTCTGCACCTTTTGGCATAGTAAATACATCTGCTAGAGGTGATCCTTCACTAAATACTACGTTTTTGAATGTCTTTTCGCCTCTTATTTCTCCAAATTGCCCATCTTCCCATTTATAAGATGACATTTTTAAGGGTACTTTTAAGCCATTTACTTCTTGCCACTCATCGTATTTTAAAGCATTAAATTTATCTGAAGATTCTTTAGAAAAATAAGTAACTGTATAGCGGATAAAATCTAGCATTTTAGTTTCCTTATTAAAATAGCAGACGTAATTATCATCTGGTGAATCTCCCACATTTGCCTCATAACTGATCTTGAGCACTTTATAATCTACATTATCCATTGTTACATCTTCCATTTCCTCGTATTGGATACCGGGATCGGTTAGCACAAATGGGATGGCAAAAAAGTAAAAGTTTAGATTGTGGTAAAAGCGAATAGAGTTTCTTCCCATTGCTTCTTTACTAGGTACAACCCAAGCCTGAGTGCCATCAAAACCAAGTTTATATGCATCTGAAATAATCAGCGATTTTCTTTCTTTAAGATCAAAAAGTTGATATTCACTTTTATCACCAGAAACCATTTCGTATTCGAGTGTTCCAAAAGATTGCCAAGTTTCCAAACCTCCATGTGCTTCGAGGGCTTCACTCAACACTTCTGGATATACCGCTGCCACTTTGGTTTCAGCTTGGGCAGTGTCATCGTTTTTCACCTCATTTTGCTGGCCACAGGAAAAGAGAGTAAATAATATTGCAGTTAAAAAAATCAAATTTCTCATCTTGTAAAAATCAAAATATCCCATGCAAATTAATCATTAATAGAATTATACTCAATCTTTCCCCAAAAATTAAAAAGCTATTCACATTAAATTTTTCGATCATATTTTAAGGTAAATGCCAGCTGTAAATGCAGGTGCTGCTAAAACTCTTTTAGCATTAAATGCAAAGCCTGCTCCCATACTCACACCCCAATTCTCTTTTGCCTCATAAACCACTTCTGGTGAGACACTTACATATTCTATATCATTGCTAAATATGCCATTGTTTGGCTGAAAAGACTCTGAGCTATTTTTTAAAGATTTGATGCCGTACATTCTTAAAATACTCCACCATTTCCCAAAATGTGCTCCTCCTTCTAAACTATATCTAAATTCATCAGAAAAACCCTCTGTTCTATTATTAAAGCCCAACATACCACTTACATAATATTTACCTTCGCTCCCTAAAGATTTGCCTGCTTCTACACTCAACATTTGGTTAAACTCGCCATCGCCAGTTTGTAATAAACCACTAGTACCACCAGAAGCATTTCCTATAGGCAAGCCTAAAGTTAGCGCCACAGAAACTGCTACCGATTTATTTATAAGGTTATATTTCAGGCTTATATCTGTATCTCCCAATGAATTAACCGATTCGCCTTCTTGTATCAAGTTTCCTTCGCTGTCTTCTAATTGGTTTAAGGTTGATCTGCTGAAAAAAGGAAAATAAACTACTGCAGTTAACCTGTCTGTAAGTCCATATTCTCCATATAAATAGGTGCTGTAATAACCTGTAGTAGTTATATCTACAATATCTCCGGCAGGTGTAAAATAATTATCAGCTATTATTCCATACTGCCCTAACTTAAAGTAACCACTGTTTTTAGGTTGTGGCCAACCACCTCCTGCATGAGCCTGTAAGCCCATTATAAATAATATAAAGGCAAATGAGATTTTGTAAACTGTATTCATTGTTATTTCTTGATAGTGATAAATGAAGAATGAAATGGATGCGAGAATGCTTAGTTATCGAAAGTGCCCAAACCGAAAGGCACACCAAATGGCTGGCAATAGATCATGATATAACTGTATGCATTAAAGAGTTCTGTATCTTCGATCTCATAAGTTTGCGCACCACTGTTGGCTTTAAGCTCGCCAAGATCGACTCCTCCGCTTACACTATTATTATTATTGGTGAGGTAAACATGTAAACCCGGACCTTGTGTTGCACTAAAATTACCAGAGAATGTTAACTCAAGAGAACTTCCTTTTTGCTCTAAAATAAAATCGCCTTCTACATCGTAGCTGTTCAAACCTGCAAAAGTACCCCTGCGCTCAGTCTCTGAAACCACAGTAGCTGCACCAGTTGTAACAGTTACAGAATCGCTGATGGATGCAGTACTTACTATTACATAGGTTGTACCTGTATCTAATGCTGTGGCAATACCGCTTTGTGCGATGCTAAGAATATTGGGATTGGCCGTGCGCCATGTTAGGTTTACATCTTCCATTTTGCCAGAAGTACCAAAATAGATGGCTCTAAACTGGAAGCTTTCTCCTACTTTAAGTGAGCTAGCAGCACTGGTTATTTGCAAATTTTCTGGGAAAACTTCGTCTTCTACTATGTCTGTTCCTATACACGAATAAAGTAACAGTGCGAAAAACAGAAATATGAGTAGTTTTTTATACATGTTGTCTGATAATTAGTCGAAAAATCAATTTCAATAGTATCAGACAAAATTAGAGTGGTGAAAGGAAGAAAAATGTCAGCAGGATTACATTTGAAAAAGCTCTTCAACTAAAATGAAGAGCTTTCAAACTGGCTTATTGTTTATTTACATTTCCTTTAAAGAACACCGGCTTAATTGAAACTTGCAGCCAGAACCAGTTAGAGATTTCATCTTCGCTCCCACCTTTTAAATAAGCGAGGGTTTCTGTTCCAAACATTTGAGAGTAACCTCCTTGCACAGTGACCATATCATAAGGTTTATAAGAGAAATGGTAATCAACTTCCACACCTAGATGAGAAGTAAAATCGGTGTTTGTTGCACTTGGGTCTGGTACATTTTTTTGAGAATAAAAATTATGGATATCTAGCTTGCTCGTAAATTTTGGTGAATGTTTATAGGTGAATTTTAACATTAAATCTTGTAAACCTGCATCAGGTGTATATCCCAAATAGAAATAATCCATAATACCAAAATGCCTATGTCTAAAGCCATATAATATGTCAAAAGTATTGTTTTTAGTGTTAGTAGTTTCACTTAGCAAACCATTCTCGGTACCAGAAAGCATGTCTGCACCTAAGAGAATTTTCAACTTTTCTGATACTTTCATCTCTCCCTTAAGCGACCAAAACCAAGCACTCACGTCTCTGTCTTGCAAGTCTTTACCCATTTGGTAATATCCAATGCCTGTTAAAGTTAATTTGTCTCCAAAATATTTGATGTCTGTCCCAAGAGTTTGGGTGTAATTCACTGCTGTATCTGGACTCACTCGCTGCATTCCTCTATTAACTCCCATTAAAGACAGGCTTAATTTTTCGTAGTCTTTATGCAACCACAGAAACTGCATATATTTGTAATAGTCATTGGTAAAAGGTTCATCAAATAATGAAGCACCGTCTTGATTAAAAGCCAAACCCAAATGTGCTTGAAAGGTAGAATCTTGCCATTTAAAAATTCCCAGATCATGACTACGCCCAGCTTCACGCCAGTTGAGTGTCCCAAACAAATAGCCATCATCGTACAAAAGCTCTTGTCTTCCGGCTTTCAAGCTTAGTTTGCTGATCAATTTAATTTCTGCCCAAGCTTCAAACACTCCTATAGATGGTTCATCTGATAATTGGTTTTGATCGCCCCAAACTCTCACATCCTGAAAAGAAAAATGAGTCTCAAATTTATCTTCGTGGGTATAGTGAAAGTTGAATCTCGAACGCTGTGCAATAAATATTGCAGGCTTTTCATCTGGTTCAGGAAGCCTCGAAACTCCATTTCTAAACTGAAATCTAGGTCTGTATTCTCCTGAAATTTCTATTTGTGCTAATGTTGTAAAGTAGGAAGAAACAAAAAATAAAAATAGTATAAAAAATCTCATTGCAATAAAGTGTGGTTAAGTTCTAATCAGATTCTACGCTTGCAAAATATACATATTTTGCCAACTACACTTTATTTAGATTTTAATCTAAAAATCATAAAGCTTTTATTATGACATTTTTAAGGAACTGATTATTGAATGATGTTTCCTCTCCAATTTTAGCTTTGCCATCAGAGATAAATCTGGCAGAAAGTGGTTTGTCATATTTATTAGAAAGCCCTACTAAAAGTTGTAATATGCTCAATATTTTTTCGGGAGATTCATCTGTGCCAACTGGATAAGTATCTATACCTAAACCTGAATGCAGAGATAAGAATAAGTTTCTTTCTAGTGAAAATCTGCCTTGTTCGTATTCATCTGCTAAAAGAAAATCTTCTAAACATGGCAGCATTAAGCCACATAAACCAACTGGTTTGGGATTACTATTTTTAATAAATGAGGTAATTTTTATAAAAGCATCTGAAAGTACTGCTTCATCAAAACTTCCGTAAATCTGCTTTATAAAGTATATAAGGCTGCTATTCTCTTCAAAAAGTGGAGCTATGGAACTATCAATACCTAAAAAATCAGGTTCATCTTTTAAAACTTCACAAAGCTCTTCCCACACTGCCTGCATGTTTGCAAACCACTCTTCGAGGCTGTGGCAACCTTCGGCTAAATCCGTAGGTTGCAAACCCAAAGCAAAACCATTTTTCTCAAATGCAGCAGATGGAAAATAAGGACTCGAAACCGCATTGTTCACCACAAAAGCAAACTGAAACATTTTTTCCGGCGCTTCTTTTATCAACCTGAACAGCAACTCAACATGAACCATTTCTACACCATTGCTAATATCTACATGGCAAGAAGTACGCGATGCCTTACAAAAGTCATAGTAGTTATTTATGACATATTTAAGGTCGCAATTTCCTACACTTAATAATAGGTCTTCGTCCGTATAGAATGCTTCCAGTTTTCCAAAGTCTTTTTCGTTGGTACAGATTCGCTTTGTTTGAATCAAAAAGTCCTTTGCTTCTAGTGCTTCTTGTAATGTAGATAGTTTATCGTTCGCGTCGGGAGCTAGCTCTTCTGTAAATAAGCACAATGAGCGGATTATTTTTTTGGGCATCTTTAATTCTGGTGATTCTTTAACATTTAAACATCGCCAAAATACTGAAAAGATATTAATTAAAACATGGTGAGATTACAATCCCAAAATGCGGATTCTGTTAAAATAGGAAGCATTCAAGGATTTAGCATTTACTATTAATACTAATTATATAGATTTACCTTAATTTCCTGTGGTCAAATAACAAACAACTTGTTCCATTTAATCTAGATGCCCTAACCTATTCCTTTAAAAGGTATTTTTTTAATTAACAAAAGGGCTGAAGTACATCGCATTTAATTAAATGAATAGTCACGAAGACATTATTCAGGCTGTAGTATTGGGCGATAAAAAAGCTTTTCAGGAATTGTATCTCGCATTCCATGTAAAAGTTTATAATACTGCACTGGGTTATGTCCAAAACGAGGGTGATGCCGAAGAAATCACGCAAGATGTTTTTGTGAAAATTCATCAGTATGCAGCAAACTTTAAAGGACAATCTCAGCTAAGTACTTGGATTTACAGAATTACTGTTAATACTTCTCTCAATTTTCTTAAAAAGAAAAACCGATTTGCTATTTTCAGGTTTGGAAAACCAGACACGAATCAACCAGATTTTGAACACCCGGGTGTGCTGCTGGAAAACAAAGAGAAATCTAAAATTCTATTCAAAACCATCCAATCATTGCCTGATAATCAAAAAACCGCATTTATTTTATGTTATGTTGAAGACTTACCTCAACAGGAAGTAGCTGATATTATGGAAATTTCGCTTAAGGCAGTTGAATCTCTTTTACAGCGGGCTAAAAAGAACCTGAGAAAAAAATTAGATTTTTTTGCACCCACCCGAAGGAAAAATAAATAATAGCTGTCTAACAATAATAAACTATACAAAAATGGACAAAGATCAAGAATTTAACGATGATCAAAACTGGAAAGAAGATATACTGAATAGCTTAGAAGGCATGGAAAAGGCTAAGCCTAGTCGAAACCTACTCCCAGACATAGAAAGAAGAATAAATTTATCCGAAACTAAACAGGTTTCTTTTGCACCTTTAAATGTGGCTGCTGCCATTGCTGTTATACTGGTTGTAATTAATGTGCTTGTTTTAAGCCGCTTTATGTTGGTAGGAAATAATGAAAATGTGTCTTCTCCTGAATCAGCTACGCAAACATTCACCCTGGTAAATGATTTTAGTATCTATGAATGACAAACACATCCAATTTTACAAGTGGGCATTAATAGCTATGATTTTGCTCAACATTGGTCTACTAACTTTCTTGGTTATAAATAAACCCCAACCTCACAGGTTAGGCAACAATTTGCCTCCGAGTGAGAGAAAAGCTTTTAGAGAAGTAGCTGCGCATATTTTACAACTCGATGAACAGCAAAAATCTCAATTTATAGAGCTTACTAAAAAGCATAATCAGCAAATGCGTGCCATCGAAATGAAGCAAAAAAAAATACTAAAAGTGTACTTTGGCAAATTGCTCGAAAAATCTGATACCACCAATGCTAACCAACTAATTGGAGAAGTAAATAAACTGGAAAAAGAAAAAATTGAGGTGACTTACGAACATTTTGAAGAAGTTAAGTCAATATTAAAAGAGAATCAATATATTGATTATGAGGAGTTTGTAGATAAAGCGCTTGAAAAACTTTTACTAGAAACAAAAAAAAATCCACCACACCCGAAGGATTTTTAAATTAAGTTGGTCTAAAGAGAGTTCAACAAAAACAACCATATATGAATTATCAAAAACTCTCTTTATTATTCTTAATCGGCTTTTGTTTATCTCTTATCTCTTGTGACGACAGTAACGATGAAAATGACATTCAATCAGAAGAAGAAACTTGCATTAACTCCGTCACTTATGAAATTGATAATGGGACAGCATGTAACAACACTCCTAATGCTACCAGCATTTACGAATTAAAAACAGTGGGCAACACTGTTGAAGTTACCTTTAATTACATACCTCCTCACAAAGTTTTGGGAAATGTAACGGCTAATCAAAAAACATTTACTTTTACTGCCACTCCTGAACTGGCTAATACAACCACACCTGTTGCAAACACCAGTTACAATGGAAAAACTGGTTATTTAGGCTGGGTATTCGGCATTGCAAACACTGGCGTTCCTTTCGATCCAGTTGCTGCTGAAGGTTGGCTAGACCTTTCTACTGGCGACCAAAATTACGAGTGGAACCTAGAAGTATTAAGCTCAAATGCAGGTTTAACTTACGATTGCAATAATGCCCACGACCTCTCAAGGTATCACTATCATGGTACACCAATCGAGTATATTAAAACCATCGAAGATGGAAACAGCCATTCAGCACTGCTTGGTTATGCTGCCGATGGTTTCCCTATTTATTATAAGTATGGATATGCTGATCCAGATAATGCCAATAGCAGCATTGTAGAACTCACTTCTAGCTATTCTGTAAAAGAAGGTTGCCGCCCTGGTGATGGCGTAAGTGCACCAGATGGTGCTTACGACGGCTCTTATGTAGCAGATTATGAATATGTAAACGGACAAGGAGATTTAGATGAATGCAATGGACGTTGGGCAAAAACTCCCGAATTTCCAGATGGTACTTATGTGTATTATATAACAGATGAGTTTCCATCAATCCCAAGATGTTTTGCGGGTACACCTTCTGAAGACTTTAAAGTACAGCCATAAATCTAACTATGAACAAATTAACAATAATACTTCTGCTGTGTATCTTTTGCACAGCAGCAAAGGCTCATGTTGTGGTAGACACAAAATACAATCTCAAATATGAAAATAAGCATTGGGAACTGGATGTAGTAATGAAAACTGCTGCCATTTACGAAAAAGTAATAGCACTACACCCAGAACTCGCAGGCGAAAGTCTTACTAGCTCAAATTTCAAAGAAAGTGTAATGGAATATCTTTCAGATGGAATTTTGTTAACTGATGGGCATAATGATTTTTTGCTCAATGGAGAACAGATCATTCTAGGCGGGCATTACACCAGAGCTACTTTAAATGTAGCTGAGATGCCTAAAGATATTTCTAAATTAGATATAAAAATTGACTGCTTTACAGAAACCAAAGCACATATTGTAAATCAACTTTTTATCTACAAAGGCGAAAAAATTCAGACACATTATTTCAATGAAGAAGAGTCGAACGTCTTATTCGATTTTGAAAAAATGGAATATGTTGAAGTTGAAAGCGAAGCCACATTTTTTAGTAATAGGCTTCAGCTAAACTTCTATATTCTTTTCATTTTAATTGCCGCAAGCTTAGTAAAAGTATGTGCTGATAGAAAATGTAGATTATCTAATAAAAGATCAACTTCAAGATAATAATCACTAATTTAAAAGGGAAATATTGATTTTTTTAATTGATGAAACTACTCTTATTTCCCTTTTTCCTTTTGCTCTCAACCACTGCAAATTGTCAACAGGTTTCGGCTAATACAGACATTATTTATCTGGAAACTGAAACTTACAATAGTCTGAATGAACTTACTGAGAATCTAAAAGGCAATTATGTATTTGTAGATATCTGGGCAACTTGGTGTGCTCCCTGTATCGAGCAATTTGAACAGTACGAGGCCGTAAAAAAATTTGCTAAAAACAATGGTGTAAAGCTTTTATATATTTCTATTGATAGGCAAAAGCACCAGAACAAATGGCAAAAACGCATCGAAAAATATGCACTTACTGGCTACCACATTATTGCGAATAGAAACCTGCAAAAAGATTTGTGGTTGCAAATCCATAATCAGGAAACCAGAGTGGAAATTCCCCGCTATCTCATTCTAGATAAAGAAGGAAAAATCATCATAAAAGAAGCTCCAAAACCTGCCGAATCAGCAACATTAATTCAAAAATTTGAAGAGTTGTTTTCTACAGAGAAATAAAAGATTATGCTTAAGTTTGGGTAAGCTTAAAATCTATTTACCATGCCAGAAGATAAATTAAGATACCCAATCGGAAAGTTTAAGTGGCCTAGAGAGCTTACAAAGGAACTTCTCGCCGAACACATCGCAGATATTGAATCTTTTCCGGCTAGAATTAGAAAAGAAACAGCTACGCTTTCTGATGAGCAATTAGATACTCCTTACAGAGAAGGTGGTTGGACGGTAAGGCAATTAGTAAATCATTGCTCGGATAGCCACATGAATAGCCTGATCCGTTTCAAATGGGCACTTACAGAAGACAAGCCAACCATTAAAGCCTATTTTGAAGACCGTTGGGCAGAACTGGCAGACAGCAAAATACCTATCGAGCTAGCATTAAGTTTATTGGATGGATTACATGCTCGTTGGGTGGTATTGCTAAAGTCTCTCACTGATGAAGATTTGAATAAGAAATACATACACCCGGAACATGGTAAAGAAATCAGGTTAGACAATACCATTGCCATGTATGCTTGGCATTGCAATCATCACTTGGCACACATCACCGAACTCAAAAAGCGCGAAGGTTGGAAATAGTTATTATTAAAGTCTTTTCTCTAATATGAAAAAGAAGGACACATTATTTTGCCCTTGCTGCAAAACAGAAGTTTATAAAAGTAATTTAAAAAACTTATTAAAAAGTGGTTATTCTATTAACCAGAATAAAATTAAACTAGATTATGAGTTTTTACACAACTTTAACAACTGGGTTTGTGATACTTGTTTTGAATCAGGTAGGGCAATTTTAGGAAATCCATCCAAACAAAAATTCATAGATTATTATCCATATTTTTTTTATTACGATGTAGAAAAAACCTGTGAAAGGTGTGATCAAAGTTTTGTCTTTTCTAAAAAAGAACAATTGTATTGGTATGAAGAATTACAGTTTTGGGTTCAATCAAAAGCAATCCATTGCCCCGATTGCAGAAAAATTATAAGGCAACAAAAAGCAAATAATAAAGAGCTATCCGAATTACTCGCTCAAACCAATCAGTTAGATAAAACTCAAATAGAAAGATTAATCGAAATTTACACTGAGCTTGAAAAACCTGAAAAAGTAAATTATTACAAAAACCTAAAACAGAGAAAATTCAATCTTTGAATTTTGAACTCATCAACCTTTAACTACTATGCCTAACAACAAGAAAAGAATACTAGCAATCTCTGGAAGTACTAATCTTGAGTCTTCCAGTACTTCATTATTAAAATACATCGCCAAAACTTTTAAAGATCAGCTTGAAGTCGAAATTTTTGATGGAATTGATAAGCTTCCGCACTTTAACCCAATTCAATCTCAAGTAAATACACCGCAAGAAGTTTTGGCTTTTAGAGAAAAGATTGATCTGGCAGATGGGGTAATTTTCTGCACTCCTGAATATGTTTTCAGCTTACCCGGTAGCTTGAAAAACGCCATTGAATGGAATGTATCAACCACTGTATTTTCTAATAAGCCAGTAGCAATAATTGTGGCTGCTGCATCTGGTGAGAAAGCGTTTGAATCGCTTAAACTCATCTTAACTACCATAGAAGCACAGGTAAACGAAGAGGCTACTTTACTCATAAAAGGTGCAAAGGGTAAAATAGGTAAAAGTGGAGAGGTAATCGATCAAGCTACTATTGAGCAAATTGATGATATAATAGCAGCTTTTTGTCAATGTATTGAAGATAAAAATCCGATTCCAACTAAATATCAATAAGAAATCATCACTCAAATTTTATAAGATTTCACTTCGTAGATTCCAACGAGCAACCACTTGTAGTTTTTTTATATTTTAGTTTTCTGTTAATTTGAAGACTTTAACGAACTATCTGACAAATAAAAAATGCTCGAACTACAAAACCTGACAATCAACTACGGCAAACATCGCGTGATTGATCAGCTTAACTTACAACTAGAAACTGCAAAAATTCACGGTTTGGTGGGTTTCAATGGTTCTGGCAAAACTACCCTCATTCAAGCTTTATTCGGTACCAAAAAACCAAATGAGGGCAGCATCTTGCTCAATGGCGAAAAGCTAGATCATAACGAAATTGCCTATTTGCCTACTAGCAATTATTTCTATTCTTACATCACAGGTAGAGAATACCTCCGTTTATTTCCACTAAAAAACCCCCACTACAAACAGGAAATTTGGGAAGAATTAATGCATGTTCCGCTCGATGATTTAATCGAACATTATTCTACCGGAATGAAGAAAAAACTGGCTTTAATGGCTATATTAAAGTTAGATAAAAAAATAATTTTGTTGGATGAACCCTTTAACGGGCTCGACTTGGAATCGGGAAAAATTCTTAACCTACTAATAGACCGACTTGGAGAGAGAGGCAAAACAGTTTTAGTAACCTCACACATCATAGAGACACTCACTGCATCTTGCCACCAAATTCATCTCTTAGAAAAGGGCAAAATACAGAAAACCTTTAACCACGAACAATTCGACACCATCGAAAAAGAACTATTCGAGAAGTTTGTATCGAAAGCAAATGATATGCTCGATAACGCTATATAATTATTCTTTCATTACCCCTGAAACTATGACAAATAAAATTACTCAATTTCTATTTTTATGCTTTTTAGTAGCATCACTTGTACCTGCAAAAGCTCAAAAATTAAAGCGCAATCAGATCGAAAGTTATGCAGATGCGGAACTGCCCAAAACAGTAGAAAATCTGATTACCTTTTTAAGCATTCCTAATGATGCGCAATACCCTGCAAACATTAAGAAAAACATCGAATGGTTAAATTCCGAATTTAGCGACCGTGGTTTTGAAGTAGAACTGCTTCCAACAGCAGGCGAGATTCCAATTATGTTGGCTTCTACCTCTTATAAAAAAGCAGAGAAAACGGTTTTGATGTATTTTCACGCAGATGGGCAGGCAATCGACTCCACCAAATGGTTTCAACCACATCCGTACAAACCTGTATTAAAAGCACAAGACGAATCTGGCAACTGGGAAATTATAGATTGGAATTCTCTAGACAGTGAGTTTAATGATGAATGGCGCGTGTTTGGCAGGTCGGCTTCTGATGCTAAAGGGCCAATAATCATGTTTCTTTCTGCTTTAGATGCTATGAAAGCGGCTAAATTTACACCCGATTTCAACTTAAAAATCATTATAGATTTTGAAGAAGAGCAAGGCTCTCCAAATTTGCCAGCAGCGGTTACTACGCATAAAGACAAATTAGCCGCAGATATGTTAGTAATCTTCGATGGTCCTCCGCACATTACTAATAAGCCAACTTTAACATTTGGTGCAAGAGGTATTTCAGATATTACGCTTACCACCTATGGGCCAAGAGTGCCACAGCATAGCGGACACTATGGAAACTATGCACCGAACCCGGCACTAAGGCTATCGAAACTGCTTGCGTCTATGAAAGACGAAGAAGGCAGAGTAACCATTCCAGGTTTTTACGATGGCATTACACTTGATGAAGAAACAAAGAAAATTCTAGGAGCTGTGCCTGATGATGAAGCCATGATCCAGAAAAAAATTGGCATTGCTGCTACTGATAAAGTGGGTAATAATTATCAGGAATCTATTCAATATCCTTCTTTAAACATTAGAGGTTTGCAATGTGCATGGGTGGGTAAAGAGGCCAGAACCATTGTACCAGCAACTGCTACGGCAGAAATCGATATGAGATTGGTGCCAGAATGTGACCCCGAAAAATTGATTTCTCTAATAAAAAAGCATATTGAATCGCAAGGTTTTTATATTACTTCTGGCGAACCAACAGAAGAAGAGCGCATGAAATATCCGAAGATCGTTGCATTTAAATACAGTGTTTCATATGCCGCTTTCAGAACAGATTTTAACTCAGAAATCGGAAACTGGCTAAGCAATGCTTATGTTAATCTCTTTGGTGAAGAACCTGTTAAAATTAGAATTTCGGGAGGTTCTATTCCGATTTCACCCTTTGTAGCTACACTGGATGTACCAGCAGTTACAGTGCCCAATGTAAATCCAGACAACAACCAGCATAGCCCAAATGAAAATTTGAGACTGGGCAACCTAAAGCGTGGAGTGCGAACTTGTCTGGCCATACTTGCACAGAAGTTCGATTAGATTGTAAATTGCAATATGAATAAATTCAAGATACAGGAGCTGAGAGAAGCCTTTGAAAAAGAAGCTACAGAAGTGGAAGGGGTAGAATGCTGGTCTGCCAGAGAACTACAAAAACTACTGGGCTATAAGGAGTGGCGAAAGTTTGAAGGCACCATTAAAAAAGCAGAAGAAGCTTGCAAAAACAGCGCTGAGAGCGTTACAGCACATTTTGTCGGCGTAGACAAAACATCACAAATGCCTCGCGGTGGTGAGCGAATTATCAAAGATTACCTGTTGAGCAGGTATGCCTGTTATCTTGTTGCACAAAACGGAGACCCTAGAAAAGAAGAGATTGCTTTCGCTCAAAGTTATTTTGCTTTGCAAACGCGCAAACACGAATTACTAGAAGAGCGAATTAAGATTACAGAAAGAATTACAGCCCTAAAAGAACTGGAAGAGAGCAAAGGCACTTTGCAAAATGCGATTTTTCAGCGGGGGATTGATGAACAGGGTTTCCGTGAAATTGCCGAAGCGGGTGACTCCGAATTGTTTAATATGTCTAATGCTGAATTGAGGGAGAAAATGAATATTCCTGAAGGGAGAGAAGTTGAAGATTTTTTACCTAAGATCACTTTGGCAGCCAAGAACTTTTCTAACCTCATTACAGAGGCAAACATCAATCAAAAAGACTTGCAAAGCCAAGATGAAATTACAGAAGAGCATCAGCAAGCAAATCGAAGCATCAGAAACACTTTAAACGAAAACAACATTCGCCCAGAAGACTTGCCACCAGAAGAAGATATTCGAGAATCTAGAAAGAAATTGAAGGATTGAAAGCTTTTAACTATATTCAAAAACTTATTTTTTAAACCACACTAAATAACAAACCAAAAATGAAGACACCTTTAGTTGATCCGCAGTATTTACAGAGTATCATTAACGATCCTGATTTGATTATTCTTGATGCAAGTATGAAGGATAATAAGGCAGGAATAACCACTGACTTAGAGAATACTCAGATTAAAGGTGCTCGTTTGTTTGATTTAAAAAATGATTTTAGCGACCCTAAAAGTGCTTTCCCTAATACATTACCACAACCACAAGATTTTGAAGCTGCTTGCCAAAAACTAGGAATCAATGCAAATAGTAAAATTGTAGTGTACGACAACCTTGGCGTTTATTCTAGCCCAAGAGTATGGTGGATGTTTAAAATAATGGGGCACGAAAATATAGCTGTGCTAGATGGTGGTTTGCCTGCATGGATTGAAGCAGGTTATGAAACTGAAACCATCACTGAGAAGACTTTTGAAGCAGGAGATTTTAAAGCCAGCTTCTATCCTGAAATGGTAAAAGATACTGGTTTTGTATTAAGCAATATCGATGATAAAAGTTGTATCGTAATCGATGCCCGCTCAGAAGGCAGATTTACAGGAACATCACCAGAACCTAGAAAAGGTTTGTCTAGCGGACACATTCCTAACTCTTGTAACTTGCCTTTTAGCAAAGTTCTCGACAATGGGAAATATAAACCTGTAGAAGAATTAAAAACCATATTTAAAGACTTAAATCTAGATGAACGTCCACTGGTTTTTTCATGCGGTTCGGGTTTAACAGCTTGCATCATTCTATTGGCTAGCGAATTGGTAAACGAAAATAAAACAGCCGTTTACGATGGCTCATGGACAGAATGGGCACTCACCGAAAACATGCCGATTGATAAAGTGGAGTAATACTACTTCACTTCTTTTTTGAGGTCGGCGTAGCTAATTAGTTTGATGCCTTTTTCTGCAATAACTTTTTTCACCTGCTCGCTCGTCCAGCAGGTGGTTACTCCTGCCCTATCGGTAGCTACATCGTTATAACCAATGTGATTCACACCTCTTAATTCTTCCACATCATATCCCGGATGATCTACAAACAAGTAAGTATTTCCCGCTTCCAGACCATTTAACATGGCAATAAAACTCTCAATTTTTTGCTCAGCCGTAGCTTTTTCGCCTTGGTAACTCGCACGCTTTACGCCCATATCTTCAGGGAAAATGGCTATACCATATTCATCAGCAAGTTTTTTACTTAAAGCCTTTACCTCTTCATCCATACCGGTGCAACCCATGTGCGCAGTAAAATGAGAGATTCTTGGAATGTGTCGCATGGCAGTCTCAATCTGAGCGCGCAATTCCTTTTCAATATCTTCAATTTTCCAATCTGTGCCTTTTAGCGCCTGGTCTTCACCATAATTTTTATTAGGCCAGATCATCGGAAAAAAATAGCCATCTTCATCTGTAATAGAAGATTTTCCTGTTAGTGGTCTCCATTTTACATTAGACCATTCACTAGTTAAAGCAATATGTATCCCCACATCCAAATCGGGATTTTCGTTGCAAAGTTTTACTGCTTCTGGAAACCAAGGTACTGCTACCATAATTTCAACCGTAGTCATTATTCCATTTTTCCAGCAATCTACAATTGCGTGATTAGCCGAATGCGAAAAGCCCATATCATCACCACGAACAATCAGTTTTATATCCTGCTGCTGCGCACAGGCACTTAAACCCCAAACTAAAACCAGAATTACAGACAGTATCTTTCTCATCAGCGTATATTTTAATGATCTGGCAATTTACAATTTGCTCTACTAAAAGGTATCGGGTACTATCCTGATTACTTAATAAACAGGCATAAATCCATACTAGCAAGTTAAAAAAGCAGCTTCAAGCATAACAGCGTGCAAATGACGGATTTTTTTCATTAACTTTAGTAGATACGTACATTAACTAACATAACTAAGTAATGAAAATGAAAGGCTTTTTCCCTCAAAGGAGTCTAATTTGGGGAAGTAGTATTTTATATATTGGAATGATATTGTTGGCAATTATTTCTGAAAGTTGCCAAAGAGGTGAGATTGAGTTCTCTCCTGAAATTACCAGTCGCCTACCTGAAAAAATAGATTATAACCTCCACGTAAAACCACTATTATCTGATCGATGCTTTGCCTGCCACGGACCAGATAAAAACGCTCGAAAAGCAGACCTGAGACTAGATACCGAAGAAGGAGCCAGAATGGCAATGGGAGACGATAAAGATCACTATGCCATCGTAAAAGGCAAGCCACATAAGAGTGAAGTTTTTAATAGAATTTTTACGGATGATGCAGAGTTGATGATGCCTCCACCAGAATCTAATTTGAAACTAGACGAATATGAGAAGGCATTAATTACCCGCTGGATCGAACAAGGTGCAGAGTACAAACCGCACTGGTCTTTTATTCCACCAGAAAAGACCAAGCTACCTGAAGTACAAGAAAAAGAATGGGCACAAAACGAGATCGACAATTTTATTCTCGCAAATCTCGAAAAAGAAAACATTGCCCACGCACCAAAAGCCAGTAAAGAAACACTCATTCGCAGAGTCGCTTTTGACCTTACCGGATTGCCACCAACACTAGAAGAAATCGATTCTTTTTTAGAAGATAAATCTGACAATGCTTATGAGAAAATGGTGGATCACTTTCTGGCATCTCCTCATTACGGAGAAAGGTTAGCTACCGAATGGCTCGATATTGCCCGCTATGCAGATTCGCATGGTTATCAAGATGATGGTATGCGGAACATGTGGCCTTGGCGAGATTGGGTTATCGAAAAGTTCAATCAAAATCTGCCAATGGATACTTTTATCACTTGGCAACTGGCAGGCGATTTACTACCGAACCCAAATAAAGAGCAATTACTGGCTACTGGATTCAACAGAAACCACATGCAAAGTCAAGAAGGTGGAATTGTCTCTGAAGAGTATCGTGTAGAATATGTTGCAGATAGAACCCAGACTTTCGGCAAAGCATTTTTAGGTTTAACCATTGAATGTGCCCGCTGCCACGACCATAAATACGATCCAGTTTCTCAGGAAGAGTACTTCAAACTTTTCGGCTTTTTTAATAGTGTGAATGAGAGTGGACAAATTCCTTATACAGGAGAAGCCAGTCCAACCTTGATCCTGAACAGTCCACAAGCAGAAGATTCTTTAGCCGCAATAAAAGCACATATTGCCACACTTGAGCAAGAACTCGATCCATCAAAAATTAGCTATCTAGATGGTTTTGAAAAATGGCTTTCCAGTGCCAAAAAAAACATGTATCAAATAAAATGGAAAGACGAAATAGGCTCTTATTCTTTTGATGAAACATCGGGAGAAGAAAACAGAGTTTTACTAAACGAAGCGGATAAAAAAGAACCTGCAAAATTAGCTGGTGCAGTAGAAGATTTACCCATTCAAACCGAAGGTAAATTTGGAAAAGGGCTAGAGTTAAAAGGAGATAGCCACATTGATTTTGGAAGAAAAGTTGGCTTTTTTGAAAAGAATGAGCCTTTCTCAATTTCTTTATGGGTTAAAATTCTCAAAGAAGGTGTACACGGGCCAATCATCACTCGCTCTGGTGGTTTGATGAATGGCAATCGCGGTTTCGATTTATTGCTGAAAAAAAATGGCACACTCACAGCCAGTATCAATCATACATTTCCGGCAAATAGCATTGCTGTAGAAACCACAAATTCTTTAAAACCCAATGAGTGGCACCAACTCGCCATGACTTGGGATGGCTCAGGCAGAGCAGAAGGTTTTAAGCTTTATCATAATGGCAAAACACTTCCTACAAAAGTGATGGTAGACAATCTGGAAAGTAGCATTCTACATTATGGAAAGAAAAAAGAAAATTGGGGTGGAATGGGTAGCCTCAGCATTGGCAGACAAGCAGAAGAAACCCTGTCTGATGTAGTTGCAGATGAATGTCATGTTTTTGCCAGAGAGCTTACTTTATTAGAGATTGAAAAACTTTTTAATGGAGAAGAAAAGCAAGATGACCCCTTGTATACAATTCTCTCGAAAGATCGCTTATCAGGAATCGATACAGAAAATCTCTTCACCTATTATTTACAACATGCCGATCAATCATATCAAAATATTTTAAAAGAACTAAAAGAATTAAGGGCAGAGCAAACCAGAATTTCTACCGATCAGCAGGAAGTGATGATTATGCACGACTTACCGAAACCTAGAAAAACGTATATCCTCGATCGTGGTGCATATGATTCTCCAACTACGGAAGTGCAACCCGGCACACCTTCTTATGTATTAAATTATCCTGAAAACCTGCCTAAAAACAGATTAGGTTTAGTAAAATGGACTTTTAATCCAGAAAACCCATTGCCCCCCAGAGTTTTAATTAACCGCTACTGGCAAATGATTTTCGGCAAAGGCTTGGTGCCTACCTCAGACGATTTTGGCAACCAGGGAGATTTACCTGAGTACCCAGAACTGCTCGACTGGATGGCTGTAACTTTCAGGGAATCAGGCTGGGATTTAAAAGCCATGCTCAAACTGATGGTGATGTCGGCTACTTATCAGCAATCATCTTTCACCACCAAAGAGTTAAGAGAAAAAGACCCAGATAACCTTTTACTGGCTAGAGCACCTGCTTACAGAATGTCTGCCGAAATGGTAAGAGACAATGCCTTAAAAGCTAGTGGTTTATTGAATGACACCATAGGAGGACCATCCGTAAAACCTTATCAATCGGCTGGTTTATGGAAACAATTAGCCACTAGAAATGCCACAGTATACATTCCCGATCATGGAAGTAAATTGTACAGAAGAAGTATGTACACCATTTGGAAGCGAACAACTCCTCCCCCATCTATGATCAGTTTTGACGCTGCCGAAAGAAATTTCTGTACCGTAAAAAGACAAAAAACCAGTACTCCACTGCAATCTTTGGTGCTACTCAACGACCCTCAGTTTGTAGAAGCCAGCCGAATAATTGCCGAAAGAATGATAAAAGAAAGTGATGATGAAATTGAAAACCAAATTCAACTCGGTTTTCGATTACTTACTGGCAGAAAAGCCGGTTCTGATGAAATGAGCATTTTAGCCAGGTTATACGAAGCAGAACTTGAAGCTTTTAAAAGTGGAGAAAGTAATGCCAATGAATTACTGGCAACTGGAGAAAAAGCAAGAGATAAATCACTAGATACTAACGAGCTAGCAGCACTTACTATGGTGGCAAGCACGCTCATGAATTTCGACGAAACAGTATTTAAGCGCTAAAGAAACTCAATAAATATGAAATCTGAACAAGACAATCTGCAAAAGAAAGTTGCTTCCAGAATAAACCGCAGGTATTTTCTGTCTAAAACCAGTTTGGGTATTGGCAGTGCTGCACTAGCATCATTATTAAAACCATTCGGCGGTTTTGCGGAAAATACTGTCTCAAACGCTAGTTTGTCTGGTGGAGGTGTTTTAGGCAAACCACATTTCGCCCCAAAAGCGAAACGAGTGATTTATCTCTTCCAAAGTGGTGGGCCATCGCAACTCGATTTGTTCGATTATAAGCCTATTTTACAAAAGCGAAATGGTGAAGAGTTACCTGGATCAGTTCGTGGCGAACAAAGATTAACAGGAATGACAGCCTTTCAGAAATCTTTCCCGATGGCAGGTGCTCAGTTTTCATTTAAGCAACAAGGCAGCAATGGCATGTGGATGAGTGAACTGATGCCATACACCAGTGAAGTGGTGGATGATCTTTGTTTTGTGCGTTCATTGCATACCGAAGCCATCAATCATGACCCGGCTATTACTTTCTTTCAAACTGGTTCGCAACAAGCCGGTAGACCTTGTATTGGCTCTTGGCTCAGCTACGGTTTGGGCAGTGATAATGAAAACTTGCCATCATTTTGTGTGCTACTTTCAAGAGGTTTAGAAGGTGGTCAGCCTCTGTATTCTCGCCTTTGGGGAAATGGTTTTCTTCCATCTTTGCATCAAGGAGTGCAATTTCGATCTGGTAAAGATCCCGTTTTATATCTCAACGATCCTGCTGGCATGAGCAAAACTAGTCGCAGAAGAATGCTCGATGCTTTAGGCGAATTACACACTTTACAATATCAAAAAATTCTTGATCCTGAAATAGATTCTCGCATTGCCCAATACGAAATGGCTTATCGCATGCAAACATCTGTTCCAGAAACTATGGATATCTCCAATGAGCCAGACTACATCTACGATATGTACGGAGAAGATTCGAGAAGACCTGGTTCTTTTGCAGCCAATTGCCTACTTGCCAGACGACTGATTGAGAAAGATGTAAAGTTTGTTCAGCTCTACCATCAAGGTTGGGATCAGCATGGCAATTTGCCAAAAGACATCAAAGCCATGGCTAAAAGTACCGATCAGGCATCGGCTGCATTGGTAAAAGACTTAAAACAGAGAGGTTTATTAGACGATACATTGGTGATTTGGGGCGGTGAATTTGGGCGTACGAATTACTCACAAGGCAAACTTACCAAAACAAATTATGGGCGTGATCACCACCCAAGATGTTTTACTGCTTGGATGGCCGGAGGCGGCACAAAAGCTGGCTTAGTCTATGGCTCTACAGATGAGTTTGGTTACAACATCACAGAAAACCCTGTGCATGTGCATGACTTTCAAGCGACCTTAATGTATCTACTTGGTGTAGATCATGAAAAACTCACCTTTAAACATCAAGGTAGAAGATATAGATTAACAGATGTACATGGAGAAGTGGTAAAAGACATAATTGCCTAACATTCAAAATTTCAAATACTGAATTTAAAAATATGAAAATACTAACAAACAGAAGAAAAGTACTAAAAGGAGCTGCTGTAATGGGAGCAGGTTTATTAGCATCACCAAGCTATTCTTTCAACATTTTAAAGAATAGAAAAAGTGACAGCAAAATTTTGGGGCATGGCAATATGCAATACAAAATTGATAAAGAATGGGGCACACAAGACCCATCAAAAATCCCTGTAAAAGACTGCCATGAAATGGTTCAAGATGCTAAGGGAAGGCTTATTCTCCTTACAAATGAGACTAAGAACAATGTATTGATTTACGATAAATCTGGCAAGGTACTTTCAACTTGGGGAGATGCTTTTCCCGGAGCACATGGTTTGACGCTTGCCAATGAAAATGATGAAGAATTTCTTTTTATAACCGATACCGATAGGCATCAAATTTTCAAAACTACGATGGATGGAAAGGTTTTAATGAAACTTGATTATCCTCGTGAAACTGGTGTTTACGATTATCCGGGACAGTACAAACCAACAGAAATTGCTGTGGCTCCTAACGGAGATTTTTATGTCGCGGATGGTTACGGCCTCGACTATGTAATTCAATACAACGCGAAAGGTGAATACATTAAGCATTTTGCAGGCAAAGGAGATGGAGAAGATCAGGTTAAAAATGCTCATGGTGTCTGTGTTGATTCTCGTTCTGGCGAACCTTGTTTATTGGTTACTTCTCGCCAAATGCAGGAGTTTAAAAGATACACGCTTGATGGAAAATACATCGAAACAATCAAAACCCCCGGCGCATGGATTTGCCGCCCTGTTATAGCCGGAGATTACTTATATTTCGCAGTTATTGTAAATAAATCGTGGGATTATTACGATGGCTTTGTGCTCATTATGGACAAAGATTACAAAGTAGTTTCTGCTCCGGGCGGCATTTCTCCTTCATATTCTGGAAGTACTCTAAATGAATTGAAAACAGAAGGAACTTGGTTTATGAATCCACATGATGTGTGCGTGGACGATGAAGGAAATCTGTATATTCCGCAATGGAATTCAGGTAAGACCTATCCTGTAAAGCTTGAAAAAGTTTGAGGAAACTTAGATTCTGGTTAGTATAAATTTCTAATTTAAGAACATGCTATTATACATTTTTTCAGATATTGTTCTGTTTTTCGGGCGGTTTCATCCTTTGGTAGTGCACCTACCAATTGGCTTTCTGCTACTTGCAGGTATTATGGAATTGGTATCAAAAAAGCCTAAATATAAAGCTTTGCAAGATGCCATTCCTTTCACACTTTTACTAGGAGCCATCAGTGCTTTTGTGGCTTGTATGTTTGGCTTTATGCTTTCTACAGATGGAGGTTACAATACAGAAACACTCAATCTACACCAATGGATGGGTATTTTACTCACCATAGCTGCAGCAACGGCCTATCTCATCAAAACTAATTTATTGGAACTTCCTCCCAAAGCATACCTTGGCATGTTGGTTACCACAATGGCTCTAATTGGAGTTACTGGGCATTTAGGGGGAAATCTAACACATGGTTCTACTTACCTCACTCAACATTTACCAGACCCAGTTAAAAAGATAGCGGGCATAGAAGTTCAGGAAGCGTATGAGAGAAGAGAGATTAAAAACTTAGACTCTGCACTGGTTTTTAATGATGTGATTTTGCCTATGATGAAGATGCGATGCACAAACTGCCATAACGAAGATAAAATGAAGGGTGATTTATTACTCACTTCTTTTGATGGTATGATGCAAGGTGGTAAAGAAGGAAATACAATCGTTTCTGGTGACCCAATTAAGAGTGAATTGTATCACAGAATTACTCTTAGCCATTCTGATGATGACTTTATGCCTCCAGAAGGTAAAACACCTCTTAGTGAAGATCAGGTTGAAATAATTAAGTGGTGGATTGAAAATGGAGCTGAGAATGAAAAGTTAATTTCGGAAGTTGAGCTAACAGAAGAACAACGCAAACTCATAGCCATTGAAGTAGGTGTAGAACCCGAACAAGGCGCTACTGTTCTGCCTGCGATGAATGTTGCCAAAGCTTCTGATGAAACTATTAATCAAGTAAGTAATAAAGGCTTTTATGTGGCGCAAATTGCCGAAGATGTGCCATTTGTAGATGTAAGAGGATATGCTGGAAAATTAGAGATAAATGAGCTTTTACAGATTAAAGAGCAAGTATTATGGCTCAATTTATCAGAAACAGGTATTACAGATGAAACACTAGAAGTAGTTGCACAATTGCCAAACTTAATGCGATTGAGAATTGAAAAGAATTCTATAACTGATGATGGACTTAAACACCTTGGAAATTTACAGCATTTAGAATATCTAAATCTATATGGAACACAAGTGACAGACGATGGCTTAAAGCATCTGGAACAACTAAGCAAACTAAAAAAACTATATCTTTGGCAGACATCTGTGAGTAATGAAGCAATTGAAAAATTGAAGACAAAATTGCCTAACTTAACTGTGATAAAAGGTACAATTGACACAGATGCGCAAAAGAGCTAAAAACCTATGGAAGATGAACTTTCTCCAGCCAGATTACTACATGCACTCTCACCTTTAAGTGAAGATTTAATACAACAACTTGACGAAAACTGGCAGCAAGAAAAACAACTAAATGCCTATGAGTTTCTGGTAAAAAAAGGGCAAAAAGAATCGTATTTGTATTTTATCAAAAGTGGTTCTATACGCATTTTTTATCCTGATGAAGCCAAAGAGATTTGTGTGGGTTTTGGACATCCTGGAGAATTAATTAGTTCTTTTCCTTCATTTATAAAAAATCTGCCTTCTGCTTTTTGTATTCAGGCACTTAGAAAAACTACGCTCACCAGAATAAGTCGAGATAAGTTTTTTGAGTTACTAAATGCAAATTACGATCTGGAAAAATGCTGGCGAATTTTATTAGAACAGGCTTTGATTGGCAGAATTGAGCGAGAAGCTGAAATGCTAAATGGAAACCCAGAAGAAAGGATTAATCGACTTTTGCAAAGAAGTCCTCATGTATTTCAGAACATTCCATTTAAGTACATTGCTTCTTATTTGGGAATGACTCCTGAAACCTTGAGTCGTAAACTCAATTCTTGATTTGAATCAAGGTGAGGGGCTAACATGTAGGCTAATTTTGAGAAAAAAGAAATCATGAATAAAAATTCTTATACTCAAGTTTATACCAATATTAGTCAAAAAGATTTGCTCAAAATATTGAGCGATCAGGTTGAAGAACAACTCTATACAGTTCAAAATGAGTTTTTAGAACAGAGTGATGAAAGTCTATCTGCAAGACCAGAAGCTTCAAAATGGAACATCCTCGAATGTATTGAACATCTAAATAGATACTGTGCATATTATATCCCCCATATCGAAGCTATAATTAATCAAAATAGTGATACCGACAAAAATTTTCAATCTGGTTGGTTAGGCACAAAGTTTATCAAGATGATGTCTCCTGAAAATGTAAAAGCTCAAAAAACAGTAAAACATATGGATACTAGTAATGCTTTGGTTAACAAAAATACCTTGCTAGTATTTATCGCTTGGCAGCAACGCTTATTTAAAGCTATAAATGAGCTTAAAAATACTGACTTAAATAAAAGGAAAATTCCAGTTGAATTTTTTAAAATGCTAAAATTGAAAACAGGAGACATTCTGCAATTTATAATTATGCATCAGCAAAGGCATATTCTTCAAGCTCTAGAGAAAAAGAGCAAAATAGCATCTAATAATGTCCAAATAAATATCTATCCGAACTAACCGATTTAACCAAAAGCCTGCTCTCATGTAGGCTTTTATTTTATCCATTTTACTTAGCTATCAATTAGCATTTAATCAGACATTTAAAAAAAAGCTTCTATTTCTAAAAAAAGAAGTAAACAAATTGTATTTTTCTCAGAGAAAGTGAAGAAAACTAAAATACATTTAAAATGTTTGAAAAATTTATTTACAATCTTAACCTGCCACCAGGAGTTACTGCTTTTTTACAACGTACTAGACTTATCTTGCTCATTCTAGCCATAATAATCACGCTATGGAGTATGATTTTTCAGGTTGGTACTGAAGAAGTTGGCGTAATCACCCGATTTGGTAAATATGTTCGTACTGTTGACCCCGGACTTAATTTAAAAATTCCTTTTACAGAAGATGTTTATAAAGTTCCAGTCGAAAGACAACAAAAACTCGAATTTGGTTTCAGAACTGTTGCTGCGGGAGTAAACTCAGAATATACAAGACAAGGCACTAAGGATGAATCGCTCATGCTAACTGGCGACCTTAACTTGGCAGATGTTGAGTGGGTAATTCAATACAGAATAGATAATGCTTACAATTATTTGTTTAAAGTAAGAAACCCAGAAAGCACCATGCGTGATATTTCTGAAGCTGCAATGAGACAAGTTGTTGGTGATAGAACAGTGAATGAAGTGCTTACTATTGGTCGTACAGAAATTGGAGGAAAGCTAGAAGAGCTTATCCAATCTATCTGTAACGATTACAATATGGGAGTAAAAATTGAGCAAGTTGTATTACAAGATGTAAACCCACCAGACCCAGTAAAAGCAGCTTTTAATGCTGTAAACGAAGCCCAGCAAGAAAAGGAAACTCTAATAAATCAGGCGAAATCTGAATATAACAAAGTAATTCCAAGAGCAAGTGGACAAGCAGAAGAAACGATCCAAAAGGCTGAGGGATACGCAACAGAAAGGGTTAACCGAGCGAAAGGTGAAGTTGCCCGTTTCAACGAATTGTATAATGAATATATAAAAGCTACTGAGGTAACTAAAAAGCGAATCTATCTAGAAACGATGTCTGAGATTCTACCACGTCTGGGTAATATTGTTATTACAGATCAGGAGGGAAATAATGTAGTTCCGCTGTTACAAATGGGCTTAAAAAATTCACAAAATATAAATTCAAATAGCAATGAATAAGATAATTGCCATAGTTGGAATAATACTGCTTTTGATAATATCACAAAGCACTTATGTTATAGATGAAAAACAACAGGTAGTAGTAACTCAATTCGGTAGACCTGTTGGAGAAGCAATTACTACTCCCGGTATCAACTTTAAGGTTCCTTTTATTCATACAGTGAACTACTTTGAAAAGAGGTATATGGAATGGGATGGTGATCCAAATCAGGTTCCTACTAAAGACAAAAAATTCATTTTTGTAGATACATATGCCAGATGGCAAATTACTGATCCTTTACAGTTTTTTAAACGTCTCACCAATGAAAGAGGTGCTCAATCTAGACTTGATGATATTTTGGATGGTGAAACCAGAAACTTTATTGCCAATAACAACATCGAAGAGGCTGTAAGAAGTACAAATAGGCATCCTATCGAATTGGACTCGCTAAGCGAAGTTGTTGCTGACTCTTTAATTAATATTTCTGTTGGTAGGCAGCGTATACAAGACTTGATTCTAGCTTCAGCAAATAAGCAAACTACTGACCTAGGCATAGAAATACTTGATTTTAGATTTAAAAGAATCAATTATGTAGAAGAAGTGAGGAATCAGGTTTATGAGAGGATGAAAAGTGAGCGATTTAGAATTGCAGAAAAGTTCAGATCTGAGGGTTTGGGTGAAGCTTCAAGAATTAATGGTGAGAAAGAAAAAGAGTTAAAAATTATTCAGTCAGAAGCATTTAGGCAAGCAGAAGAAATTCGTGGTAAGGCTGATGCTGAAGCAGCCAGTATTTATGCGAGTGCTTATGATAAATCTAATCAATCTAGAGAGCTTTACAGTTTTATTAAATCAATGGAAACACTAAGACAAACTTTTAGTGAAAAAACCTCAGTAATTCTCTCGACAGATAGTGAGCTTTATAAGTATTTAAAAGATATGCACTAAAATTATTAAGCCCCATAATGGGGCTTTTCTTTATATAAACAGAGTTCCTCTTCCTACAAGTACGGCTTCACCTCCTACAAATACTTGATCTATTATATGATTTGTATGAGAAATACTCACCCGAATGCTACTTGGCCTGCCCATTTCAAAACCTTGCTCACAAAGTATTTTTTCACCATCGCATAATCCATGTCGCACCAAATAGCAACCTAAAGGTCCAGATGCACTACCTGTGGCAGGGTCTTCTGTTATTCCCCAAAGTGGTGCAAACATTCTACCTCTAGTATCAGCTTCGCTTTGGGTATCATTCGTGAAAACATAGAATGCAGAAGTGCCTAATGTATTTTCATATTGCTGTAATAGATCAATTCTGGGTTTAACCTCTGCAAGTACATTTAATGACTTTACAGGAACAAATAAAAATGGATTGCCACAAGAGATACATTGTATGGGCATTCCCGGCATTAAATCAGAAATTGGAATAGAGAGAATTTCAGCTACCAACTCTCTTTTCTGAATGAGTCTACCAAATTCTGGATTTGGTTGTTTCATTGTGATATTAATACACTTATCTCCTTCCCTATCAAAAGTTACAGGAATCTCACCAACAAGCTGTTCTAGTTTTAAATTTTTATCTTCCTTACAGCTTGTCTTTAATTCATTTAAAAGTAAATGAACTGTTCCAATAGTTGGATGACCAGCAGTAGTTAACTCTTTACCTGGAGTAAAAATTCGCATCTTAAAATCACCATTTTCAGTTTCTGGAGGATAAAGAAATACCGATTCAGGCAAATTGAGTTCCTTAGCAATAAGTTGTAATTTATTTTCAGGAATATCCGATGCTTCAGCAAAAACAGCTAACTGATTTCCACCAAATTTTTTATCTGTAAATACATCTAGTAAAAAATAATCTGCTTTCATAAGCTTTAAAAGCTGAAGTAATAATTAAAATTATCTAATTCTTTTTGATTATAACAGTATGTAATACTTATAATTACTTTGCAGACCGGTAAGTATAATGACTTATAAATTCATACTCTAAATTTCCCACTTCAGTTTTTTAGGAAAATAAGCCAATATATTGGTAAGTAAATTGAATTATATTCGTATAATAATCATATAAAATAAAAAAAAGACCCAACTATAAGTTGGGACTTTTCAGAAATTAACGCTAATTATCAATTGAAAACGGCTAGATCTTCTATAAACTGGATGTCAGATCAATTTCCCTTTGTGGAATTTTCCAAACAAAGGAATGATCATCAGGTGAGGTGGGAGCAACACCACGATCACCACCAGGTATTGATAATTTCGCAGAGCGAAGGTAGTCGAGTCGATCACCTTCAAATGAAAGTTCTTTAATTCGTTCTATATGAATTATATCTTCTGTGAGGTCAGCAGCAGCGACTGCATCTAGTCCTGCTCTTTCTCTCACGATGTTTAAATCATTTACTGCACCAGTTGTATTTCCTGTCCTATACCTTAATAATGCTCTAGTAAGATACATTTCTGCCAATCTTAAAACTGGCACATTGGTTAAAAGACCTTTTGTTTTTCCTCTGAAATATTTATCACACCAAACTACTGGTTCAGTTATCTGGCCATGAATTGTTTCATACTCACTTGGATCTGCATTTTCATCGCCATTATAGCCTTTTAATCTTCTATATAATTGTTGAAATCTCTTATCATTATTAGCTTCTTCTGTAAGCTCAAAATCTCCATTTAATGGATCTTTCATCCAATCAATTTGAGATAAAACACTATAACTAAAAGCAAATTGATTCCACGATATACGAGTAAAACCATTTGGCCAAGTATCGCCACCATTTGTTGCATTATAGGACTGTAGTGTCATGCTTGTAACCTCAAATGCATTAGCCCTAGCAACAGGATCGTAGAACAATGCATACCAAATCACTTCATTACCACGTGTATTATCGTCCCTATTAAAGGCTTCTATAGGCTCTTCAGATAAATCAAAATCACCTCCATTTTCATCAATCACAAAATCGAGTTCAGCTAAAGCAGCCTCATAGTTATCCATCATGAAATAGACTTTGGCTAGCATAGCTGATGCGGCAAACTTATTTGCTCTACCATAAGCATATGATGCATGATGTTTTGTTGCATCAAACCTTTCTGGCAATAGTTCTTTCGCAATTGTAAAGTCATCGATTAGTTGAGTGTAAATATCTTCTACAGTTCCAATTTCAGGTGACTTTATAGCATCTAATGTTTCATCAAAAGTTATTTTTAGAGGCAAGTACTCAACATCATTTTCTCCTCCATTATATATAGGCAGAAATACTGTAGATAACATCCAATAAGCAAAGCCTCTCATAAAATGGAGCTCTCCTTCAATCCTTCTTAAATTATTTTCTTCATCTTCTGAAGATAGATTATCAAATGGCTGGCCGTCATTATCAATAATAAATTGAAGACCTGCATTCGCAATATTTATTACTCTATAAGAAGATCTAAATAGACTCAAGGTCTTAGATATTTCTAAGCTAGAACTTCTTAAATACATTTCATTAAAAGGTATATCACCAGTTGTACCTGGTAATAACTGAACAATATCCGACTGAACTGTTTTTAACAAAGCAGGACAACCCACAAGATTATCCCAAGAACTTCTTACAAATGCAGCCCAGTATGTTCCTGTTGCAGCTTCTTCAAAATCTTCTATATCAGTCCATGCAGCTTCAGGCTCATTTTGCAACTCGAAAAAGTTATCTTCATCACAAGATGTCTGACAGCATAAAAGCAATGCTAAAAGAAGGGGCAATATGTTTCTATTTCCTATCATCAGAAAGCTGCAGTTATACCTAGATTAAAAGATTTAACATTGGGTATAGGAGTCTGCGCATAAAATGAAGGTGACAGATTATTCACCTGATCATCTATATCTATTATTGTTGACTCCGGATCTAAACCTTTATATTTTGTAAATGTTAGAAGGTTTTGAGCTGAAACATATACATCTAATTTATTAAAATTTAATCTGTTGATAAGTGGCTTAGGCAAGCTATAACTTACAGTTACATTTCTAAGACGCATAAAGTCTCCTTTTTGAAGATATTTGTCTGTATAGTAACTCAAGTTATTGTAATTACCAGTGCTCTCTGTCCAATCGTTACTATTTGAATCCCAATCCCAGTCATAATTATAATCCCACTTCAATTCCGGATACTCAGCATTTACACTACCTGGTCTCCAAGATTTATCATAAATTTCTGAAAATAAATTGATATGACCTTGAGAAGGGTAATGTGCTTTGTGATATTGGTAATCAAATATATAATGGCCACCAACAAAACTCAATAAAGCATCAAGCGTGAAATTCTTATATGAGATAGTTGTTGAAACACCGCCAAAATAATTAGGGTTACCTGTTTTTGAGCTATTAAAATACCTGTTAGATACAATGTTAGCACTAGTCGCAGGTATTAGATTTCCTGTTAATACAGTAGTTCCATCTTAAGCAAAACGATTTTGATCAATCTCATAAATCATCTCTACACCTTTATCATTATCGATTCCAGCATATTTTGCTAAATAGTATGACCCTAAACTTCCTCCCTGTCTTGTTAAGGTTATATTTCTAGAAGCTAAACCGTTACCACTATCATCAATACTATTTTGAAGTCTATCGACTTCATTTTTTAAGTATGTATAGTTAAATTCTACTTTCCACTTAAAGTTTTTTGTATGAGTAATATAACCTCCTAATGAAAACTCAAAACCTCTGTTGTTCAAGGCTCCAACATTATCCCACATTACAGGGTTTGAATCATCAAACGTAGCTGAATAAGGTAATGGAACTTCAAGAAGTAGGTTATTTACCTTTTGATTAAAAAATGCTACCTCTCCAAAGTATTTGTTTTCTTGAAAACCGTATTCAATACCAAAGTTATAATTCAGTGTTCGCTCCCAAGTTAAATCTTTAGAACCTATATTCTGAATGGATGTGGCACCAGATATTAGTTCTCTTATGCCATATCTTCTG
>PBYL01000084.1 GCA_002729595.1 Thalassovita sp. | reverse complement strand
TCTTTTACAAGCTCACATTGGGTAAAGAAAAAAGCGATAAAGAATAGTATACTAAACTGGTAAGTCGGTGTAAATTTTTTCATCTGGAAATCTTAATTGATGGTGGGCATTTAATTTTCTGATTGTCAGTCGCTCCTTTTTTGAGATATAATCTATAGCTAAACTGTAGTGCTGCTTGATAGTAGCCCACGTTTATATTTTGCTTCTCAAACTGACCTGCGAGGTATTCGCCCTGTCCTCCTAAAAAGATGCTAAACACAGGGGCAATGGTTAACTTTCCGGCATGCATAGCTAATCCAGTTCCTGCTACCATGCCTAGGCCGTTCGCATTTTCTTCTTTTCCTTCGAAACTAACTACACCAGGTTTGCCTAAATCTGTAAGGGTAGTTTGCCAAAATGCACCACCAATTTTTCCAAAGAGATGGAAATTGTCATTTACTTTGTCGAAGGTGGCTAGTGTATACTTGAGATACAATTCTGCAAATTTGGGTTGCAAAGTAAAGTTCTCGAAATGAAATCCAGTGTGGGTGTTTACAGCTAAACCAAATTGCATTTTTCTACTGGTATTACCGTATTCTACAAAGCCATAAAATGGCAATTGCTTAGAGGCAAATTCAGATTGTAGAGATTGTTTCCAGAAGCCAAAGCCAGCACCAATTTCTAAATAAGGATAACCACCTTGTGCATCAGCCTTGGAATAAAATAATGTAAACAGCACCACTATCAGTAAGCATTTTCTGTATGCAGTCATAAATTTTTAAATCAGACAGATTAAAATACATAGCAGGTAGATTGGATTACTTAAATGGTTGGTATTACCATTATGCTTTAGAGTTAGTAGAATTATTGCAGATGGAAAATGTATTCCGCCATGCTTTAAAAGCTGATTGCATTACTCAAAGAAAGGTTACCCCCCTAATTCAAAAAAATTTTAAAAAAGTTTAAGGAGGCTTACACAAGTTAATAAATTTTCGGAGTAGTTGTCTGGTGTTTATGCTTTAAAATACTTGGTATACTAAGCTTTTATTGAATGAAAGTCCATGTTAGTGTTTGGGAAGAAAGATATATCTGGAGTCTTAGAAAATAACTTAAATCCGCTTATCAGTATTAAGTTTGTGAGATTGAGTTATGGTTTTGAAAATTATTGTTTTTTTTGAGTAACCTTTTGCGCTATAAAGAAATACTATGCTAAAGACTTTAAATAAAAGGGAACAAGAATTATTGGAAGGTCTTTTAACAGCAGATAGAACCTTAATTCAAGAAATGTATGATGCATATCAAGCAGGCGTAATCTCATTCATTAAACAAAGAGGAGGTACAGAATCTGATGCTAAAGATGTTTTTCAAGATGCCATTCTGGTTTTGTATAAGAAAGTAAAAGCCAATGACTTGGTCTTAACTGTTTCTTTAAACTCTTTTATAAAAGCTATTTGTCGAAATATGTGGTTGACAAAAATTAGAGATAAAAGAGAGCTTAATGTGGAGGTAAATGAAGATGAAAACATGTTGTTAGAAGAGCAGATAGAAGATGTTCTAACAGGAGTTTTAAGGGAAAAAATATATCGTAAACATTTTCTCAATTTAGGTGAGCAATGCCAACATATTTTGAAATTATTTTTCTCAAAAGTTAAGATGAAAGAGATTGCTGTTAAGCTCAATATCACTGAGAAATATGTGAAGAAAAGGAAGTTTGAATGCAAGGAAAAACTAATTGTTGCTATTAAAAACGATCCGCATTTTAAAGAATTAAAATTTTAAATTAGAAGCAGATGAGCGAACAATCATCTTTATACGAGCAGATTGAAAAATACCTGAATAAAGAATTAACTGAAGTTGAACATGCCGAGTTTGAACAACAAATGCAACAAGATGAGACTCTAAGAAAAGAAGTATTGATGCATAAAGAAATGGCTGCGTCTTTGGGAGATGAGAATTACCAACAACTCATAAGTACTTTAGAAAACCTACAAAATCCAGATCAGTTTGAAGCTGAAAACTCGAAGATAATTAATGCGAACTATTTGCGATTTGGCATTGCTGCTTCGGTGGTTTTTGTTATGTTGTTGGGCTTAATCTTTCTATTAAATAAAACTCAGACTTATTCTGTCGACCAATTATTTGTAGCTTATTTTGAGCCTTATCAAGTAGATGCTTTTCGCTCGGCAGACGATCAAGCTGAAATGTCTGAT
The DNA here is from genome assembly GCA_002729595.1 of Thalassovita sp. Lineage (GTDB taxonomy): Bacteria > Bacteroidota > Bacteroidia > Cytophagales > Flammeovirgaceae > Chondrinema. The sequence continues at coordinate 9,602 of PBYL01000084.1, read as the reverse complement.
GCGATGAAAGCTTACCAAAATGGAGATTACGAAAAAGCAGTTTTGTTATTTAAGCAAACTACTACAGACCTTAACTCTTTAGATAATTTCTATTGGGCGATAACTTTAATAGCGACAGATTCGGGAAATGAAGCTATTGAAAAGTTAGACGATTTAAAAAGTGAAAATGTAATGCCGGGCTTAAACCAAAATATAGATTGGTACTTGGCTTTGGCAAATTTACAAGCTGGCAAGATCAAAGAGGCAAAAGCAATTTTAGAATCTATTTCGGAGAACACACAACATTATAAAAGCAAAGCAGCAACAGAACTACTCGATAAACTATAATACTGAATACTAATTATTTACAGTAAATGATCATTTCTTAATGTGTTAATGTTTAAAACTCTTATAAGTTTTATACTTTGTTTTTAAAGTAAAATATGTAAATTGAATTACTAGAAAAACAACAGTATACCTTGATAAGGGGAGTAAATATGAAAACTACAGCTCAGTATTGTTTCTCAGGATTGAGTAACATGCAGGCATTAAAAGAAGATAAAGCCGTATTTCGGAAACTGCACGAAGACTATTTTAAGCGATTGTATCTTTTTGCAAAGCAATTTATCAGTACCTCACAAGATGCTGAAGAAATTGTGAGTGATGTGTTTTTGAAAGTCTGGAATAAGCGAGCCTCTCTCCACGAAATCGACAATCTCAATTCATATTTATACATCATTACCCGAAACCAAACAATCAATTATTTACAGAAAAAATCATTTCAGAATTCCTCCAAGACAAATTCTATTACAGATCAGCTTGTATTAATTGAAGCTGAAACTCCCGAAGATCGTCTTTTGTATAATGAGCTCAACGAAGAGTTACAACAATTGATTAATAACCTCCCTTTGCAGTGCCGCAAAGTTTTTAAATTGGTAAAAGAAGATGGTTTGCGTTACAAAGAAGTAGCCGCTATTTTGAACATCTCAGTAAATACAGTTGATAATCACATTACTAAAGCTGTAAAAATTCTTAGAACTGAGCTTAGCAAGAAGTTTAAAAACAATAAAGGAATGGTGGTCAAAATAGCCATGTGGGCACTTTTTTTACTTTTTGCAAAATTTTTTCATTTTCTACTAGTGTAATTCTTTTTCTATTCTGTCTTAACAAATAGGGTATGATAAATAAAAGAGTTTTGTCCTGGTATTTATCTATCGGGGCATTACCTCTTTTAGAAAAACATACACATTTTGCTTAATTGAATTTAAGCAACCGCGATTTGCATTAATTTCACTTACTAGCCTTTGAAATTTTTTCATAACAACCTATGCAACAGATAGAAAGTCTAATTGGGAAATTTCTCTCAGGAGAAGCCGATACTGCGGAAAAAGCAGAAGTAACACAATGGCTAAGTGAAAGCGAAGAAAACAAAGTTGTTTTTCAGCAGATTAAAAACTTTTGGGAAGAATCGCACGAAAACCTTACTAAAGTAGAGCAGAGTAGCTGGCAAAAGTTGGCTAATCATATCGATCTTAGCGAATCTGGGATTAAAGAAACACCTGTTATTCCTATTCAAAAAGACTCAAAAGCATATTTATATTGGGCTGCGGCTATTGCCTTCATTTTAACCTCTGTGTTCTTATTTTGGAATGCGAATCAAATCCAATCTACAAACAATGTTGCCAATTTGATAGAAAGCAAAGCCGACTATGGTTCTAAGGTAAATATTAGGTTGGTAGATGGCACACAAGTGAAGCTAAACTCTGGAAGTAAGTTAACCTATCCCGAAGAATTTACTGGTGTAGAAAGAAGAGTCACTTTAACTGGTGAGGCTTTTTTTGAAGTAGCTAAAAATGCTAAAATGCCATTTATAATAAATACAGGTAACATCAACACCACTGTATTAGGAACTTCATTCAATGTGCAGGCATCTGGTGAAAACGAAGTAAGAGTGGCAGTTCTAACAGGCAAAGTAAAAGTGGCTGATACTTTAAACCAGCAAGAAGTTTTTCTTTTACCAGAAGATTTGGCAATTGTACAAACTGCCAATGGCAACATTACCAAAACCAAGTTTGATGCTGCACTCGAATTTGGTTGGAAAGATGGCAAGCTCGTGTTTAAAGAAGCCAGTTTAAAAGAAGTACTCATTCAATTAGAAAAATGGTTTGGTTTTACTTTCGAAAAATCAACCGATTTTAATGAGCCAACCAGCCACGATTATTACTCGGTTTTTCAAAACGAATCTTTAACAAACGTGATGCAAAACCTCAGTCATACCTTTGATTTTAAATATCAGATCGATTACCAAAATAAAAAAGTGCTGCTTATGAATTGAAAGACAAATTCTAATAAAAAAACCAACTGCAGAATTTACAGTTGGTCTCAAATCTTCAACCCTGCGATGATATCCAAACTTTGGCCGGTCGGGATGCTAGAAGCAGGAGTTGGAATGGTTACTTATTATTCACCACTAAAGCAAAAATATGAAAATGATTTTTTTACGACAAGTATTGAAGATGGTTCAATATATCACATTGGGTATTTTTCTACAGGTGCTGCTAATGGGACTACTACATGCCAGCCCCGGAAAAGCTCAAAAAAGTATAGAAAATATATATGTGCACCTCAAAGAAGGTGATCAATCTTTGGAAGAGATTTTTAATAATCTGGAAGAACAAACAGGTTTTATGTTCTCTTACCGAAGGAGCGATGTTTCTACAGACAGCTTTGTGAGCAATTATTCAAGAAGCTCATTGGCTGAAGTACTTAGAGATATCGCTAAAAACAACATGCTTTATTTTAAGCGTGTAAATAATAACATCAGTGTTAAAAAACTAGATAAGCCGCAAAGCCTCCGTGTAGAAGAAGAGTTTGACCAACCTATAAAACAACAAATGCGTGTTACGGGAACCGTTTTGTCTGATAGAGAAAGCGAGCCTTTGCCCGGTGTAAGTGTATTAATTAAAGGAACAGTAAATGGTACCACTACTGATCTCGATGGTAAATATGCAATCGAAGTAAATCCCGGTGCAGTATTGCAATTTAGTTACATAGGCTACCAAACTTTTGAAGTTGAAGTTGGCAACCAAAGTAAAATAGATGTCTCATTGGTGGATGATACCCGCCAATTAGAAGAAGTTGTTGTAGTAGGTTATGGTACGCAGAAAAAGAGTGATTTAACTGGTTCATTGGCTTCTGTTTCTGGTGATCAACTTAAAAGTATGATGACCACCTCACTAGATCAAGCTTTGCAGGGTAGGGTAGCAGGTGTACAAGTAACAACCAACTCTGGCCAGCCGGGTGGTGGTATCTCCGTAAGAATTAGGGGAGCCAACTCAATTAATGGTTCCAACGAGCCGCTTTATGTGGTAGATGGTATTCCGATTTCGGGTGATGCAGGAGGAACTGCTGTTGGTTTCGATTGGGCTGGTGGTGGAAATGGCCAAACCGCAGTAAGTGCTTTAGCAACCATCAACCCAGCAGACATTGTTTCAGTGGAAGTGTTGAAAGATGCATCTGCGACTGCTATTTATGGTTCGAGAGCTGCCAATGGTGTGGTTTTGATTACCACTAAAAGAGGTAAGTTCGGAGAATCTAAATTCAATTACGATGCTTATTACGGAGTGCAACAGCCAAGCAAATATCTGGAAGTAATGAATCTGCAAGAATATGCAGAGTATCAAAATGAGAGAGCTATTGAAAGAGGTGTTGACCCACGTATTGAATTTATGGATCCATCACTTTTGGGAGATGGCACCAATTGGCAAAAAGAGATTTTTAGAAAAGCCGCTATTCAGAGTCATCAACTTTCAGTTTTGGGAGGAAGCGAAAAAACACAATATGCGATTTCAGGTGGATACTTTAAGCAAGAAGGAACTGTAATTGGCTCAGGTTTCGAGCGCTTTTCGCTGAGAATGAATGTGGACAACCAAACCAAAGATTGGTTTAAGATCGGCAACAGCATGATGTTTAGCCGTACCGATGAGCGCATTACTTTAAATGATGATGAAGGTGGTGTAGTAAGTACAGCCATCACCCAAGCACCAGATATTCCAGTTTACAATATTGATGGAAGTTACGCGGGCCCAACAATCGATGGTTCTAACACGGGTATTACCAACCCAGTAGCCATGGCACTTGAGCGTGATCTTACATTAAAGAGGAATCGCTTGCTTACCAACCTATATGGTGAAGTTACTTTCTTCCAAGGTTTAAAATTCCGTTCGGAGATTGGTGCCGATGTGCAATTCTCTGATAACTATGGTTTCAACCCAACTTATCAATGGGGAACTGTAGTGAACAACAGAGCTAATTCGAGGAGAAGAAAAAATCAAAGCCTTTTCTATATCTTAAAGAACTACCTCACATTTAATCGCACACTTTTCACTCGCCATAATTTAACCTTAATGGCTGGGCACGAAATTCAAGAATCTAGCTGGGAAAACATGATGGCTGGCAGACAAGATTTTGTATCAAACGACATACAAGAGCTGAATGCAGGTGACCCAACTACAGCAGTAAACTCTCAAGGTAAAGGTAGTGCAACACTGCAATCTGTTTTTGGCCGATTAAATTACGATTACGACGATCGCTATCTTTTAACCTTTACCATGCGTGCAGATGGTTCGTCTAAATTTGGGCCGAGTAATAAATGGGGATACTTCCCATCAGCAGCAGTTGCATGGAAAGTCAATAACGAAGATTTCTTTAATGTTCCTGCAATCAATCAATTTAAGTTGAGGCTAGGTTGGGGTATGGTAGGTAATGAAGGTATCCCGGGATATGCTTACGGAGCTGCCATGGTTTCAAGAGGAACTCCACTAGGAACTGGTTTTGTACCTGCCAATATCCCTAACCCAGAGGTGCAATGGGAATCTTCTGAGCAATACAACCTCGGTTTAGATTTGGAGCTTTTTACTAGTCGCCTCAACCTTACTGTAGATGTTTACCAAAAAAATGTAGACAACCTGCTTATAACTTTACCTATGCCAAGTTACATGGGCGGCGGTAGTTGGATGGGCATCAGCGAACCTTGGGTAAATGCTGGTAAGATTGAAAACAAAGGGGTGGAAATTATGCTCAACACAGTGAATGTTACCAAAGGTGATTTTGAGTGGTCGACTGATATTGTATTCTCCAAAAACATCAACGATGTAAAATATATAGGTGGAGAAACTGGGGTAATTTTCGAAACTGTGCAATGGTTTAATACAGTTACCAGAACTACAGAAGGTTATCCAATGGGTATGTTCTATGGCTTTAGAACTGATGGTATCTTTAACAACCTCGAAGAGATTAGTGCCCATGCTGAGCAAAACAGTAGAATCGATAGAACTTCTGGTGTGTATCCGGGTGATATCAGGTTTAAAGATTTGAATAATGATGGTGTAGTGGATGACAATGACCGCGAAAACATTGGTAACCCGAATCCAGATTTTACATTTGGTTTTAATAACCACTTTTCTTACAAGGGCATCGACTTAACCATTACAACCAATGGTTCTTATGGCAATGACATCTACAATTTCGGTAGAAGAAATGCAGAAGGTATGAGAAACCTATTCGCCAATCAGCTTGAAACGGTGAATGATAGAGCCAGACTTGGTATGTATGATGAAAGTGTTGGACTCAACGATCCGGCAAATGTGTATGTGGTTAATGCAGGAACAGAAGTACCAAGAGCGATCAATACCGACCCTAATAACAATACCAGAGTTTCTGATAGATATGTGGAAGATGGCAGTTACCTCAGAATTCAAAACATAATCTTAGGATATACTTTTCCTGAAAAACTGATCCATAAGCTTGGGCTTCAAAAGCTGAAAGTCTATACTAATGTGCAGAACCTGTACACCTTTACCAATTACACTGGCTTCGATCCAGAGATTGGTGCATTTAACCAGAATCCACTTTTACAAGGAGTTGACAATGGTCGCTATCCATTGCCAAGAGTGTACACTTTCGGAATTAATGTGGATTTCTGATTAGCTCATTCATTATCAAACATTTTAAAAAATCGAGAAAATGAAAAAACTACATATAAGATTTAGATTGTTGGGATTGATGATTCTGATAATGGTGTCTGGCAGTTGCAACGAAGATTTTTTGGATAGACCACCAGAAGACCAACTGGTTATAGATAACTTTTATAGCAATCCTGAACAGGTAAATGCAGCTACTGCGGCATTGTATGGTTTCCCTTGGTTCACTATAAACGATAAGGCACTTTGGAGCATAGGTGATGCCATGTCTGGCAACTTGTGGACAAACGACGGAAACATTGGTCAGTTTTATACATTTGGAGTCAATCAAAATAACCCACATTTATTCGAAGCTTGGGAATCTTTATACAGAGTGGTTGCTTATGCCAATTCGGTTATCCTCAATGTGCCGCAACAAGCTGGTGAATCTGTATCAGAAGAACTAATAAATAGAGCAGTTGGAGAAGGCAAATTCATGCGAGCTACAGCTTATTTCTATTTGGTGAGACTTTTTGGTGAGGTGCCGATTATAGAAGACAATAGTAAATATGCTTTCGATCCGCTCATCCCTAAAAACCGAGTAGAAGATGTATATACTCTGATCGAACGCGACCTTAAATACGCAGAGACTTATTTAGCAGAAGAATATAGCGGTAGAGATGTAGGAAGAGTAACCTCGTGGGCAGCCAAAACCTTATTAGCTAAGGTTTACCTTACTTTAAAAGATTACCAAAATGCGAAAATTTATGCCGAAGATGTAATTGTGAACAGCGGGCGCAGTTTGTTGCCGAATTATGCCGATCTATTTATGGCGGCGAATAACAACAACCAAGAATCGCTTTTTGCTTTACAATGGATGGCATGTGTAGACTGGGGAACGCAAAATACCACACAAGCATATTGGGCAAGAACTGGTGAGTTAACCGGAGTAGGAGATGGTTGGGGTGGATACACTTCTGCAACTATTGACTTGCAAAACGATTTTGAAGATGGTGACAAAAGGCGAAAGGCGACTTATATGCAATATGGAGATTTTTACAGTGAGTTAAAATCTGCTGATGGTGGTTACCATTATGACATAGTGAATGACAATGAAGGTAGAGGCCCTGCAAATACACATGTGAAAAAATATGTAATTGGTTCTCCGCAAGATAATGATGGTGATGTGTGTTTTATGTCAACCGGTATTAATACCTACATGATTCGTTTGGCTGATGCTTATCTTACTTATGTAGAAGCAGCCATTGGCGATCAAGCTGAAACTTCAGATGCAAAAGCTTTAGAATATTTTAATGTTGTTAGAACGCGCGCTGGACTACCTTCTAAAACCAGTGTTTCTTTTCTGGATTTGTTAAAAGAGAGAAGAACTGAGTTTGCCTTCGAAAGTCAGTATTGGTACGATTTGCTTCGCTACTATAACCACGATGCACAAGCGATGATCAACATGGTGAGTACTCAAGAGAAAGGCACTTACCAAGTAGCCGACGACTGGGAAGGAGACGAGAATAATCCAGATGCATATGTAGTGAACTCTGTTAACTACTCCCTTACTGATGATAAGGTGATGCTTCCGATTCCATCTACCGATGTGGATAAAAATCCGCTTTTGGCACCAGATGTTGCAGCAGAACCTTACCAATTCGATGAATAATCCGCTTTTTCTAACGACAAACACTATGAAGATGAAATATAAATTGAATGCCTTGAAAGTCTTGTTGAATAAAGCAAACTGGATTTTCTTACTATGTATAAGTGCGCTATTTTATGCTTGTGAAGACGATGAATTGGGCGCTCCAGAAATTTATGGTTTAAGATTAACCGATCCCGAAAAAGCGGATTCACTTTTTAATGGTGGTTCACTAGGTCAGAATATCGTGATAATGGGTAATAACTTGGGTTCTACCAAGCAGGTATTGTTCAACAATATTGAAGCCTATGTAAACCCGAACTATGTGAGAAATGACAACATCATACTCAATGTGCCCACCGAAGTACCTTCTGAATTGACCAATGAAATTACAGTAATTACAGATGGTGGTGTGGCTACTTATCCTTTTGATGTGGAGGTTCCCGAACCTGTCGTTGATAATGTCTCGCTCGAAGTGCTTTCTGGTGGGGAGACAATTACCATTGATGGAGATTTCTTCTTTTCTAGCGAGGTAACTATTGGCGGAGTAGCGGCAGAAGTTATCACAGAAACACAAGACCAATTGGTAATCACCGTAGGCGAAGGTACAACTGGTGGCGAGCTTAAAATTAAAACGCTTTTTGGTGAAGCTAGCTACAAATACGAGATAAACGATATGGGTACTTTGCTACTCGACTTCGAAGATGATGGTGTTAGAGATTGTTGGGCAAAGTTAAATATTATTTCTGCTGCTACAGACCCTAAGCCAGTGCCATTAATTACTGGAAATTACGGTCATGCAGAAACAGAAAATATGGGGCAAACTGGTTGGTTTGATCCCGGAGTAATTACCACTTGTGGTTCAGCCGGCGTAAGCGGAACTGCTGAAAACAAAGCAGTAAAGTTTGAAATAAATGTGCCTACTGAGATTGAAGCAGGCTACTACCAAATTACCATAGCCAGCACGTGGAATTATACGCTTTCCCTTTGGAATGATGCCCCATTTAAAACAGATGGTTGGCGAACCATTACGATACCTCTTTCTGATTTTGTAACCGGAGATGGTGTTCCCATCAGCAGTGCCGAAAGTGTTGCTGACTTCCTCTTCGTGTTCAAAATTGATGGAGCTGACGAATCCAATCCGGTATTCAATTGGAATATCGACAATCTGAGAATAGTCAGTGCTCAGTAAATAAATATCAGATTTTCAATTTCATATTTTAAGTTCCATGAGGATGTATTATTAATGGACAAATCGCGAAGGATGCAGGTTTTACTCGCATCCTTCTTTATTCCTCTCAATCTCTTTCAAATCAATATGCAAAAAATTTATAAGCTAGTATTAGCCATGCTTTGTTGTGCCTTTCCATTTCTGGTTACTGCCCAACAAACAATCGAAAATATTAAAATCAATCAATTTGGTTATAGACCAACTGATGCTAAAGTAGCAGTAATTGCCAACCCACAAGAAGGAATAAATGCAGATGAAAACTATGTGCCGAGCAGTACTTTAGAAGTTAGAGAGACAGGTTCTGGCAATGTGGTTTTTAGTGGAACTCCAACTGCTTGGAACAATGGCGACACACACGATCAATCTGGCGATAAAGTCTGGTGGTTCGATTTTTCATCGGTAACTGTTCCCGGTAATTATAGAGTTTATGATGCTCAAAATAATAAAAGGTCTTTTGCTTTTACGATTGATGAAGACATTTACAGCCATGTTTTAAAGCATGCAGTAAGGGCTTTTTACTATCAGCGTTGTGGCACTCCGAAACTAGCAACTTATTCTGGACAATGGAATGATGAAACCACTTGCCACTTACATAATTCGCAAGATTTAGCCAGTAGGTTAGTAACTGCCAAAAATGATGCATCTACAGAAAAAGAACTTTCTGGTGGTTGGCACGATGCCGGAGATTACAACAAGTATGTAAACTTTACATACAATACCATGCATAGTTTGCTTTTTGCCTATCAGCAAAATCCATCCGTGTTTTTAGATAATTACAATATTC
>PBYL01000083.1 GCA_002729595.1 Thalassovita sp. | reverse complement strand
TTCCGCTACTTTAATTCTATCAATTAAATGCTGCAATTTTACATCAACAGAATCTGTATAAGTTTTCATTTTAACAGACTCTTTGTCATCGTGTCCTACTAACCTCATGGTTACATTAGAAAGATTTTGTCTGGCTTCTTCTAATCTATCAAGAATAGCTGAAGCACTGTAAGTAGCTACTTGTAATCGAGATAGCAATTCTTCAAACCTTCTGTAATCTGGAAAGTCTTCTACTCTTGGGTCTGGCAATACTTCTATAGAAGTTGTCAATCTTTCATCAGCATAAAACAACTCTAGGTAATAAGTACCGGGAGAAACTGGAACACCTGCTGTTTCAGAATTGAAATAGCCTTTAAACTGTCCGGGAAGTTTTACCGATTTTCTACAAAGCTCCCAATAAAACCTGTTGATACCTTCATTTACAATTACAGTAAAAGTTCTAATTACCTCACCTTGTTTCCTCGATATTTTAATGGTAGCAAGTGGCTCATTTTTTACAGGATTTGCATAAAATGAAACCGCCACTCCTCTATCCTTATTTTCACCAGTAAACATATCTGCAGAGATTACATCAGACTCGTCTGGTGAAGCATAGATCGATTGTATTGCAGGAGCAGGTTTAAATAAATGAATGGGTTTAGAAACTACTTCGTGATGGTTGTTTACATAATTTCTTAGTGGGCTGATATCATCAATTACATACACTGATCTGCCAAAAGTAGCAACGACCAAATCGTTTGTTCCTTTTTGCAATGCCATATCGCTAACTGGCACTACCGGAAAATCTGGCTTAGGCCACTCTTGCCAATCTTTTGCGCCATTTACTGAGAAATACAATCCTGTTTCAGTTCCGGCAAACATTAAATCTGGCGCTTCTGGGTCTTGCAGAAAAGTGAGGGCATAGCCTTTCATATCCATTTCGTCTGCTATTCTATGCCAAGACCTGCCATAATTATCAGTAAAGAAAATATATGGTTTAAAGTCATTCATTCGGTGATTATCCATTACCAAAAATGCTTCATTAGCTTTGTATGTGGATGGAATAATCTGATTAACCCAATTATCTTGTGGACATATTTTATCAGATGGATTTACGTTTTTCCAGCTTTTGCCCCCATCTCTTGTAACATATACCATTCCGTCGTCTGAGCCAGTCCAGATTACTTCTGGAGATAAAGGACTTGGTGCGATTGCAGTTAGTGTAGTGTAATTTTCTGCTCTTGTAGCATCTATAGTGAGGCCGCCACTTTCCATCTGCTTTTGCCTTTCTGGATTGTTTGTAGTAAGGTCGGGAGATATAGTTTGCCAACTATTCCCTTCATCTTCGCTTACATGTACAAATTGGCTCCCCACATACAAAGTATGCTTGTCGAATGGGTCTTGCGCCATTGCAGCATTCCAGTTCCACCTCAGTTTTTCACCTTTTGGATGTACTGGCCTAATTTCAGTTTTAAGTCCAGTTTGCTTATCAAATCGGATAACATTTCCACCTTGCCACATTGAAAAACCATATCGGGTATTTTCAATTGGGAAAGCATCAAAGCCATCGCCAAAACCAATACTTTTCCAATCTGCATTTCTAATTCCTCCCTCTTTTAAAACATAACCTGGCCCACTCCACAGACCATTATCTTGCATGCCACCATAGACCTGGTATGGAAAATCATTATCAACATTTACATGATAAAACTGACCTAAAGGAATATTTCTAATATATCTCCAACTAGCTCCTTTGTCGTGCGTGATAACCAAACCACCATCATTTCCATCAATAATATGATTGGGATTGTTGGGATTTATCCAAAATGCGTGGTGGTCGCCATGAGATTTTTCTCCTGCAAGAAATGGTCTAAAACTTCTACCTCCATCACTACTCACAGAAACCATTGTCCATAAGTTGTAAAGCCTGTTTTTATCTAGTGGATCGACAAATATATCTGCATAATAAAAAGGTCTTGCACCTACATTTCTATCTGTTACTTTATTCCAAGTATCACCTCCGTTTTCTGAGCGATACAATGCTGTTTTCTCAGATTCGATTAATGCATAGATGATCTCTGGATCAGATGGAGCAATTGCCAAACCTATTCTGCCTAGTTCTCCTTCTGGCATACCATCTTTAATTTCTTTTTTCTCCCAAGTTTTGCCAGCATCGTAACTAATGTACATGCCAGAACCTTCTCCACCAGATTTAAAAAACCAAGGCCAACGTCTAAACTGCCACATACCAGCAATTAGCTTACTTGGGTTCTTCGGGTCCATTACCAAATCACCAATTCCAGTATTTTCATTTACATAAAGGATGTTATCCCATGTAATTCCACCATCAGTTGTTTTGTAAACTCCACGTTCTGTGCTTTCTCCCCAAGCAGTTCCCTGCACACCTACATAAACTGTATTGCCATCTACCGGATCGATAATAATTCTATGAATGTTTTTTGAGCCTTCTAAGCCTACAAGCTTCCAGGTTTCTCCACCGTCTTCCGATTTATAAATTCCATCGCCAGAGTTTTGGCTGTTACGCGGATTTCCTTCGCCAGTTCCTGCCCAAATCACACTTGTATTGTTGGGGTCGATGGCGAGCGCACCAATAGAAGAAGTTGATTGCTTATCAAAAATAGGCTTCCATTTAACTCCTCCTCCTTCTGATTTCCAGATACCACCAGAAGCGGTTGCAATATAAATAATGGTTTCGTCTATAGGTGAGACTTGTATGTCGGTAATTCTACCTCCCATGCCTGCCGGACCAATTGAACGGGGATTCAGTTCGTCTACCAGAATATTCTGCTTAATTTGAGCATTTGCAGAAAAAGAAAGTAGTACATGTAGAATGAAAAAGTAAACTAGAGTATTTTGTTTAAGCCAGCTAAATCTGATAAACATCTTCTATTTTTTAAAGTTAGTAATTGAGCTTATAGAGTTCAGTCTGCAAGTATAAGCTAGTGCTGTTTATAGCAGAGATATAAAATTACTTTGATTTGTACTTTATTAAAAATGAAAATTCTGTTTTCAGATCAAATATTTCTTAATACTTACAATTCATTAGAAATTCTTGCCTGAGGCGAAATCTAGAAAACCACCAACTTTAAAAATTGTTTATACAAAAATGAGTAGCCTAATTGCTAAAGCGACTCCTTTAATAGCAAAACAGGGCAAAAAGTGCAAAGAATTTCACTTTCTCAAAAAAAATAATGTTATACGGTTTAATAGTTAGATCATTATTTTGTAAAATAGTAGATAAATTAGAAAATAACTTACGAGTTATTTAAACTGGTAAATATGATTGTGAAAGATGGAATGGGAAACCCTGCTTAAGAGAAAAGCACACCCATTTTTTATTTGCTATTCCATTTAAGGAGCATTTTTTTTCGCACTTCTTCTACCTACCAATTTAAAGGCTCAGCAAAGTTGTTATCCATATTCATTTAAATTTTATAGAAATGAATTAAATGTCATAACCTGAACATAAAATAATGGACTTTCAAACTAGCTATATTATCAAAACACTATCAATAACAAATCATGCAGTAGGCTTTCGTCCTTCGCAAACAACAGTAACTACCTCAACAGTATACCACTCTTTGGCATTAGCTATTATCTCAAGATTTTTTCCTGCTAGCAGATTTAGTAATACACTAGCTGTCGCTGGAAAAGTAATTATATGGAAAACAGAAATAATAACTATCTATCAATTCTGTAGGCGCTGTTATGAAAATACGCTTATGTATTTATCTAATAGAATTGCAGAACTCACCAAGTCAACTTTAATCTTTTTTTACAATTTGAATTACTCAACGCCTAAATTGATTGCGGGCAAATTATTTTCTGGAACCCAAAAAATTGAAATATGAAATGAAAAAAACTTAATTATTGAAACAAGACCTAAAAAATAAATGACAGTTCAGCGACTAATTTGTTGTATGAACAACTAAGAAATTAATTTAAAAGACAAACCTATAAACTCTTAAAAAAAAATGAGCAGAATAAAGAATCTAGAAGATTATTCAGTGGCATATCGCGAAAGTGTAGAAGACCCAAGTAAATTTTGGGGAAATGTTGCTGAAGAGTTTACTTGGCAAAAGAAGTGGGATCAGGTGCTAGATTGGAATTTTGAAGACTATAGCTGTAATTGGTTTATTGGGGGTAAATTAAATATTACTGAAAACTGTATAGATAGACACCTAGAAACCAAAGCAGACCAAGCCGCAATTATTTGGCAACCTAACGATCCACATGAAGCACCAATCACTTTTACATATGCCGATGTACACAGAGAAGTATGTAAAATGGCGAATGTATTAAAGTCTTATGGTGTAAAAAAAGGCGACAGAGTTTGCCTTTATATGCAAATGGTGCCTGAGTTGGCTTTCTCAGTTTTAGCTTGTGCTAGAATTGGAGCTATTCACTCAGTAATATTTGCAGGTTTCTCTTCTCATGCATTAGCTAGTAGAATTGAAGATGCCAACGCCAAAATGGTTATTACTGCCGATACTGCTTACAGAGGTGCTAAACAAATACCTTTAAAAGAAGTAGTAGACGAATCGCTTAATGTTTGCCCTTCTGTAGAAACTTGTCTTGTATTAAAAAGAACAGGTGAAGAAATTTACATGAAAGAAGGCAGAGATGTTTGGTTACACGAAGCTTTAGAACAAGTAAGTGCTGATAACGAAGCTGAAGTGATGGACTCAGAAGATCCATTATTCATCTTATATACTTCAGGTTCTACAGGTAAACCAAAAGGTGTGGTACATACTACTGGTGGTTATATGGTTTACACTAAATACACTTTCGAAAATGTATTCCAATACGACGAAGGTGATGTTTACTGGTGTACTGCCGACATCGGATGGATTACAGGCCACTCATATATCGTTTATGGACCATTGCTAGCTGGTGCTACTACTTTGATGTTTGAAGGTATTCCAACTTGGCCAGATGCTGGTCGTTTCTGGAAAATCATCAGCAAATTCAAAGTAAATCAGTTCTATACTGCGCCAACAGCAATTAGAGCATTAATGGCTCAAGGTCTAGAAAATGTAGATATTCATGATCTTAGCTCACTTAAAGTATTAGGAACTGTTGGAGAACCAATTAACTCAGAAGCATGGCAATGGTACTATGAGCATATTGGTAAGAGAAAATGCCCTATTGTAGATACTTGGTGGCAAACTGAAACTGGTGGTATGATGATTTCTCCAATTGCTGGTATCACTCCTACTAAGCCTACTTTTGCAACATTACCACTGCCAGGAATTCAACCTGCTCTACTAGATGCAGAAGGTAAAGAAATTGAAGGCAGAGGAGTTGAAGGAAATCTTTGTATTAAACATCCTTGGCCATCTATTTTAAGAACCACTTGGGGAGATCATGAAAGATGTAAGTTCACTTATTTCTCTACTTATAAAGGATATTATTTTACAGGTGATGGTTGCCGCCGTGACGAAGATGGTTACTATAGAATTCTAGGAAGAGTGGATGATGTAATCAACGTTTCTGGTCACAGACTTGGAACTGCTGAGATTGAAAATGCAATTAACCTACACTCTGCTGTAATAGAATCTGCTGTGGTTGGTTACCCACATGAAATTAAAGGACAAGGTACTTATGCTTATGTTATTTGCGACCCAGTTGCTATAGAAGAATATAGCATGGACGAGCTGAAAAAAGGCATTTCAAGCATGGTAGTAAAAGAAATTGGTGCAATCGCTAGGCCAGATAAAATACAGATTGTTAGAGGCTTACCTAAAACTAGATCCGGTAAAATTATGCGTCGTATACTTCGTAAAGTTGCAGAAGGAGACACTTCTAATCTAGGAGATACTTCTACTCTACTCGATCCAAGTATCGTAGAAAGCATTAAAGAGGGAGCAATTAGCTAATTGCTTTCAAATTAATTAATCGAATAACACTCATCTATTAAAATAAAGGTCGGATTTTCCGGCCTTTATCTTTTTACAAATAGCAAATCTTTTACACTACCGGCTTCTAATAAAAATGAAGCGACCTTGCCTTTTCCATCTCTGTGAAACTCAGCCATTCCTTCACCTAAGATCATTTTATCCTGTTTAATCATTCCAATTTCTTCAAATGGCTTATTCCCTATTTGTATAAACAATTTCTTGTCTAACATCATTAATTTGTACACTACGTCTAATTCTTCATTATAATAAGCTCCTACATAATCCACCATCTCCTTATTATTCATCCCAGTAGTAGTATTTACCCTTTTCGCCAACAATCTTTTATTATTAATACTGAGAATTGAAAAAATGGCATTGCCTTCTTTATCAGTAATAAATGAGAAAGATAGATCAGTCTCTTTCACAAAAAAGCTCATGATTGATTCAGGAAATAACTCAATTACCGTCTGCCCGATGATATCTACATAATAGCGATTGTTTTCAGTATAAAACTGAAGAATTTGTCCATTACCTAATTCATATTTTCCACTGTAAATCTCAAAAGTTTTTTCAGGAATATTAATCGCTCTTCGCTCAAATGGCAATGGCTTTCTTTCTTGAGTAACTTCTGGTTTTTTAAAACCTTCTTCTAAAACAATCTCGGCAACTTTTCTACAAATCTGTTCTGGTTGCAGGTTAGACAAATTACCTAAGCACACAATTGACAGTTTTTTCTGCGGAATATTTATAAGGGCTGATCTAAAACCAACATAAGCCCCACTGTGCTCTATGCAATCCATGCCCATTATATCAGCATGTTCTAAACCAAAAGCATAACTCAATTCAGTTCCATCATTCAACTTACCTTTAGTATACATTCTATCAGCAAAATCGGTAATGGGTAATTTGTTTACATAAAAGTTATCTAGCCATTTTACCATATCATTGGCTGTAGTAAACAAACCTCCATCACCCGTAATCATTAAATTAGATTCATTTAATTCATATTTATCTGAATCACCTAATGAATAACCGTATGCTCTGTTTTTAACTTTATGAGTTTCGTTATTGAAAAACTGAGTATTACTCATACCCAATGGTTTAAAAAGTTCATCACTAGCAAAATCGCCAATTGATTTACCCGAAACTTCTTTTACAATTCTCGCCAAGAGAAAATAGCCTGAGTTATTGTAAAGCATATCTTCACCTGGGGCAAAATTTAGCTTTTTTTGACGGCCAATCATATTCAGTACAGCTTCTTCTGAGTTAAAATCGTCTTCGTTGTAACCAGATAAATCTGCCAGTTTAAAAAAATCTCTGAGCCCACTTGTATGATGTATTAAATGCCTAATGGTAATTTCATCTGCATAATCGGGAAAAGAAGGGAAATATAGGCTTATAGGATCATCTAGGTTCACTAAACCTTTTTCTTCTAATAGTAATATACAAGCTGCTGTAAATTGCTTAGAAAGTGAAGCTACTCTAAAAACAGTCTCGTCATTATTTTTTTCTTTTGTTTCAAGATTTGCCAAACCAGTATTTTTCTCAAAAAGAACTTCTCCATCTCTAATCACTTTTAGTACAAAACCGGGTGCATTTTTTTGATCAAATGATTCTAAAAGTTTTGATAAACGATCTTGAGAGTCTTTAGATAGCTGGCGTGAATAAACTGAAAAAGAGAATGTAAATAATGAAAAAAATAAAAGCAGATATTGAAATTTAAGGCTCTTCATACAGCATTTAGTTTACTTACTCTTAAAAAATTTCTGTACAGCTGCATTGATGTTACTTACTGATACAGAATAAGTAAGATGTATAAAATTATAGTCGAGTTAGTGCTGAAATTAGCTGAAGATGTCTGCTCGTTAGGTGATGTTAGATAATAATACTAATAGCTTTTCCAAGATAAAGCATCATTGCATTATAAAGTATCTGGTTAATTTTATACGATTATACAAACAGACGTAAGTAAAAGGCTCTAATTGCAATTATTCAATTAAAGTTGAAGAATCAATTTAAACATAAAAGGTTAAATGCAGAAATAGAAAGACAAATTCCTGTATAAAACCTTATCTATTATTTAATAATATCTCTTTTTAAATGAGTGTGATTTTTTAATAAAAAAAATCAATCAATATCGAGGATATATCTGGCATCTTCACTTATTCTTTCTCTTGTTTCGGTTGTGATATATCTCTTTTGATCTATCTGTTGCGGTTGGTCTCTTCTACAAAAATAACTGTGAATCGCTCGTCTGGCTGCATTCGAATTATTCGTAGTTCCACCATGCCAAACATGAGAATTAAATATAAATACACTTCCCGCAGGAGCATCAATTATTATCTCATTTTTATACGGTTCTTTTGTATCTGTCAATACATTTTGAGGCAAATCGCCAAACAGATGTGTGCCTGGAACTATTCGTGTAGCACCATTTTCTTTAGAAAAGTCATCTAACAACCAAATAGAATTGCAGACTTTAAAATCTCCTAATTCTACAGTTTCGTGCCAGTCTACATGTAAATTTTGTAAACCACTTCCAGGAATAGCAGCTCTATAATTTAATGAAGAAAGCTTGATACTACCATTTAAAACATGTGCCGCCGCTGCTAGTACTTTTGGATGTGTATAGAATAAATCAAATATGGAATGCTTATTTACTAAATCGGCAAGGCGATCTGCACCAGCTTCTTTAGGATGCCTTATGTATTTAGAATCCATTAATTCTGCTCCAGCGAGTGCCCCTTCTTTTATTAAAAGTGAGCCAATCACTTCTCTAATCGAGTTCAATAATTCATCAGATAATAATTTTCCTAAATTAAGATATCCGTTATCATCTAAAAATTGTTTTTCACTTATAGTAAGTGTATCTTCTGTTACACCAAGATTTTTCAAGTAGTTTTTCATATTTACTATTTTTATTAACCTTTATTTAAGGTACTAAAAAACCATAGAGTAAACTACTATCGTATCTAAAGAAACTCTTAAAAAAGTTATTAATTACTTCGCTAATTCCTTTCCCAAATACACCTAATCAAGCTGACTTATTTGATTTTACTATCTCATTGATTTCAATAATCAATTTAATTCAACTTAGATAAAATCGGCTATGTTATCTCAACTTAACCAGAAAACTGTTTTTTACAGCATTATAAACAACATATTATTTTATGCATTTTTATTTATTCTCTTAATGGTTATTTCTTGTTCAGATACACCAGAAGTTTCACCCATACAAGAAGAAACAAAAGTGATAGAGCCATATGCTGGAGTAGACGAAAGACTCTGGACTTATTTTAACAGGTTTGAAGAAGAAGGCTTAAAAAGAGGCATACAAGTAGACCTTCGCTTTGGAGGTATTACTGGTGAGATTATTAATTTAGAAGAAGAGCATGTAGCAGGAAAATGCCGATTCAACTCTTTAAAACGTAGCCACTTAGAAATGGACTTAACTTATTGGAACAGCGCCAGTGATAAAAACAAAGAGTTTGTAATCTTTCATGAACTGGGACACTGTTATTTATTTAGAGACCATCGAGAAGCATTAAACAACGATGGTACTTGTATTAGCTTAATGAGAAGTGGAATTGGAGATTGTACAGATAATTACAATGCTAAAACAAGAGCAAATTATATTGATGAACTATTCAATGATGAGTTTACTGGTGAATTGTTAAGCCAATAAAAAAGGGATAGCTAAAAAACTATCCCTAAATAAATATCTTTTAAGTACTTCTTATTGGATTGAATCACTTGATTCTTCTACATCAAGTAAATCTTCAGTATCAGTACTTTCAATTGCATCAGAGTTTTCGTCAGAAGATTCTGGTAACTCTAAACCTGTAGAAGGAATAGCTTCACTCTTTGCTTTCTCAATGTTTGGAGAAGTAAAATTAGGACCGCTAGTTTTTTCAATTGAAGCATTAACTCCAAGAGAAAGAACAAATAAAGCTACAAGAAATCCCCAAGTTGCTTTTTCTATCCAATCAGTTGTTCTTCTTGTACCCATTATCTGGCTTGCTGCTCCAATATTACCAGTAAGACCTGATCCTTTAGAATCTTGAGCCAAGATAAGTAGAACCAAAATGATGCATACAAAAATTATGATTCCAATGATAAATGCTGCCATGTTTTTTAAATATCTTTTCTTACCTTTTCTATTTGAGTTGCAAAGTAAGCTTTTTTATCCGGATTTTTCAACATCAAGTGTTCATAAATCTCAATAGCTCTAGGTAATTTTCCCTGAGTGACCATTAATTTGGCCATTGTCTCTGTCATTTTTGAAGTATCTGCGTGTACACTTCTATCATAAAGATCTCTGGCAAGATGCGAATATTCTCTACTCTCGTGGTCTTGAGCAGTTAATTCAGGAATAGTATTGATAAAACGATCGATTGCCTCATGCTGATAATTCACCATTTCAGGTTGTTTTTTTTTTACTTTCCCCTCTTCATCCTCAACAATCAGATGATTTAACTCAAAAAGGTTATCGTCAAACATTAAATTTCTATCAGTTATTGTTTCAGTATTTTTTAAACTCTCAGCAACATGTTTAGAGTTTTCTGTTTGAAGCTCATTAACAGTTACTTCGTTTTCTTCTGATTCCAGTTCTAATTCTTCGTCAGCATTAAAATGATTCGTTACTGCTTCAGGCTGCTCTTCTTCTTGTTCAGGCTCCTCTACACTTTCCCATTTTCCAGTAAATGTATTTTCTTCTTCTATAGAATCTTCTATTTCAGGTTCATTTACCTCTGGTTCGTTTTGCTCAGGAACTTCAAGCTTTTGTTGCTCTTCTTCCCAAGCTGCTTTTCTTATCCTAGTTAAATCTTCTAGACTTTCCATCAATTCATTTCTGAACTGATCATTGCTATCAGCTTCACTTTGGTCTATAAGATCGGAAGAATTAGATTCAGTATCATAAGAACTTTCGATATCAGAAATTTCGGGCTCAGATTTTTCCTCTTTAGGTTGATCTATATCCCAATCAGAAAAAGAATTTTCTTCGCTTGTAAAATTGAAATCATTTGAAGGTTCTTCCTTTTCTTCTTCTTTATCTTCGCCAAAATTATAATTGTAATCCGGAAGATTAAAATCTTCTGCAGAATAATCGCTAGTTAAGCTGTCATTATATTGATTTTTAATATAATCTTCTGATTCAGACTCCTCATTCTCTGTATTTAAATCACTCTCAAAAGTATAAGGATCATTTTTCTCTTCCTCATCGGTCTCTTGCTCAAAAGTATCAATTAAAGAATGAACATCTGGTTGATCACTCTCTTGCTCACTTTCTCCATACAGCGAATTATCCTGAATTTCTTCGCTCTCCTCTTTTAAATGATCAAAAGCATTAACTCCCGATTGAATTTCCAGATCGTCTAGATTTGGCATATTAAAATCCTGATCAAATGAGCCGTTAATGAGCTTCATCAGTAATTTCCTATCTGCAGAATACGTAGCCGCACTTTTAATAAAATCGGATGTTCCGGCAGCTTTAGCAGCTAAAACTCTTGCTGCTTGAAAATAAGGAAATTGCCTTAACACATCTTCTAATGCGGATAAGTCTTCAGAAGTAACTTTATCAGGATTTTCTAGTAGATCTTTAAGCCTATCAGGATTCACAACTTACAATTTTAAAAAATAAATAGATGTAAGAATTAAAAAATATACATAAATATAGCATATTTTCAAAATAACTTACTGATTATTAGCATATTTCATCAGTTGGTATGCTCCAGTAATCAACGAGAATAAAATTGTATTATTTTTAAGTTTGTCAATTACTGATATTGGAATACTACAATGAGTTATAAAAAAAATACTCCGAACAAATATAGTTACCAATCGGCAAGAGTTCTGTTAAAAATATCAAATATTATTTGTTCAAATATCTCATCAATCAACTCATCTTCAACATCAGCCAAGTTTTGGCTAGCACTAAAATCAGAAAATTGTGAAGCACTACCATTCTCTATACTTTTTTCGTCGTTTGGCACAACAATATAATCATACTTTACAGCAATGGTAAGTCTTTGAAGTTGAGCTCCTTGTGTCTCAGTAGCTCCAGCAGAAACCGGTGTTAGATCGTATCTGGTAATACTTCCAGAAAATTGTAAATCACCAGCTCCAACTACCTGTTCTAATGAAGTATTTCGCTGAAAATAATCTCTTAAATCTTCTGTAAAACGAATACCCAAGTTTGCTGGTCCATCAGATGCATCGTTCATGAAGTTCGCCACTGAAAAGGATTCTGCTCCTTCTGGTATGGTAGCACCTGTAAAGGTAAGTCTAGGTGCTTGTCTGCAACCTGCCATTAATAAACTAAGGCAGCCAATTATTAAAAAATGTCTTATATGCATATTTAATCGTCTATTCCGTATTGTTTAATTTTTCTATAAAGTGTTCTCTCAGAAATACCTAAATCGCGAGCAGCATATTTACGCTTATTGTTATTTTTCTGAAGCGCCTTTTTGATAGCTTCCACCTCAAGTTTTTCTAATGAAAGTGTTTCATCTTCCATTTTGTGGGTGATATCTTCGATACTATCGTCTATTTTGAAAGTTTTTTGCTCTCTTTCTCTATCCATAGACTTTTTAGGTGGCAAATCATCATCGTCATGATCATCTTTGTGTGCATGTAATAACAATGATGCATTGTCTATTTGCTCCTTAAATGGTTGCTCCTGTATATTATGGAAAAGATGTTTATTATCTTGGTAAACCTCGCTATTTGGCACATCTGTATCTAAGATATTAAGTACCATCTTTTTTAGCTCAGTTACTTCTTTACCTAAATCTACCATCCCATTTCTCAGATCAAACAAGACTTTATACAATATATCTCGCTCTGAAAAATCGTTGTTGCCAGCACCATTGTTTCCCGACACTTTGGAGAGTACAGGTAGGGCACTACTATGTTCTGAAGGCAAAAACTCCGATAAAGCTCTGGCATCAATTATTCTATCGCTTGCCAAAACCGAAACCTGTTCTACAATATTTTTTAACTGCCTAATATTGCCAGGAAATCTGAAGTTAAGTAAAAGTTGCTTAGCAGATTCGTCTAATATTACTGGTTTTGTACGGTTTCTCTCCGCAAAATCAATAGAGAATTTTCTAAAAAGCAGCTCTACATCTTCTCCCCTGTCTCTAAGTGGTGGCACTTCGATAGTGATCGAAAATCTAAAATATAAATCTTCTCTAAATCTACCCTGAGCCACTCTTTCTTGTAAATCAACATTTGTAGCGGCTACAACCCTTACATTGGTTTTTTTTACTTTGTTAGAACCTACCCGTAAAAATTCGCCATACTCTAGCACCCTCAAAAGCATTGCTTGAGTTTCGGGTGGCATTTCTGCTACTTCATCTAAAAAGATGGTACCATCGTTGGTCACCTCAAAATATCCCTTTCTCGCTTCAGAAGCACCTGTAAAAGCTCCTTTCTCATGGCCAAAAAGCTCTGAGTTTATAGTTCCTTCAGGAATTGCTCCGCAGTTTATTGCTATAAATTCACCGTGCTTTCTTGCACTTAGCTGATGAATTATTTTAGAAAATGTTTCTTTACCGCTTCCACTTTCACCAACTATCAGTACACTAGATTCTGTTCCAGCGACAGTAGCTGCAATTTCTATTGCTCTGTTTAACCTAGGAGAATTCCCTATTATTCCAAATCTTTGTTTTATTGCCTGTATTTCCTGAGTCTCCATGCAAAATTTAGTTCGGTAATTATCTGTATCTCAATTACTGATATGCCTTATTAATGTTTTGATGATGCACAATTTTAAACAGTCATCCAAAAAAAACAGCAAATATTTAAGATAAAAACAATTACATACAAAAAGGTGTTTGATTTATTGAAATAAATTCAATTTCAAACACCTTCAAAGTTAGAAGAATAGTTTTTTAGATACCTTTAAAAAAGGTTAAAAATTAAATTACTTCTCGTTTCTTCTGTTAAAATCTTTAGAATATTATTAAAAACGACTGCTTTGAGTAGTTAAGCAATTTTGTAAATACTTAGCTTCTGGCTCAGTTCCATACTGTCTAGCCTTTAAGAATGCTTCACAAGCAGCAGTTGTATTATTTGCAGAATAAGCAATTCTACCTTCCTGATAGTGATACATACCTTTCAACTTCACATATTCTTGTCTTACATCTACATGCTGTCTATTCTGGTCTAACTCTAACAAACAAATTGAGATATCTGTTGAAGCACTGGTTAAATCACCTAAAAGATAATAGGCAACTGCTCTGCTATTAATAGCTTTTATCAGCTTTAAAGGAGTATTTGATTCTGGATTGTAAGATTTAATAAAAGCTGTGTAATATGCTATCGCATTGCTATAATCTTTATTAGTAGTAGACAAATCTCCAATTACTTTATAAATAAAGGTATCTCTCTTTGTCGGATCATTAGCAGTTAATTGAAGGTATTTTTGAGCTAACTCATATCCTTTAGAGTAAAAATCTGGCTCGTCTGGTATTTGGTTTTGAGAGAACAAAATAGCCAGTTCCTTCATAGACTCCACATCATTTTGTAGCGCTGCTTGATAAAAATACTGAACTGATTGCCTAATATCTTGAATCACATTTAACTGCCCTTTCAGATAAATATAACCCAAACTTCTCTGTGCATCAACAATACCGTTATCAGCAGCTTTTTTGTACCAATGCACTGCTTTTTCGCTTCCTTGACTGAAATAATAATTAGCGACTCTTAATTGAGATTCTGTATCTCCTTTATTTGCCAAGTAACTTACATAATCAAGATCATCTGGATTGATATATCTTGTAATATCGTATTTTGAAAGTTGTAACATTGCTTGCCCTGCTACAGAGCTTTTAGATGAACCTGCCGCTTTTAAATACCATCTTACTGCTTTTTCTGTATCAATTTTAGTTCCTCTACCAGTTGAATACATATTCGCTAGAATAATCATAGCTGAATCACTCTTATTATTGGCAGCTTCTTGATACCATTGAAATGCATTTTCTTGGTTCATACTCACCAATGTGCCTTTAGAATATAATCCACCTAACTCTAACATAGCAGGAACATAACCTTCTAATGCAGCTCTTTGGCAATATTCCAAAGCTTTGTCTGCGTCTTTAGCCACACCCTTTCCAGTAAGATGATTTTGATACAATGAGAAATACCTTGCTCCCATGTTTTCACCACCATTCTTGGAAATGTACTCTATGTAATCTGGATTATTTTTGTCTACATAAATATCTAAAGTAAGCCCTTCGAGTTCTTTTCTAGCAGCTTCCACTCCACCGTTTGCGGCTCTTATAAAATTGAGTACTGCTAATCTCATATTTCTTGGCACATCTGCATTAGTAGTTCTTAAACCAGATGTATAGATTTTACCCAATTCATATTGAGCTGGAGCATATTCCTTATTAGCAGCTTCAAAGTAGTTTCTAAAAGCTTTAGCCTCATCTTTACTTACTCCACTTTTTCCAGTCTCATACATCTTTCCTAATTTATACAGACTTTCAGCATTTCCTTTTTCAGCACTGTAAAAGATGTAACCTAAAAGCGATTTATTGGCATCATTCTCAACTGGCAATTTATCCAGTTTCGACAATACAGTTTTATCACCAAGAGCAAATGCTTTAAGAAAATTATCTATTGCTTTTTTAGAATCTTTAGGTACTTCACCAGCTCCTGTATAATAAATATTACCTAGCTTAGAAAATGCTTCTGCATTTTTGTATTCAGCAGCTGCCATATAGTAGTTTACAGCAAAACTGTAGCTTTGAGGAGTACCATTTCCAGTTTCGTAAAGATTACCTAAAGCTAAAAGAGCAGAATCATACTTACTTTTTGCAGACTGTTCGTAGTATTTAAAGGCTTTTTTGTAGTTCACACTGGTACCATAGCCTTTTTCATATACCTGACCTAACTGATATAAAGCATGGGCATTTCCAGCTTTTGCAAGTGCCTTAATTTGTTTTAAATCTGACGATGAATATTGTCCTAGAACAGGGATAGTAATCAGACTGCATACCACCAAAAACAGGCTGAATGAATACTTAAACATCATGAAAAAATTTAGTTAAAAAACTTTTGAACCTTCTTAAAATTCAACTAAAGAATAAGAAAAGAATGCGAGGTTCAAATCAATCACAAAAAAATACAAGTTTTATTGCATGAAATTAAAAAAAATCTTTCGTTAATCTCAAATAAATAAAAAACTATTAACTCAAAAGTGAAATTTACTTGTATAATCTTCTACTAAGCAATAATTTTTTACTTTAACTAACTGAGAGTAAAGAAAGATTTAAAAATATCTTTTTGTTCAATAAAATCTCCTCTATTTTTTCATAAGCCTGTCTACTTCTGCAAGCGCTTCTTCGGTTAATGGCTTTGTTATAAATTTTACAACTAAGTTATTATTAATGATTTTATCAATGTCTCTTTGATTATCTGAACTTGAGAGTATAATTATCTTGCATTTATCTTTTAACTGATCTGCGAATTTTTCAAACTCATACAAAAACACAAAGCCATCTACGATTGGCATGTTTATGTCCAGAAAAATTAAATTAGGTAAATTTTCCGGATCATCGATCACGCTTTCAAGATATTCCAATGCACTTTTGCCGGAATTTTTAATCTCAATACGGTAGGCAAAACTGGTTAATTCAATAATACGCTTATTGATAAAATTATCAGTATCATTATCATCAACAAGCATTACAAGATCTACAGCCATATAATTTATTGTTGCGTATTTTGCAAAAACTACCTTGCTAAACTAAGTTGTTTAACATTTTATTTCTCAAACGTAATATATTGAATCTTTATATTACAAGCTTTTTACTCTTTATTAGCATCAAAATCTTCTTTTTATTGCATAAATCCAAGAAGTCTACTTCTCTGTTTGTATTTATTTAGTTAGTTTTAACCCTTAATTTTTTAAGTGAAAACATTCAAATTAACTTTCTGATAATAAACATTTTTAGATTAATCTTTTTTATCAATAAATCAACATTTTATGGCAACAGCAGAAATAGTGACGGAAAGAGGTACAATGAAATTGGAGTTTTATGAAAAAGATGCTCCAATAGCAGTAAAAAACTTTATAGACCTATCTAAAAGAGGTTTTTATGATGGATTAACTTTCCATAGAGTAATTCCTGGTTTCGTAATTCAAGGAGGTTGCCCAGTAGGAAATGGTTCTGGCGGACCTGGTTACACAATTAAATGTGAACTTGATGGAGACAACCAATACCATGACAGAGGTGTAATTTCAATGGCACATGCAGGAAGAAATACTGGCGGTTCTCAGTTCTTCATTTGCTATAGCCGTGAGCAAACTCAACACTTAGACAGAAACCATACTTGTTTTGGAAAAATAGTTGAAGGTGATGAAGTAATTGACAAAATCAAACAAGGTGATACAATTGAGAAAATATTAATCCACGAAGATTAACTTTCTGAAGATACTATC
Source organism: Thalassovita sp. (assembly GCA_002729595.1). Taxonomy (GTDB): domain Bacteria; phylum Bacteroidota; class Bacteroidia; order Cytophagales; family Flammeovirgaceae; genus Chondrinema. The sequence continues at coordinate 1,390 of PBYL01000083.1, read as the reverse complement.
TAAAAAAAGGTCTTGAAACTTATTGTTTCAAGGCCTTTTTATAATCGTTACTGTTTGTTGGATCTATTTTAGTAAGCAACTCTATAGCCTGCTCTCGTAGCTGCATATCTCCTCTAGAGAAAATATTAACTAACTCAGAGTCTTTTGTATCAAAAAATGTATTTACCATTATAGAGGTTGGCGATACTTCTCTCACTTTGGCAACTTTCTCTAATGACCCCATAATCACTTCTCTTGAGCCATCAGGGTCTTCGTTAAATACATCAAGCCCTAATCTGTGGTAATCATAAATAGCATCTCTAAAATCTACAAACTGCGCATTATTTAGGTTTTCGCTCACCCAATAGCGATCTCTGGTATCACTCAAAGATGTCCAACCTGTTCCACCGCCTTGTTGTTCAGCTAGTGAAGCGATATTTCTTGCTATATTAAAATAAGGAGTTCCTCCCTGTTTTTCGAAAGAATCGTAATCTAGACCAATAATTATATAAGCATAAAATGCTAATAAGGATGTTAACTCAGAATTATAAGTATTTTCTGCAAAAATAAGGGGTTGAGAAACAGTATAAGCAAAGCCCCACTTGTTATCTAAAAAGTTAATTAATGGAGTTTCGTAATCAGTACCAAACACAGGTCTAGAAGACTGTATCTGCACGTTTGCTTCAAAAGTGTTTACGGTAGAATTGGAGCCTAATATAATTAACAGATTACATTTAATTTTCTCATTCTCCTCGTACTCGTCGTCTGTCCATTTGGTGGTGTTCATAAATTCAGTGATAGCATTTTGCATATCTTCAAAGATTTGGGTTTGCTGTGTTTGCACCCTCTCCGAGTTTATTTCAACATTGCATTGTAGTTCTTGTGCACTTACAATAAAAGCGTTGAAAACAAATAAAGATAAGACGATTCGAAACTTTACTGAATTCATGAATATCTGAATGAGTTAAAAAAATGGTTTATTTAATTTTCTCAATAATCTTGCTCAAGATATCAACTGCAACTTCACTTTTAGATTTTAGAGAAAATTCCTGCTGAGCAGTTTCTTCTATTATAGTAATTTTGTTTGTATCGTGACCAAAGCCTGCTCCATCGTGTTTGAGAGAATTAAGTACGATAAAATCAAAGTTTTTCTTTTTGAGTTTCTGCTGAGCATTTACAACTTCGTTGTCTGTCTCTAACGCAAAACCTACAGTTAATTGACCTTCTTTTTTGATTTTTCCCGCTTCTTTGGCAATATCATGGGTTTTAATGAGGCTAATCTCCATCTCAGGATCATTTTTTTTGATCTTAGTATCTGAGACTACTTTTGGTGTATAATCAGCTACAGCTGCAGTAAAAATAGCAATATTAGCCTCTGGGAAATTTACCATGGTAGCCTCATACATTTCAT